>NZ_JBXHAQ010000003.1:0-465070 GCF_056895215.1 Dyadobacter sp. HNCC25DJ184 | reverse complement strand
AGACAATTGAACAATTATCGTTAATTAGTGAATTTACTTTTCATTTAAACTATGAAGAGAATAAGCGAGTACTGCTTACGGGACAGTTTGGAACGGGAAAGTCAACTTTTATTAGTTCGGTAGAGTCTCACAACGAGAGCTTATTTTTTATAAAAATTAGCCCAGTTAATTATTCCGTTGCCTCAAATGATGATATATATGACCTACTGAAATATGACATTCTTGTGGAATTACTTGAGAAAATGGATGGCTCTATTGATTTAGCATCGTTCAAGTTTCCGCTTATTTTACTTCTCCCTTTCTTCATTAAAGACAAATTTTCCTATTTGAAAATTCTAGGCACTGCTGAGAATATTAACAATGAAATTGAAGATTATTTAGACTATGCAGGCATTTTTGCCTCAGTTTTTAAAATTGGGACAAAGATCAATAAATCAATGATCGGTCTATTTAAGGCATTTAAAGATTTCAAAAACGAGATTGAGGAAAATAAACTTGGCACATTGATAGATGATTTCATGAAGTTTCAAGGAGGCAGCAACCGTCATTTGCTTATGGATGAAATGTCTAATGGCATTTTTGAGCTTATTTCAAAAATAAAGGAAAAGAGAAGCAGTCCTGACTTTAAGACGATTTTAGTTGTTGATGATATGGATAGGCTCGACCCTGAACATATTTTTAGATTGTTTAATATTTTCTCTGCTCAGTATGATCTGCGAGATAACTCTAATAAATTTGGATTTGATCGAGTAGTTTTTGTTTGTGATATTGAGAATATTAGGAAAATATATCATCATAGATATGGTATTGGTGTTGATTTTAACGGTTACATAGATAAGTTTTATTCAAAAGAGCCTTTCAAATTTGACAACGCTAGGTTTGTCGCGGACAGTATCCGTGAAATAGTAGGTAAGTTTGTGCTCAGTCAAAATGGAGGAGAGTTCCCCGTGTCTTCGCATACTTCCCAGACTCTGAGTCACATGCTGAATGTCACGTGTAAATTGCTTGTCGAAAAAAAACTCTTGAATTTGCGATCGATTGTTAATGCGTCTAATCAAGTTTTTTTCGACAAAAAGATATTCATTCCATATTATCTACAGGAAGACTATGTACTCAATGATATTCTATCAACCTTTTTGCTCATTTTGCTTAAATTTTATTTGGATTGGAATGAATTGGAAAGTAGGTTGACAACACTTTCGGGCTCGTTTAATAGTATGCCGGAGGAATTCAATCAGATGAATATTGCATACGCTGGATTTGTTGAAGCGACTGCTCAAATTTGCTTTCCATTTCTAACCAATAATAAATATCAGAATACCTTGGATGGAGAAAAAGGAAAATTTAGTTCATTTGATAAGAAATATGAATTTGATGTTGTCGGCAACTATCCATATTTCAGTTCTATTAAGGTAAAACGAATCGATGAAAATTGGGTAAATCCTTTTATTTTAATGATCGATGGCATGAGCGCCGTTATTCGAATGGGTTTATGAATTTGTTGAACAAAATAGAAAATCCCACCATAATTAATTGGTGGGATTTTTTTTAACAAAGATGCTTTGTGTGACGTAAAATTGTTTCCTGCAATAAATGGGCATAAACCTTTTCCGTCGTTTTAATGGATTTGTGCCCCAGGATTTTAGAAACCACTTCTAAGGGCACATCATTGTTTAAAAGGAAAGTCCCGGCGGTTTTGCGTCCTATGTGCGTAGTTAGATATTTATCAATACCCACCGTTTTAGCAATCACCTTTATCAGTTGGTTCATTTTCTGATTGCTCAAAACTGGAATGTAACCATTATACTTTTGAAGCAATTCCTCAGTTTGCGAAAGCACCGGGATTGTAAACGGGGTTTGGGTTTTTGTCCGGGCATAGTGTATGACTTTTCTACCGTGCAACATTGTGATGTGTTTCTTTGCTGAAAACTTTTTCAGGTCAATGTAACAAAGCCCGGTAAAGCATTGGAATAGAAAAGCGTCTGCCACACGTTCCAGGCCAGGGGTTAATAAATTATCGCTATTGTAAAGTAGTTCTATTTCTTTCTCAGTTAAGTAAACAATTTCCCCAGGCGGGGTTTTAGCTTCAAAAACGGATTCGACCGGATTTGTTTTTATGTGTTCGTCGGCTACGGCTATACGCATAAAGGCTTTAAAGTGGTTCACGTTTCGGTGAATGTAGTTTTGCCCGTACTTGCGTTTAAAGCGGAGCCAATTAACAAAGTCAATAACGAAGGGTTTGCGAATTTCGATCAGACCTATATCAGTCCTTTTCTGGAAGGCTAAAAACGAAACCATGATGTTGTGTAAACTTCGATGTGCTTTGAAGGTTCCCAGGGAATAGCCAGGTTCACCAATTCGTATTTTGTGAATTTTCAGACTTTCAGCATACAAATCCATCAACGTCTTTTTTGTTCCACGTTTTAAAAAAGTGTTTCTCAGATCGTGAACGGTAGGCGTTCCAAACCGTCGTAACTCATTCAGGAGTACTTCTATTTCACTGGCAATTTGCAGAATACTGGTATTGTGCTTTTTGTTTTGTTTGGCTGTAAAGATTTGGCTTTCCTGGTTCCAATCGGGTGAAACTGGAATGAATGTTGAGAAATCGGTAGCTGCCACACCATTTAGTTTAATACGGCAGTACAGGTAAGAGGTTCCAGAGGATTTTTGATGTCGGGGGCGGTAATAAATTTTTAAGTTTTTCATTTAACGATAGGGGGTTATTGGGGTACTATGAAAATGGGGAAAATCAATAGTACCCTGGATTATACCTATGGTAGTTTTTCACTAGGGTAGAAATACTTACGTAATGAAAATTACGTGTAACCTTAAAAGAAGGAATTGGAAACAATAGCCCGGTTTGGGCTATTGTTCAAATTGTTAGAGCTGTCAAGACTTTGACTAATTTCGCTACTTTGTGCACCCGAAGGGATTCGAACCCCTATCGGTGGTACCGGAAACCACAATTCTATCCATTGAACTACGGGTGCTTGGGGGTATTGGGGTGCAAATATAGACCCAAATTTATTTTTTCGACAATTTATTATGGAATTGTTTGCCGGAAATATTCCTCGGGTTACAGTTGCTTCATCAGCTCCCAATCCTGAACATCTTTAAGGTACAGATAATCAAGGAGAATGCCGTTTACGTTGTTGATCAGCTTATGGCCTTCCACAAAGGGAACTACAAAAGTTTTGATGTACTCGTGATCCGAAAGTAGCCCCATTTCTTTGTCGTGGTAGCTTTTTATTTGCCCGCCGGTCATTTCGAGTTCGCAGTAGAAAAAGTACATCGCTTCGTCGCTGGTGCCTGTGGACGGGAAGCAGGGATCTTTATATAGCTGGACAAGCGAGTCTGCACTTACTTCTATTCCGGTTTCCTCCCACACTTCGCGCGCTGCAACGGCTGCTGCGTCGCTTTCGCTGTCGAGCATCCCGGCCGGATGTTCGTAAGTCATAGAGCCGTCGCATATGCGGCGTTGCTGAACCAATAATAGATATTTCTCTTTTGTCTGCTGATCGATCAGGCACGTCAGTACGCACACGACTTCACCTTTGATGAAACAGATCGGTGGTATTTTGTTTCCTTCCGGTGTGGTCGCGTCAGTATATACGAGCGAGAATAATATTTGGCCTTCATGGTTTCTTCTGGAGTAGAGCTCATCTATCCGGTTGATCTCCAGGCCATTTTTGATCATTCTGGAAGTCCATAATTTGTACTTATGCGAATCGATCAGATTTTCGGTCATGAGAAATTGCTGTATTTCAGGTGTGTTAGTTGTAAAGAGGAAATGAAACGGCCAGATAGGGTATGCCATAAGTAGTAGAGTAGAGGTTTTGCCCTCCGTTCAGCTTAACGTCGGTTTTATAGGCAACGCTACCATACGCATATGCGGCCTTAACGCCGATTCTGTTTGAGAGCCAATATCTCACATAAATTTCCGATTGGCCGTTTTGATTGGCAACAAGTAACGGGACAGTATTGAGCAAATTTGGCGAGCTATTTACATGGTTTTGTACATACTCTGCACCGTCTCCACTGATCGAAGCGGGATCGTATAGTCCCTTCCGTTGGGGGCCAAAAACAACTCCGATCAGGTCAGTATTTGCGCCAATTTCAATATCCCCAAGCTTTACGTTCAAGCCAAAAAGGAAGCTTACTCCTGTTGTTGCGATGTTTCCATATTTCATGGTATCGCCTGCCGCGGCCGCCACTGAGGATTTAGGAAAAAGGTCGGTTCGCCCGGTGTACAAGCCCCATGCGCGTACTCCCCATCCAACATTAAACCACGGAAAATGTTTCAGGCTTAATTCCTGATGATACACTCCCGACGGTGCCCATTGTTTATTGTCGTAGCCGTAGCCAAGACCTATATCAACACCGGATGTAACACGTGAGAGACTTTGGGCCTTAATTGAGACAGAAATCAGTATTAAGAGAAGTGTGGTAAGTACTTTATTTGTCATTATTGTTGAAGAAATTGATTTAATAAGATAGACAAACGGGTAAAAATAAAGGCGGGAAATAAATCCCGCCTCAAAGTAAAGCAAAAATTTGCATTCTATTCTTAACGAAACCGCCGGTTTACTTACCAGTGCCCTTCAGTTTCAGAACTACGGCTCCCAATGGTGGCAGGTCAATTTTTAATGAATATGGTCTGCCGTGCCAGTTTTCTTCCTCCGCTTTTACCGGATTGGCATTTATAACGCCGCTGCCGTAGAATTCACTATTATCAGAATTGAAGATTTCGGCCCATTTGCCTTTACTCGGAACACCCACCCGATATCCGGGACGAGTGACAGGCGTCAGGTTCAGGATCACCACTATGTTTTTGGATGCGTCGCTCGCTTTCCGGGAATAAATCAACACCGAATTTTGGCGGTCCTGGGTATCTATCCATTCAAATCCTTCATGGCTGAATGAAAATTCGTACATGGCCTGCTCGCTTTTGTACAAGTGATTAAGTGCCTTAACGCACTCTTTCATACCCTTGTGCGGCGCAAATTCCAGCAAATGCCAGTCCAGACTCTGTTGGAAATTCCATTCCGAAGTCTGGCCAAATTCGCTGCCCATAAACATTAGCTTGGTGCCCGGGTGCGTATACATATAGGTGAAAAGCAGCCTCAAATTAGCGAAGCGTTGCCATTCGTCCCCCGGCATTTTAGTCAATAGCGATTTCTTGCCATATACGACCTCGTCGTGGGAAAATGGCAGCATAAAGTTTTCTGAAAAAGCATATACCGTACTGAACGTTAGCATATCCTGATGCCATTTTCTGAATGCGGGGTCTTTCTCGAAATATTTCAGCGTGTCGTTCATCCAGCCCATCATCCATTTCATACCGAAGCCCAGGCCACCCACAAATACTGGCCTCGAAACACCCGGGAATGCGGTTGATTCCTCTGCTATGGTTTGAATATCAGGGTATTCTGTATACGCTGCGATATTCATTTCGCGTAAAAGTGAAATGGCTTCCAGGTTTTCTCGTCCACCAAATTCGTTTGGAATCCATTCGCCATGCTTTCTCGAATAATCAAGATATAGCATAGAAGCAACGGCGTCCACACGAAGTCCGTCTGCATGGTATCTATCGAGCCAGAACAACGCATTACTGATCAGGAAAGAGCGAACCTCGTTTCTTCCGTAATTGAAGATATAGCTTTTCCAGTCGGGGTGATAGCCTTTTCTTGGATCTTCGTGCTCGTAAAGTGCCGTGCCGTCAAAACGGAAAAGTCCATGAGCATCGCCCGGAAAGTGGGAGGGAACCCAGTCCATATATACACCAATACCTTCTTGGTGAAACTGGTTGATCAGGTACATGAGCTCTTGCGGCGTACCCATCCGGGAGGCGACCGAAAAGTACCCGGTAATCTGGTATCCCCAGGAAGGAGTATATGGGTGTTCCATAATCGGCATGAATTCAACGTGCGTAAAGCCCATTTCTTTCACATATGGAACGAGGGTCTCGGCAATCTCATGAAATGTCAGGACCCGCTCCGGATCGGAAGGATCGCGGTTCCAGGATCCGAGATGCACCTCATATACCGATATTGGAGCGTTGAGTTTATTTTTTTCTTTTCTATCTACAAGCCATTGCTCATCTGTCCATTCATACCAGGTATCCCAAACAATGGAGGCGGTACGGGGGCCTACCTCGCACCAGAGTGCAAAGGGATCCGCCTTTTCAAGTTGCTGACCATCATTGGTTGTGATAAAGTACTTATATACCTCTCGAACGCCAACATCGGGAATCCAGCCTTCCCATATACCACTACTATCCCAGCGGGCTGCGAGCATATGTGAGGATAAATTCCATCCGTTGAAATTACCTATCACAGCGATAGAAGAGGCATTTGGTGCCCAGACGGCAAAGTAAGTTCCGACTACGCCTTGATTCTCCATTACGTGAGAACCCAGCTTATCGTAAAGTTTGAAATGTTTGCCTTGACGAAAAAGGTGTATATCAAACTCAGTGAAGCGACTTAATGTCTCCACTGGTCCTAGGTAATGATGCCCGGGTGTGCTTGTATTTTCTAAAGAATCAGAAATTGCAGGATCTGGTTTTTTCTTCGGTGACTTAGCCATTGAGAAATAATGTAGTTGACGTTACGCGGCAATTATGGTGTAATATTTACAATTTTATTAAACTATTTCTCAAAATGTATATATTTTTTTGTCGATTTACCGAAACCCTTGTCTTTCAATCCTTAGCGATTTACAAAGTTTTTGCGCCTTTTTCTACTTTGTCCAAAACACGCATGATATTTCCTCCCCATATTTTGGCAATATCCTTTTCTGAATAGCCCCGTCGCACCAATTCTTCGGTAATTGCACCGATCTGACTCACGTCATTCATTCCGATAACGCGGCCGCCACCATCCAGATCCATGCCAATTCCGACATGCTCTACGCTGGTCAGTTTTATAACGTGTTCGATATGGTCAACAGCATCTTTTACAGTCGGCATATCCTTTTCATATTTCTTGCTGATCGCTTTCATCTCCATTCGAAGCTCCTTTTTCTGATCAGGCGTCAGGTCGGTCTGTCTGATTTTCATCATCAACGCCTTCATCGAAAGCTCTTGTTGCTCAGAAGGTTTTTTGACAAAGCTTGGAACAAAATTGATTTGGATAACGCCGCCATTTTTAGCCAGTACCTTGATCATATCGTCTGTCATATTACGAGGAACATCACAAAGCGCCCGGCAAGAGGAATGCGAAGCGATAACCGGAACAGTCGTCAACTTGATGACATCGTAAAAAGTGGAATCTGACACGTGTGAGATATCTACCATGATACCCAATCGGTTCATTTCTTTTACCATTTCCTCTCCGAATTTGCTGAGACCGTTGAATTCCGGGCCATCAGGATCGGTGGAAGAATCACAGATATCGTTATTTTGCGAATGAGACAATGTGATATACCGGAGACCCAAATCATAATACAGTTTCAGGTTTTTGATATCGTTGTCAACTGGCCATCCGTTTTCCATACCAATAAAAACAGCTCTTTTGCCTTCTTTCTGCAGCCTGTAAGCGTCTTTCGAAGTGGTGGCCAGGCCAGCCATATCAGGGTGAAGTTTTACTGCTTCATGTATCTTATCAAAAATGGCAAGTGCTTTCTTTTTAGCTTCTGCGTTAGCCTCGGGTGTCCGTTTGCCTTGTCCGAGGTATACGGCGAAAAACATACCATCCATTCCGCCTTTTTTCATTCTTGGAAAGTCAATCTGTGTGCCATCCTTTTCATAATCATGCTCAACCGACACATCAAAATCTTCTCTCATCATATTGATAGGGACATCGGCGTGCGTATCGATGGTCAATACTTTTTCGTGAATTTTTTTAGCTTTTTCAGCAATCGGATCGGTTGGCGCCTGGCCGAAAGAAAGGAGCGGGGCAGAGCAGGTGAGCAGGAATAGAAACTTTTTCATAAACGTAATTTAATTATATCAATAATAGGAATGAACGAATAAGTTGGAGTTTTAAAGCCAGAATTCCAATGCTCGCAAATGTGGAAATGCGATTTAATGATGGTTTTCATGAAAATACATTATTTGGTGATAATTATAAATGGTAAAATATAATTTCCTGAATAGCTAATACTTCCGCTCGATTCAATCCAGTTTTGCTAGTTTAGTTCTCCTTGCCTGGATATATGGAGTGCTAAATGAGCTCTCATGGTTGCGATTAATAAAAATGTTTTGTACCAATAATCCCAGGCTGGATTTGTAGTTGCTACACAAATACTATCTTGAGGACAAGAATTGCCACATTCCTGCCGATCGCCTTCTGGTGATTCCAGAATTAAATCATTTGAAACTCATTAAAAATCAACATGATCATACGAGAGCGGTAAAATGATATTAATGATTTAGGAGGAGGCAATAGAATGCAAGATTGTATTAGCAAGTATTATTACAACCCTGAAATTTTGTAAACTGACTTTGGCAATAAATTTCAGATTTTTGCAATCCCTAACGTCAATCTTGTAATTCGCCAAGTTCGTAATATATGCAGAAAGGTAGTTCCGTATTGCTTCTTTGTGGGTGTGTGCTACTAAGTATCGCATTAGGTATTGGTATTAGCTTGCTCATCAGTCATTTTTTTGGACTCCAGCCATTGGTAACTGGCGTAAACCCTGAAATAACGCCTAAAACTACGGATCATTGGTATCTCAGAATGGTTGTGATCGGAGTTGAACATGCTTTCACGTTTTTGGTACCTGCAATTTTTTTCTGGTACGTTTATGAAAATAAGACTTGGGGGCAGTTTTCAATAGCATCGGTGTCACGGGTTTCGTCGGTGTGGATGGTAATAGCTATTGTTATTATCTTAATACCTGTAAATCAAATAATTATACATTGGAATCAAAACATTCGCCTCCCTGAAATTCTTAAAGAATTTGAAAGCTGGATGCGTTTTAAGGAACAGGAGAAGGGATTGCTGACGCAAAGACTTTTAAAGATTCACTTGTTTTCGGAATTGCTTGTGGTACTTACTGTTTTTGGCCTTATCGGCCCAATTGGAGAGGAAATTTTTTTTCGCGGTGTATTGCAGACTAAATTAAAGGATTGGGGTTTGAGCTCTATTAGCAGTATCTGGGCCGCCGCAATGATTTTTAGCCTGATTCATTTTCAATTCTACGGATTCTTCCCCCGATTGCTTCTGGGAGCTCTTTTTGGATATTTGTTTCTGTGGTCTGGTAACATATGGGTACCTATTTTGGCGCATATAGTAAACAACTCGCTTTTTGTATTAACCGCGTTTGCTCATCAAAACCGGCCTTCTCTGGACAGATATTTCGAAAATTTTAATTGGATATCGTCCATTGTTTCTCTCATTCTATCTGCTGGAATGCTATTCTTCTTTCGCTCCAAAAATTACAATCCGAAAGCGGAAACTCCCATTCAATAATGTGCATAGAACAGTTATAGCTGGCAAGCTTGGTGGTGCCAGATATCAGACCTGGCACCACCAAATTCGATATCTACTTCACCACTGGAAACGCGACAATCCTCAACTTTGTAAAACCATAGGGAACCAGCGTAATCGTTTCAACTTTTGGTGCAACCTCGCCCTTGTATATCCCCTCGCGATCTGTGACTGGCTGATGAGCCAGGCCATCAACAACTTTCCAGTTCGGAATTTTCTTTGCCGTTGCTGTGATCTCGATGGGGCTGTGATCCAGATTCCAGACGAAGTCGCTGGAAATCGGTTTAACATTCTTTACTGTCAGGGATTCTTTTGGATTGTCGATGATTGATTTCAATATTCCATAATTCCAGTCAGATTCGGGATAGACGCTATAGTATTCGCCTTCCTCTTCCTGATTTGCCTTTTCCCAGCGTTCCTTAATTTTCAAAGCATATACCAATGGCCCACGTTCAATTGCTCTGGAATTCTTGCCCCAATTCGAAGTAGAAACTTGCATAGGAAGCGAGAGCGTGACCTCGTCGCCATTCGCCCAGTTTCTATTGACCGTCACAACTTGCCCGCCTTTTTCTTTCCTAAATTCTTTTCCATTCAATAATATCGTTGCTTCTGCACACCAGGATGGAATGCGCAATTCCATCGGGAAAGTGACATTTGTCGCCGTGCTCACTCTGAAACGAATCTGATCTTCGAAAGGATAATTCGTAGCCTCGGTGATTTTTATGGGAGTATTGTTTTTACCGACGTTGGTTGTAAATTCATTTGGAGCATAAGCCAATGCCGCGATCCCGTTGGAGCTGGTTTTATACCAGAGATGTGTGGCAAATTTGGTCCAGCTTTGGTGCATATTCGCCAGACAACAAGTATATCCGCTACGCATACCTAGCACGTTATTCATTTCACGATCAAAAGGCAGTGAAAAATCGAATACTCCTCGACTGATCTGAACCTGATTGGCGATCTGGAAGTACTGCTTTTCGTTGTAGCTGTCCGTTGTCTGGGTTGGCAAAGCGTTGAACGTCATGCGCTCCAGCGCGTCCATATATTGAATATCACCTGTTATACCGATGATCTCTTCAAGGGAGTACATCGCTTCTGCAATGGCGCACAGCTCAACGCCCTGGGTTGGCGCATTTCCGTGAATATCTTCGTCGCCCGAAAAAATACCCATCGGCAGACCATGCAGCGTCATCAGATCATGGAAACCGGTTTTTAAGCTTTTAAGATATTGGGGATCACCAGTTCGCTGATAATTGATCGCTGGCGACTTGAGAGCCATACCCACGTTTACAGCATGACGTTCCATCCATTTGTAATTATTCTGGTATGTTGCTGCGTTAATCACCCAGTCGCGGTTACCCAGTAAGTTGCTCCATTGAAAAGATTGTTTCTCGATCAGTGAGGCTAGTTCGAGCAGATAGGATTCTTTGGTTTGCGCATATAACCATTGCGCCATCATTACGTTGTCGGCACCGCGGGAGGTTGCCCATTCGGTCCAATTTCCAACAGGACAATTTTTCAAAGCGGCCAGTTGGTACTTAAAATATTTGGACATAAATGGAATCACTCGCTTATCCTGAGTTGCTTCATAATATTGTCTGAAAACTTTAAGCATTACCATTTTGGGCCACCAGTCGTCGCCGGAAGCACAATTGATAGCCGTGATTTCAACTTTTTTTTCGCGTTCATCTTTTGTGATAGCCCCAAAGTATCCTGAAGGTCTCTGGTGATCAATCGTCCAGTCGATATACTTTTGAACTTTGGCTTTCAATGCCGGATCATCAACCAGATATGCCAGCGGAACGGCTCCGTCGAGCCAGTATGGCGTTTCTTCCCAGCTGTCGCCCTTGCCTCCAAGCCATCCGTTATCATTTTTGATCTTATTATGCACTTCGTCCAAGTGTCCGGTTGTGCCTTTCAGCATGATTTTCAATTGAGATTCCAGCCAGCCATTTGGTTTGATGGATCCCAAGGGAACGGAAGTATATTTTTGGTGAAGCGTATTCGGTTTTGTTGACTGGGATCGCGCATATGGCCCACAATATGAGATGTAAAGAAGAAGTGTAATAAAATGAATACTAATTAGGTAGCTTTTGAATTTCATATTCAAATGATGGGGTTGGTTTATATTATACTATTGTTCAGGCTCTGTTTTTGGCGATGGATTCAATCAGGCCTCGCATGTAGCCGATGGCGAAAAGCGCACCATAATCGCTATATCCGGGGTGAACATTACTGTCTCCCGAGACTGTCGGAACGTGGTCCGGACGCATGGGGCCTTTAAACCCTATATCGTAATAGCACTTCATGGCTTCATGCATATCCGTTTTACCGTCGTCGTGAAAGGTTTCTTCAAAGTTGTTTGCATTACCACGGATATCGCGGAAATGAACGAAATGGATCTTTCCTTTTTTGCCGAAATATTTAATTACTTCCGGAATATTTTCGCCCATAGTAGCAAATGTTCCCTGGCAAAGCGTGATGCCGTTACTCGGGCTCGGAACGATCTCGATAAGTCTTTTAAAAGCATCTGCGGAGGTCATGATTCGGGGTATACCACGGATGCTGTCAATCGGTGGATCGTCGGGATGAAGAGCGAGTTTGATCCCGTATTTTTCTGCCTCCGGAACCACCGCTTTTAGAAAATATTCCAGGTTTTTCCACATCTCGTCCTTTGTGAAAGTGCCATATTCTGTAAGAGGAAGGTTTTTAATATCTTCAATATCAAATGCACTCACCAATGCACCACCACGACTTTTCCGATCCATAGAAGTTCGCGCCCAACTGATGACCGGCATCCAGTTATAACAAATAGTCTCTATTCCCGCTTTCTGCATGTTTTGCATCAGGCGGATAAAATTGGCGATCTCCTCGTCGCGACCGGGCAGCCCTAGTTTTGTTTTTTCATAAAGCGACGGCGGTCCTTCGATCACTTTAAAAGTTAGCCCCTCTCTTGCCCAGGCATTTTTGACGGCTAATATGGCCTCATATTCCCAGTTTTTGACGTTGGGCAAACCTACGCTTCCCGGATTAATTCCGCCCACGGCTCCTAAAACATTCATCTGTTTCGAAAGCTCAATACGTTGCTTGCTCATTCCGAAAAAGTGGGCCAGGCAAAACTGAATACCACCATCTTTCTCAAAGGAATGATGGTCAAAAGATTGGCGCGAGGCTGAGACAGACGATATGCCAGCAGCTGTCAGCAGCGAGCTTTTTTGAATGAATTCTCTTCGACTTTGACGCATTTACGTTCAGACTATGGTCTGTTTTACAAAGCCATTTCGACGCGATTCATACTTTTATCGTTGAAAGTGGTTTGCCACGAAAGCACTAAGGCGTGAAGATGATTGAAATCTGATTTTTTTATTTTTGAGACCAAATTGGACTTGAACTACTGGTCAACTTCAAAGCCAGGTTTGATCGTCGAAAGCCGACCGCTATCAAAACTCTTCGAGCAGTATCAATTGTGTGCGTTGCTTATTGTCGAGGCCGGGATTGTCATCGCTTACCAGAATTAATTTTTTCTTGCCCGATGTAGTTGGCCACCATGCCATACCTTCCAGATTATCAGGTTCGAAGGGAAGTTGTTTGTTGAAATCAAACGAAGGATTTTCTGATTTTTCCAGTTGTTTTCCCTTGATTTTTGCTTGCCAAAGTTTGGCAATGGTTTTCTTCGAACCTTCTGGTCCGTTATCCCAGCAGCGCTCTAAAACGAGTAATTCATTTTCATTGATCGACAAAATTTCTGAAATGCCGCCAAACCGCTCGGCAGTGGGGGAGTTGGGGCAGCCGGTTCGATCTATACGATAGTTGAAAACTTCTTGCTCATAATTCCTGTCTTTCAGAAAACGAAAAAACTGAATAGTATCCGAGGTGATTTTCTCTTCCGGGAGCCAGCCGACTTCGGACGTCACCCACACGTTACCATTTTCAGTTACTGCCACCGACTCAATGCCTTTGTTGTCAACCGGCAAATGTATCGGCGCAACTAGGAAGTTCGGTGCATATATCTTGGGAAGGTAGTGTTCATACCAGGCCACATAGGTGGTAGTATCAGGGTTGTCCCAAACAGGCTCATATTCATTCTCGACCGCGAAGATAAACCTGCCAGAAGACGGATCAATCCTAATGGACTCGAACCAGTAGCGGGTGTATTTTTCTTTTAACAGATTTTCTGGCTGCTGGAAGTCACTGATATTCTGTATATTATGAAAAACAAAATAGCCGCCGCGATCATTGGCCATATGCCATAGCTTTTCTCTTGTATCATATTCGATTCCCGATATTCCATGCATAAAACCCTCTGGTTTTTTAGGCAATAAAGAGGAATCGGCGAATTTAAAATGAATACTTTGGCCTGTCGCGTAATAACAGACTAACAGCGTAAAAAGCAAAATAGTAGTTCGGAGCATGAGGGCTTTCGGGCGAATTCTGCGGCAATTTAACAGAAACTGGCCAGAGAAAATATCCCTATATGTTAAGGAAAATGAATCCCAAAAAATGAAGGTGTTGTTTCACTCCCTCACATACCTACTTCGACCGCCCGCGAAGCAATATGTGATGATCAACTCGTCGCCGTTCTGATCCATTTGAAGTGTTTCACAGCTAATGCAGTCAACTACGGCACATTGAGCATTGTTGGGGAGGTCGGCTTTTGGAATAATTTTGAAAACCGTGCCGTTCAAGTTGTAGGCACTTGGCGGACAACACATTGGCAACCCCTTTGAATCTAACATCACGCCGTCGAACCGAATGGTGATGTAGCTTGGTGCATCATCTGGATTCAGTCGCCATACTTTTTTACCATTTTCCTCAACCTCATATCCAGCATACCGCCATTTTCCAACAATGGTCGCAATCTGCGGATCGGGCTTCTCCACCTTGTCTTTTTTGCATTGAAGATGCAGAATACTTATCAGAAAAAGCAGTAGTATATGCTTCATTTTGAGGTTGATTTTTTGTTAGATGCTTTTGGCTTCGCAATGGTTGGAAATTGACCCGTAATTCGAACGGTCAATTGAAATGGTTAAATGGCGTATTCTCCATGGTTTTGGGGCAACGAGTCCTTGATTTAAAGTGTATAAGATGCTGTTTTTCTGAGTATTACGACTTGAGTGGTGGGTTCTGGTCGTTTCTGGTCTTCTGAGTACTTCATATTTTTATCCATCTTTATTTCGAAATTATCCATTGTTTCAAGGGGTTTGTTTCTTGAATTTTGTCATTATAAACTGTGATAATTTCGATATAAAAGGATCGGTTTTTGTTTTTAAATCCTAATTCTAGCCAATTAAACATTTACTACATGATGCAAAATTTTATGAAATGGCGATGGCACACCTTCATTGCAGTTCTCATGCTGACTTGTTATAATATAACAGTATATGCTCAGGATACTGTGTCAGGAAAGGTGACGGACAGCGCGGGAGAGGTTCTGGTAGGAGTTAGCGTGATGATCAAAGGTACCAACCGCGGAACAACAACGGATGGGACAGGCGGGTATCAAATTTCTGCTGATAATACCCAGACTTTGGTGTTCAGTTACGTGGGATATCTTTCGAAAGAAATACCTATCGGAACCATGTCCAAAATTAACGTGAACCTTATGCCAGACACAAAGGCACTGGAAGAAGTTGTGGTAGTAGGATACGGGGTTGTTAAGAAAAGTGATTTGACGGCATCCGTTTCGAGTGTGAAAGGTTCTGTAATCAAAGAATTTCCGGTCACTTCGCTTGATCAGGCATTACAGGGTCGGGTGGCCGGCGTTCAGATTTCGCAGGCATCTGCTGCACCTGGAGGCGGGCTTTCTGTACGTGTACGCGGCCCCAATTCGATTTTGAGCGGTTCGGAACCGTTGTATGTAATCGATGGATTGCCGATTTATCCGGATAACAACGCTGTTGGAACAGGCGGCGACCGTCAGCCGTCCAACGCATTGGCGATGTTAAACCCGAATGATATTGAATCAATAGAAGTTTTGAAGGACGCGTCGGGTACTTCGATTTATGGATCTCGCGGTGCCAACGGGGTTGTGATGATCACAACGAAAAGAGGGAAGACAGGAACAGGGCGGCTTTCATACGACGGTTCCTATTCCATTCAGTCGGCCGCGAGAAAGATTAAGATGCTCCGGGCTGACGACTATATGAAGTACATTAACATGCTGGAAGTGAGCCAGGGAGGTGCTGGCCGATATACCGATGCCCAGATTTCTTCGGCAGGAGCGGGCACCAACTGGCTGAACGAAATCCTGCGCCAGGGAAAAATCCAGAGCCACCAGCTGACGTTTACAGGAGGAACTGCCAATATGCGCTACGCATTTAGTGGCAATTACCTGGACAACGAAGGGATTATCCTTAATACGAATTTCAAACGATATGGCTTCAGGATGAATTTGGACAACGATTTTCTGAACGGGAAGGCAAAAATGAGCAACAGCTGGTCTTTCAGCCGTATGACTTCAAGCAATGTCCCAACGGATCGCGGTGGGCCTGGTGGCATCGTTATTACTGCGCTTGGATTGGATCCTACGGTTCCTGTGAAGGATCAAAACGGGACATATAACTATCCAAGTTATGATGGTCGATTTAGCATCAACCCGGTTACTGAAGCGTTGTACGGATATGATCGTGATGCAACAAACCGTTTGTTCGGAACCACCGGTTTCACATTTGATCTGGTGGAAGGACTGAAGTTTAAAACGAGTCTTGGTGCAGATATTCTTGGTGCAGACCGTACTTCTTTTTACAATAGTTACACCCGTGTGGGTCGCCAGTACAACCGGGAGCTCGACAAATTCAACCGGTCGGTTGTCAATATTCTGAATGAAAACCTCTTGTTTTACAACAAAGAAATAGCATCGGGACATAATCTGGATGTAACGCTGGGATATACCTATCAGCACGAAAAAAATCAATACAACTCAGCATCTGTGAGGGGCTTACCTTCGGACGATGTTACGTCGATGAACCTGCAGAATGGGGCAACTTTGCTAACGCCGTATTCAGGGCGGTCGGAATGGGAATTGCAGTCGGTCATTGGAAGAATAAACTATTCCGCTCTTGACCGGTATTTATTGACTTTAACAGTTCGTCGCGATGGTTCCTCGAAATTTGGACCCAATAACAAATGGGCCACTTTTCCTTCGGCTGCTTTCGGCTGGAAAATTATTAACGAACCATTTTTCAAAAATTCGGCTCTCGCCAATACTTTTACGGACTTGAAATTCCGCGCGAGTTACGGGATTACAGGTAATTCGAATATTCCACCATACAGATCAGTATCCGGCCTGGTGCCATATAATTACATATTTGGCGGACAGTTCACGGCGGGTTATGGACCGAACAATATTGCAAATCCGGATCTTAGATGGGAGTCGACAAAAATGCTGAATCTGGGGTTAAACACAACGTTGCTAAAAGGTAAACTGGACCTTTCAATTGACTGGTACAATACCAACACTACCGATTTGCTCCTATATGTATCCATCGCCCAAAGTACAGGATTTAGTAGCGTATTGCTGAATTCAGGATCCCTTACAAACAAGGGGATGGATTTCGAAGTCAGCTACAAAGTCATTAATAACAACAAATTCAAATGGGATATTGGAGGTAATATCTCTTTCGTTAGAAACAAAATCACCGATCTGGCACAAAGCACCCCATATTTTGCAGACAGTCCGAGTGGTCACCTTGGAATCGATGGAAGCTGGGTTCAGGCGGGTAATCCGATCGGTGTCTGGAGAGGATATGAGTATACAGGTTTGTTCCAGAATGACTCGGAGGCCGCGAGTTTCTCGGCAAAAGCGGGATATCCTAAGTATACTGACGTAAACAATGATGGGAAATATACTTCGGACGACTACAAGATTATTGGCAATCCCAATCCGAAGTATATGTTTGGTCTAAACACTTCACTTAAATACGCAAATTTCGATTTGGGTATATTCTTCAGAGGCGTGCAGGGCAATCAGGTAAGAAACCTGCAGCAATCGGAAATTGGGGACGGCGTGCAGAAGATCAATCAGATTTCGAATATCCTTTCGGACTCGTGGACTCCGACGCATACAGATGCTTCACGGCCGGTTATCGACGGACGTCGCGATTTTATCTCTTATAGAAAATCCTCGTTCTTTATTCAGGATGGCTCTTTCGTTCGCCTTCAGAATGTTTCGCTAGGATACAATATTCCTTTCAAGACGAAATTTATCCAGAACGCCAGAGTCTCTGTAAGTGGTCAGAACCTGTTTATCATTACCAAATACAAAGGTTTTGATCCAGAGGTAAATAACGGTGGTCAGAGCAACCTGAACCGGGGGGATGATTATGACGCATATCCCCGTGCGAGAACGTTTACGTTTGGTGTAAATCTTGGATTTTAAGCACCTGAACGGAGTTTTAACTAGTTAAAAACAGGATCATGAAAAAGTATATTTTCAATAAATTAAGCATCTCGCTCATCGCCGGAACCATGTCTGTCATGGCCTGTTCGGATTTGAAAGAAACGCCCGATTTTATCAATCCCGATTCGTTTTATCAATCTGCCAAGGAACTGGAACTTGGAGTGAATGCGGTATATGACGACCTCACGATGGGTAACAATGATTGGTTTAATCATTTTTACAATCGCTACGTTTTTGAATGTTTGACCGGATATCAGGTAGGTTGGGAGAAAGGGCCTTTGCAATATAACCTGGGCAATATCAGTGCAGCTGACGACTATATCAATGCATACTGGCAGCAATGTTACCGGTCGATCAACAGGGCCAACAATATCATCGAAGTTGCCGACAAAATAGATGATCCGGCCAACAAAGAACAAATAGCGAGAATAAAAGGAGAGGCGCTTTTCCTGAGAGCGTTTTACTATTACGAGTTGGTTCGCTATTTTGATAATCCTCCTTTGAAAACAGCATCTACCCAAACCTATAAGGATCTTCCTTCCAACGATGGGGGAATGCGTGCAGTAATTGATCAGATATACAAGGATTGCAATGAAGCAACTCCCTTGTTACCAGGAAGTTATACGGGTCCTAATCTTGGTCGTGCGACGAAGTGGGCAAACCTGACATTACTGATGAAAGCGCAACTTTGGGATGAAAAATGGGCCGAAGCAAGGGCAACTGCCGAGATTATCATGAATACCGGCGGATTATCTCTGTTCACCAACTTTAGCGATAATTTTGACGTAGATCACAAAAATATGGGCGAACGGATATTCGAAGGGCAGTCATCAGCGAAAGCAAATGCCAACGAATATACCAATAACTCCGCTCACTTTAATCCGGAGGACTTCCCGAGTGATTTAGGGGGAGCTGGTTGGAGCTGGTTGAGCGCAACGAAGGATTTTCGGATGTCATATGCCGATAACGACAAACGGATTGACGGGACGTTTATCGAAAGTTATCCGAGTGGACGGGTGCCGAAAACTTCAACAGGGGAATATGCGAAGGTGAAATGGAGTGCAAAAGCGGATTACAATTTATCACGTTTCGGTGGTCTTGTGGATCCGAATGCAGATCCGAACAAGCCAGAGCAATTGATATTCAGCAAAGCTTGGTCTAACAAATTGGTGGAATTAAATATCAGCAATTACTCAGCAACTGAAAAGAATATCATCTATATGCGATATGCCGACGTATTGCTGGGACATTCAGAAGCCGCCAACGAAAGTGGGCAAGGTGACGCCTATATGGGAATCAATATGGTACGTGCCAGAGCGGGTTTGGCTCCGTTAACAGGGCTTTCAAAAGAAGCTTTGCGAGACGCGATTGTGGACGAGATCATGCATGAATTTGCTTTTGAACAGGTTGGGTATCCTGAATTGCGTCGAAAAAGCAAGTTCGGAGGTTCACCGGATTATCTGGGAGATTACATTAAAAACTATTCTCAAAAGTACAATGTCGGGCGGGTCCCGAAAGCAAAAGATTACGTGCTGCCGATCCCACTGATAGAATTGCAGGGCAATCCAAATGTCAAGCAGAACGACGTTTGGAAATAAATCGAGTATTGAGAGAAACTATGGTTGACGCCGTAGTTTCTCTTTTTATAGAGTATTAAATAGTTTCACAAAGAGTATGCAGGGAAAAAGAGAAGATTCGAATTGATAAAATTTGTAAACGGACTTGTCAGGAAATGTCTCTTTGCGCTCTTATTTTTTTACCTTTCTTCTCTTTGCATGAAACGACTGCAGCCAGACATTACTCATCGATCAAAATCTATCTTTTAAAATGAAGTTTTCCATTCCTAAGCTCTTTCTTCTCTTATTTTTATCTCCATTGTTGACAAATGCACAGCAAAAAGTTGTGATTCCGATTGAAACGGCTGATAACGCAATAGTGCTGTCGACAGACAAAACCAACAAGCTGCGTGTCAACTATTTTGGTCAGAAATTAACAAACAGGGCCGATTATGATGATATTCAGGGTCATTCTGCACGTCAGGATGATCAGGAAGGTATATCAGATGTAGTTTACACTTCCAGCGGGTCAACAAACCTTTTTGAACCAGCTTTAACAGTCATTCATGCTGATGGAAATACTTCTACCGAGTTAAAATATGTTTCCCATTCAGTCAACAAAATTGATGGGAATGTCAGTATTACAAGCATTACCCTAAAGGACGACGTATATCCCGTTGAAGTGGTTTTGATGTTTAAAACTTACGCCGCAGAAAATGTGGTGGAGCAGTGGGCTGTGATCACCAATCGTGAAACCAAGTCGATCTTATTGGATAAATATGCTTCGGCGAA
Source organism: Dyadobacter sp. HNCC25DJ184 (assembly GCF_056895215.1). Lineage (NCBI taxonomy): Bacteria > Pseudomonadati > Bacteroidota > Cytophagia > Cytophagales > Spirosomataceae > Dyadobacter > Dyadobacter sp. HNCC25DJ184. The sequence continues at coordinate 444,893 of NZ_JBXHAQ010000003.1, read as the reverse complement.
CTTGTATTTCAGCGCTGATGACTATTATCTGACGCATTACAGCGGAAGCTGGGCTAGTGAAATGAAGCCGGAAGAAACCCTGTTAACTGCCGGTATTAAATCAATCGATTCAAAGTTGGGAACCCGAACAAATCTATTCGAGCCGCCCACTTTTTTGGTTTCTTTTAATAAGCCGGCGAACGAGGAAAACGGTAAAGTTTTGCTGGGTCAACTGGCCTGGTCAGGGAATTTTAAACTCGATTTTGAGCTTGATCCCTTGCATAATCTGAGGTTGATAGCAGGTATTAATCCGCATGCTTCTCAATATGAATTACCAGCTGGAAAATCCTTTGAAACGCCTGCATTTATTTCAACTTACTCCGAAAAAGGTACGGGCGAAGCCAGCCGAAATCTGCACAAATGGGCCAGAAAATATCGGATATTAGATGGTGAGGGTTCGCGTTTAACATTGTTGAACAACTGGGAGGCTACCTATTTTGATTTTGACGAAAACAAATTGACGGCTCTTTTCGCTGATGCGAAAAAGCTTGGGGTAGATATGTTCTTATTGGACGATGGCTGGTTTGGAAATAAATATCCAAGAAACGACGACCATGCGGGTTTGGGAGATTGGAAAGAAAATGCAAAAAAGTTGCCTAACGGTTTGGGGTATCTTGTCAAGGAGGCTACCAAAGCAGGTGTAAAATTTGGGATATGGGTAGAGCCGGAAATGGTGAATCCTAAAAGCGAATTATATGAAAAACACCCGGATTGGGTGATCAAACAGCCAGAACGGCCTGAGCATTATTTTCGAAATCAATTGGTGCTCGATTTGGCGAATCCGCAGGTTCAGGACTTTGTTTTTGGCGTCCTGGACGATCTTTTTACAAAAAATCCAAATTTGGCTTTCATAAAATGGGATTGTAATGCAGTGATATATAATGCTCATTCTGAGTACCTTAAGAAGTCAGGTAAAAAGCAGACCCAAGTTTATGTCGATTATGTAAAGGGGCTGTATAAAGTTTTGGAAAGAATCCGGGCGAAATACCCGACAGTGCCAATGATGCTTTGCTCCGGCGGCGGTGGCCGGGTTGATTATGGTGCGTTAAAGTATTTCTCGGAATATTGGCTCAGCGACAATACCGACCCGATTGAGCGCGTGTTTATCCAATGGGAAAATTCAAAGTTTTTTCCAGCCATAGCACATTGCAATCACGTGACGGACTGGAGCAAGGCTTCGATGAAATTCAGGACTGATGTTGCGATGATGGGAAAATTGGGTTTTGACATTGTGGTCAGCCATTTGAATGAAAAGGACCTGAAAACCGCTCAGACTGCGTTGGAGACATACAACCGCACCAAAGATGTAATTTGGCACGGAGACTTGTATCGCCTGGCTGACCCATATGCACATCCATATGCCTCGCTGATGTTTTCTAATCCTCAAAGGGACCATGCGATTCAATTTAACTATCTGATCAGCAATCGATATGATTCCGAGTTCACCAAGTCGCCGATCAAAATGCAAGGTTTGGATAGCAAGAAAAAATACAAATTGAAAGAGGTAAACATATCCGACGGAGCCAGAACGCCAATCGATAATCAAAAGGTATATTCCGGCGATTTCCTGATGAACGTCGGTGTCAATCCAATGGTAACCCGTGGCAGAACGAGTGTTGTGATTGAAATTGTGGAGGTGAAGTGATCAGAACTTGTTTCAGTTTCCGTCCCGCTTTTTGAATCAGATGAAAAAGCTAACTATATTAATTTCATTCATCTTGTTAATAGCCTGTCAGAAAGAACCTGACAGGCTTTTTACGTTGCTCTCACCAGAAGTTTCAGGTGTGACTTTTAATAACAAAGTAACAGAAAATGACCACGAAAATTTGATCGACTATACCTATGTATATAACGGTGGAGGGGTTGCGGTCGGGGATATTAACAATGATGGGCTGCCTGATTTGTACTTCACAGGTAATCAGGTTGGGGATCGTATTTATCTGAACAAAACGAAAAAAGGGGAGCCGGTTCACTTTGAGGATGTTACCGAATCGGCGGGAATAAAAAAGTTCGGATGGAGTACAGGAGTTACTATGGCAGACGTAAATGCGGACGGTCTGTTGGATATATATGTCTGCAAATCAGGGAATTTTCCGAGTGTTCAAAGAGCCAATCAGCTATACCTGAATCTCGGAAATTCGAAATTCCGGGAAGCGGCTGCGGAGTTTGGGATCGCTGATACTTCATATACGAATCAATCAGCTTTTTTTGATTTTGACAAAGATGGCGACCTGGATCTTTTCATGATTACTAGCACCAATCTGGAAAGGAACCCCAACAAACTTGTTCTACCCAAATCCGACGGATCAGGATTTTCGGTGGATAAACTTTACGAAAATACCGGGAACGGAAAGTTTAAAGATATTTCTTCAAAGGCTGGCATATTGCATGATGGAATGAGTTTGGGGCTCTCAATAGCTGATTTCAATGGAGATGGCTGGGAGGATATCTTTGTGGGAAATGATTTTCTGGCCAATGATTTGCTTTATCTGAATAATCAAAATGGCACATTTTCTGAAATTTCAAAAGAGAGTTTTGCCCACCATAGTCAATTTTCGATGGGGAGCGATGCGGCAGATATTAATAACGACGGCCAAACGGACCTAATGTCTGTGGATATGCTTCCTGCTGATAATGAGCAGAGAAAAAAAATGGCTGGCCCGGCTAATTTTCTGCAATTCCAGCAAAGTTTGGGATTGGGATATCATCCGCAATTTATGCGCAATATGCTGTTTTCCAATCAGGGAAACGTGTCGAAAAACGGCAAACCGGTACCGCAATTTTCGGAAATTGGTCAGTTTGCCGGAGTTTCAAGTACTGACTGGAGCTGGTCTCCATTATTTGCAGATTTTGATAACGACGGTTTGCAGGATTTGTACATTACCAATGGATACCTGCGCGACGTGACTGATCTGGATTTTGTCGCATACAATGTATCACTTGCTGAAAAGGGCGTTCCTGCTCATGAAATCGACCGGCACATGAAAGACGGTGCGAAAAAAATGGCAACACTTAAAAAGGCAAACCGATTATTCAAAAATAAGGATGGGTTCAAATTTGACGATATTGGTGCCGGTTGGATAGCTGAAAAACCGTCACTTTCCAACGGGTCGGCCTATGCCGATTTGGACAACGATGGAGATCTTGATTTGGTAGTTAATAACATGAATGAACCGGCTTCGATATGGCTTAACAATTCCAAGAACTTTAATTATATCAAGATTGCGCTGAAAGGATATGCTGGAAATGCTTTCGGATACGGTACAAAAGTCATTGTCTATTCTGACGATAAAATTCAGGAACGCGTTCAGCAAAGTACGAGAGGTTTTCAATCAGCAAGTATAGGTTCGCTTCATTTCGGCTTGGGTGAATCGAAAAATGCGGATTCTGTGAAGATAATATGGCCAGATGGAAGGTTTCAGATTTTGAAAAATATAACAGCCAATCAGCAACTGACGGTTTCATACATAAACGCCTCCGGGAAATTTAGCAATAGTCAACCTAAACCCGAATTTGAAGAAATCGCAAGTCGAGTTGGGATTGATTTTGTTCACAAGGAAGTTCCATATATGGATTTTAATCAGGAGCCGTTTTTACTTCATAAAATGTCAGCTCAGGGGCCCAAGATGGCGAAGGGAGACATAAATGGAGACGGGATCGAAGATTTTTTTGTGGGAGGTGCATATCATAATTCCGGTGAATTTTTTATTCAAACCAAGGAAGGGAAATTTGTTTCTAAACCATTGATTATAAATGGATTGGAAAAAGATGAAGAAGACGTAGGAGTTGCTCTTTTTGATGCTGACAATGACAAAGATCTGGATTTGTATATTGTCAGCGGTTCAAATGAATACTTCGATAATTCACCATATTATCAGGATCGCCTTTATAGAAACGATGGGAAAGGAAATTTTACACTGGATCTCACGGCGTTACCTAAAATACAACACAGTGGCACCTGTATAGCCGTGGGAGATTTTGACCGGGACGGATACCAGGACGTTTTCAGAGGGGGCGGGGTACTTGCTTTACAATATCCACTGGCAGCTTCGAGCCATCTTTTAAAAAACGTAAAAGGAAAATTTCTCGATGTTACATCTCAGTTCATGCCGGGTGGACCTGAACAAGGCATTGTGAAGGACGCGATTTGGGTGGATATCGACAATGACCAGTGGCCTGAGTTGGTGCTGGGCGGAGAGTGGATGCCGATTTTACTATTTAAAAACGAAAAAGGTAAATTGCATAATTCCAATACTTTTCCTGACTCAAATGGCTTCTGGAATTGTATCAGGGCTGGCGATTTTGACCGTGACGGAGATATGGATTTTGTGATTGGTAATCGTGGACAAAATAGCCGTTACAAACCTGCCAAAAACCAGCCATTAACGATCTATGGAAGTGATTTCGACCAAAATGGTAAATGGGATGCTATCGCTTCATACTTTTTAAATGATAGAGAATATCCTGTCGTTTCAAGAGATGAGCTGACAAGGCATGTTCCCATGATGAAAAAGAAATTCCAGACTTATCAACTATATGCATCCGCCGGAATCGAAGGAATTTTGGACAAAAACCAGATGGAGAAGTCGGCTGTCTTTAAAGTTTATGATTGTAGTAGTGTCTATATAGAAAGTAAAGGAAATGGAAAATTCGAATTATCGCCATTGCCTGATATAGCCCAATGGTCAACGGTTCAGGATATATTAATTGACGATTTGAACGGCGATTCCAATTTGGATATTCTTCTGGTTGGGAATGACTATGGAGTAGAACCTGTCGCCGGGCAGTATGATGCTTCTTATGGGGTTTTGCTGGCGGGCAATGGCAGGGGCAAATTTAATATATCGGAAAATACCAGATCGGGAATATGGGCCGGTGGCGACTGCCGAAGTGTATTGTCAGTTATAGGCACTAAAAAAGAGAAATTAATCGTGGTGGGCCGGAATAACTTACCGTTACTTGTGTTTGGCAAGGGCAATGAATGGGGAACCCGACGTTAAAAGAGGTAATAGATAACCAACATTTTTGTTACAATAAACGACCTTGGTTGAACCATCAATCGTTGATTGGGAGAAATTCAAATTCAGTAAAACTCTCAAATTTCTGACCCGGATCAAGTCGTGTAGATGGGAAATGAGGCTGATTGGGAGAATCGGGAAAATGCTGGGTTTCCAGACATATTCCAGAGTATTTCAATAATTTTTGACCATTTTTTCCCATTGTGGTTCCATCAAAATAATTCGCACAATATAAATGTAATCCAGGTTCAGAGGTCTTGATATTGAGCTGAATACCCGAATTCAAACAATATAATTCAGCAGCGTTGGTATCTTTTCCCGATTGATTTACAGTCAGGGCAAAAGTATGGTTCAGTCCCATATCGAGTTGCATTTGAGGATCTTGCGAGAACAGTGGCTTATTTAACTTGACTTTTTCTTGTAAGTCAAACGGACTGTTTTCCACTTCCTTAATAATCCCCGTTGGGGTCGAAAATTCGTTTTGCGGTAAAAAATGCGCGCTATTTACCTTGATTTCATGATCCAAAATTGCATTTTCTGAATTTCCGGAAAGGTTGAAGTAAGTATGCTGGGTCAAATTGACATGAGTAGGAGCGTCAGTTTTTGCCGAATACTCCACCCTTAAAGTGTTGTTATTGACCAGTCGATAAGTCACTGTTACAGAAAGATTTCCGGGAAAACCGTCTTCATCATCAGGACTGAAACAACTCATTGTTACAAAATCCTTTTGGACGTCTTCGAGTTTCCATACCTTTTTGTGAAAGCCAGAAAACCCTCCGTGCAGGCAATTGGCTCCGTTGTTGATTGAAAGGTGATTTACTTTCCCGTCGAGTTCAAATTTTCCTCCGGCGATCCGGTTACAGTATCTTCCAACAATAGCGCCAATATATGCCGGGTCTTCCACATATTCCGCTAAATTATCAAATCCTAACGCAACATCAACTGGTTGATTTTGAGCATTATTAGCCCAGAGATTAGTGATAATTGCACCATATGTAATGATTCCGACTTTAAGGCCTTCGTCAGCGCCCAGTAAAATCTTTTGAATTACTTCGCCCGATGGGAGTTGTCCGAAGTTTGTTAATTGCATAATATCGAAAGGGGTATATTCCTTGCACATTAACTCTGTCCCACCTTGCTATTCAGCAATTCCAAATGGGTTTTCGCACCAGAATGTACGGAATCTTCCATTAACACTTTCTCGAAAGCTTCGCGACTGCCTTCAAAATCCTCAGACCCAAATAATCCCAAGCCGATCAGGTATAGGCAGTGCAGTTTATTTTTTTGGTTTAAATCAGAGTCGAATATTAATAAATCAGGAAGTGATACCGCGAAATAATCAATAGTCACCTGGTCATTGATGTGGTCCTCGCCATAGGACACCAAGCCGTTGAATATCTCTGTCGCTTTTTGCTCATTTCCCAGTTTTCGAAAAGCAAGTCCCTGATAAAAAATCTTATCTGGCTGCTGGTCATTGTAAAATATCGCAGCGGCGGGTTGGCTGGTACCTCTTGTTGCCCGTTGGAAAAAGTCGGCAGCCAACTTCGGTTCGCCCAAACCTTCATATGCACAACCCAACCAATACAGTATGTCATTTTCCTGAGCATCAGGTAGCTTTCCTTCCCCCAAATTATAGGGATAGGTTCTGGCAGCTGTAAGTTTTTCAATTGCTATTTGATAATCACCATTGGCCATATTCTCTTTCGCTAGCTCGGTCAAGCTATAAATATATTGTCCTGAAACTTTTCCTTCCCCACCTTCCCACGGATGAAATTGGCGGTCATTTATCAAACTGAGTCCTGTCTGATATTGGTTTAAGAAATTTTTGAGTGTTAGAAATTCCAGATATAGATCGTCCCTTTTCAGAACGGTTTCGTAGTGATTCGCCAGGAATTGCACTCTGTTTTGCGGATCATAATTCAATCTTTTATAAAGCTGATCCAGCTCCATTAAAACGCGTGCGTCTGCTTTGTCCAGCGAAAAAGCCTTTTCATAACATGACAATGCCTTTTCGGGTTGATTGTTTTTATTAAAATAGGCAATTCCCAAATTACGATACGAGGTAGGGAAATCAGGATTTTTCTCCACTGAAACTTCCCACATCTTGATCGCCTGTTCATATTGCCGTTTGTCGTACCAGAGATTACCCAAATAATACGGAGCATATCCATCCTTTGGATTCAATTCAATCGCTAGTTGGAGTGCGGCAATATCTTCCGGTTTATTGGCGAAATATGTGCCCGGGGTTAAGCTAGCTGCTCTTTCAAGGTATGCTTTGACGTTTTCGATTTCATTGGATCGAAACGATATTTCTGCCATATGGTACCAATAAATTGGGTTATCGGCGCATTCTTTTCCAATCTTCAGAAATTCGATCGCTTCTGTATATAGGCCAGCGGCAGCATAATCTCGGGCATACTCAATATAATTATTTCCTTCTCCTCGCGCCAGCTGGATCAAAGTTTCTAACACTGATTCAGACTCCGGAATATTATTAAATGATTTCAGGATCAGGTGTTTTTCGAATAAAATTCCGAGGTTAAACCCGTCCCGGATAAGTGCAGCGTTGCAAGTATCCATTGCCTCTTCCGTCCGACCAAGCTTGCGCATAGTAGCAGATTTAAGAACATAAGCTTTACTGTTTTTTGCGTTTCGGTCTAGTGAAAAATTGATATGCTCGAGTGCCACATCATAGTTACCGCGCATCAGGTCAATTCTACACAGCGAAAAATATGCGACATCCTGCCACTGAGCAGACCATGCTGCTTTATAAAATGCCTCATATGCTTCGTCGTATCGGTTTTGATAATACTGACAAAGACCAAGGTTATAGTAAGGCTCACCTTCATAAGGGTTTGGATTTCTGAGAGTTAGGGTTTCAATCGCATTCTTGAAATATTCCTTACTTTTTGCAAACTGCCCTCGTCGCAAATACCACAATCCAAGCGCATTATTATTTCGGATGTCTCCCGGATCACGATTTAATGCTTCTTTGTAATACAGTACCGGGCTGTATGTAGCATGACGATATTGCTCCAAATGCTGTCCCGTCAAAAATAGCTGCTCACAATTTTCAACCTCCGCTGGCAATAATGCAGCTTTGGCAGGTTCAGGAATATCCTTCGTTTTGTTTTGAGAAGGTTCAAATTTTACTAATTCTTTACCCGCTTTTGAATATACAATGAACTTAAAATCAGTGATTTCCATATCGTTGTCAAAAGAAGCTTCACGACTGAAAATCTCTTCCGGAGAAATACTGGTTATGGTTTCAAATACAATCTTGTCGTTTTTAGAAAGAACGATTTTTATATCTTTTTGAGCCGAAGTAGCGAACACCTTAACAGAAACCACAGCGTCGACAATTTCCAATCCCAGTAGGATATCCTTTGTGGCATTCTTGACAACGCCCAATTCTCGGTAGGGCAGGAAGTATTGTTTAAAAGACTTTTCCTCGTAAGGCATCAACCAGGTGAAATCTGGCTGATTATCAGTAAACATACCAGTCATGAGTTCGATATACGGCCCGTCTTCGTCCGTCAGGTTGCGATCCCAGGCTTGCCCAAAATCGCCGTGTCCCCAAGTCCATTGTTTTTTGCCTGGCGAAACATGATGATCGGCCACGTGAAGCAAACCTCCCTGCGTGTCGTGCTCATATCCCCCGACAAAATCATATTCTGAATTGACCGCCATATACGAAGTCGGCACGGGAATATTTTTATATCTGGATATGTCTGTTCCCGGCGAATAATCAACTTTGTAATAAGTGCCCGTTGCGATCGGGAAAGTGGAAACATCCCGCTTCCCATGGTCGAAAACGGCATTTACGTCGGAAGGGAAAACTGACTGGTAGTGATCGTTGACCTTTACCGCCGGATTGGCCCACCATAAAAAAGTCTGCGGCAAACTGCTCCGGTTATATATCTGCGCCTTGATCTCCAAATAAGCCTTGCCGGGATACAGCGTAAAACCGGCCATCCCCTTTGTCCCAAACATTTTTTCTACTTCATTAACCCAAATAGTTTTGCTCCCATCTGAATTTTCTTCAATTCGATGATCCACTTTTTCAAATGTACTCGGACGGTGATGCTGCGGCCAGTTGAACTCAATTCCACCCGAAATCCACGGACCGGTGAGTCCCACGAGAGCTGGTTTGATGACTTGATTATAATATACAAAATGACGTTGCTTTATTTTGTCGTAAGCCATCTGTACCCGTCCGCCAATTTCAGGCAAAATCATGATTTTCAGGTAATTATTCTCTAGAAAAACGGCGACGTATTCCTTGTCAATTTTTTTGTCATATATCTTTTCAATAACCGGATTCGGATATACCGCACCACTGCTGCCCTGATAAACGCGCTTTTCGAAAAACATAGGATTTTTATCAGGCGCACCAATCTCATAAGTTGGAATTGTTACTGTTTCCTCCCAAATCCTGACGATATCTTCAGATTGGCTCATTACTCAAATACGTTTAGGTTTGTCATGATTTGTTGGGTCTTCATGATTTGCCAGAAGGGCTCGAAGACTGAAGGACGATTAATATTCAATTATTTAACCTAAGCACCTTCGTGACTTAGTGGCAAAAATCATATTCGATTTTACAAGTAAGTGATTTATGATCAGCGTTTTTTGTCTAAAAGCTAAAAGCTAAAAGCTAAAAGCTAAAAGCTCAATGCATTGTGTAATTCTTCTCCAAACTCTCCAACGTCTGTCCTTTAGTTTCTTTGACGTTCTTCTTAATAAATAAGAATCCCAATACACAAATCATCGCATACATATAAAATGGCCCATATACTCCAATTTTTTCGGAAAGAATAGGGAATGTAAAAACCAAGATAAAATAGGCCAGCCAAAGCGAAACGGTCGCAACCGAAGTACCCATTCCACGGATATTATTAGGAAATATCTCAGATATCAAAACCCAGGTAACGGGTGCCAGCGAGGTAGCATACATAGCAATTGCCATGAGAACAAAAAGTGAAATTAAACCTGCCGAGGCACCATTTTGCAACAAATACGCCAGAACAATATAGATAACTGACAAACCCAAGGAGCCAATCAGCATCAGAGGACGGCGACCTAGTTTGTCGACCTGCCACATTGCGACCAGCGTAAAAACCAGATTAACGATACCGATGGTTACCATTTCAAAAAGCTGTCGATCAAGATCAGCACCGATGGATTCGAAAAGTGTTGAAGTATAATTGAACACGACGTTTATACCACATAGTTGCTGAAAAACTGCTAGGGTTATACCAACTATAACCGCAGGCCGCACGCTTTTATGAAACACGTCGGCAAGAGAGACATGGGTGTGTGTCAAAGTTGATTCAATTTCCGATATCGAATTTTCAACAAATGAAGCGCTCCCGATTTTGGAAAGAATAGCTTCTGCTTCCATCTTTCGCCCAGCCTTTAATAGCCACCGCGGACTTTCGGGCAGCCATATTACACCGATCAAAAACAACCCGGAGGGAATCGCTCCAAAACCGAACATATATCTCCAGGCATCCGGACCACTGTCTGCAAGCAGGAAATTGATCAGGTTTGTAATTAGTATGCCAAAAACTACCGTCAGCTGATTGATTGAAACGTTGCGCCCGCGAACTGCTGCAGGAGAAACTTCGGCGATATACATCGGACTCAACATCGAAGCCATTCCAACACCAATTCCCGCCGCAAAACGCATTGATATAAATGTGGTCAGCGTTGGAGAATAGGCCATTCCGAGTGAGGATATTGCAAAAATTGCAGCTGAGACAATAAGGCCTCTCTTTCGGCCGTAATTGTCTGCCAACTTGCCGGCAATAATGCAGCCAATGATGCATCCCAGAGCCAGGGAACCGGTTAGAAATCCTTCCCACCAGGAATCCAGAGCAAACTCGTTACGTAGAAATGGAAGCGCGCCGGCGATGACAGCAAAATCAAAGCCGAAAAGATATCCTCCCAGAGCTGAGATGAGCGAAGTACGCAGAACAAAGGCATTATTATAAGTGGTGTGGACACTCTCCATTTGACTAGAATTATTACACTGTAAAATTGAAACATTTTAATAATGCTACCAATGGACAATTGACGAGAAAAGATAGATTATTTTGTGGAGAGGGAGATAGGGAAAAAGGGACGACGGAGAAAAGGAGGAAGGGAAAGTGGGGGCAGGTTGGGATGAAGACTTAACTAACCCTCTGTCGCTTCTTTCTGTATTGCACCGGAGGACAATCCATGATATTGCTGAAAAGTCTTGAAAAGTAGTATTGATCCTCGAAGCCGAGTTTTAGGCTGATTTCGCCTATTCTGAGGTCCGTAAATTGGAGGTAACGGCAGGCCTGCTGAATTTTCAGGTGATTGAAATAGTCGATGGGAGAATATCCGGTTTTCTTTTTGAAAATGGCTGAATAGTGAGAGGTCGACATATTCAGGAAGTCGGCAAAATCTGACAGTTTGAGTGTTCTATGCAGGTTTTCATTCATAAAATCAATTGACTGTTTAACTGGATTTTTCTCTTCGAGTTCGGGAGCGGACAGAAATTTGTCGCCGTGAACGAAAGAAACCATGAAACGCCAAAGCGTCATATTCGCATAAATGAGGTTGTCCTGACTGTATCCTTTGTCAAGCGTATAGTACATTTCGTTAAAAAGGCTGATTCGTTCTTCGTCGTAGGCAATAGAGTTAACGTGGGAACCGTCGTGGGCACGAGCCATGTGGGACACGCTGCTGGCCATTTCACCATTAAAATGCATCCAGAATATACTCCATGGTTGAGTTTCGTCTGCTCCGTATGCATGTGGCGTCGAGTCGGGAATGATCAGGAATTCCCCCGCTTGCACGGAAACGCGCTTGTCATTTCCAATTTGAGCCCAGCCTTTTCCATCCACACAATAAATAAGGATATTTTGGGAGACGCCCTCAGGCCGCTCACGGTAGTGGAATTTCGCTTTTGGATAAAAGCCCAAATCCGTAATATACATGGTTTGGATAGGGGCTGTTTTTGCGCAGATTTCGATGATACTTTTGGGTAATACAATGGCAAGCTGTCCAGCAAAGCCATCTTTTTTACGGGAAACATCGGGTTCGATCATAATAGTTGGTTTTGACATAACTTGAAAAAACCAGAAGCGTTTAGACTATGAAAAGTTTGTTGATTGCGGTTTCAAAAGTAGCTCGTCGCGTAATTCGAATGGACTTTTTTCATTTACTTTGCCCTTTCTATTACATTGCATTCGTAACAACGCGACAATCGTTCAAGGCGATTTACTCCGAATTTTACTCTCAGCGCTCCGAAATTCTTCCAATTATCCAGTTTGGCTCAACCTTTTCTTTTGAGCCTATATTAATTATTGTATCACTGTTTATCAACAAATTAACCATGAAACATTTTGTACTTTTTTTAATTTTTCTATCTAGTCTACAAGTCTCGGCGCAAACGTTGGAGACTGATCGGTTAGCGCTGGTGGCTCTGTATGACGCCACCGAAGGCTCCAATTGGATAAATAAGACGGGTTGGGTCGTGCCAGGCACTGCCGGGGATAATCCTTGTGGCTGGTACGGAGTTACTTGTAATGCAGCGGGCAGAGTGGACGAGTTGAAATTGCCAAGCAACAACCTTTCGGGTCATTTACCGGCAGAAATCGGCAATTTATCTGAATTGAAATGGTTAGATTTTAAGGGAACGAGCTCCGCACCCATCGCTCGAACGACTTCGGTAGATCAAATCGCAAGTATAATTCCAGCTGAGGTAGGAAATCTTACAAAGCTTGAACATTTCGATTTGTCGGGCAATATGTTGTCAGGAACGATACCAATAAGTTTGGGCAGTCTTACTTCGCTCAAATATCTCGATCTGAGTTATGAACCGATGGATGTTACTTTTGACCCAAACGGGGCTTTAAACGGGGCCATTCCTGTCGAGTTAGGTAATTTGATGAATTTAGAATATCTCGATTTAGCGAGACAAAGTCTTAGCGGTTCAATTCCAGCACAACTGGGAAATTTGGCGAAATTACAGCATTTGGATCTTGAAAACAATGATTTGAGTGGTTCTATTCCCGGTAGTTTGGGTGCCCTTCCACATTTGGTGTATTTAAATTTGGGTTTTTATTTTCGTCACAATCCTGAGCTTGCAGACCCATTTTTCACTGGCGACACATACGTTATGTTTGGCAAACTAAGCGGCCCTATTCCGGATCTTTCAGGCCTGCCCGCGTCTGCAGAGGTTCATCTCAATAACCAATCCTTTACCTTTGATGGGATGGGGGAAAATATGAGTCGTCTTGATTATTATGCTCCACAGGAGAAAATACGAATTCTGGCAATGATACCCCTTAGTGGTGGCTCATTGTTCGGTACACTATATGTGCATGCTGGCGGGAATGTCGCAGATAATACCTATAAATGGTATAAGAACACTGTTTTGTTTCGAACAGTCACGGGTAATGAGTATATCGATATTGATGAAGAGGGTATCTATCGTGTCGATGTAACCAACACATATGTTTCTGGCCTCACGCTTATTAGCTTTGACGAAAATGTTAGAAGTATGCCTGTGAAACTTGTCTCGTTCACTGGAAAAAAAGAATATTATAAAAACATGCTTGCCTGGAAAACCACCGCCGAAACTGATAATGCCGGATTTCAAATTGAAAGAAGTAGCGATGGTCTTAACTTTGAGATGATAGGCTTTATAGATGGAAATGGTGACTCGAAAGAGCAAAATCAATATTCGTTCATAGACGAAAATCCACTTGCCAAAAGTTATTATCGGTTGAAACAAATTGATCACAATGGCAAATTCGAATACTCAAGAACGATTGCTGTTGAAAACTCAGCTGCCGATCCAGTGGTTTATCCGAATCCCGCATCCGATTATATTCTGGTCAAAAATCTTGCTTCCCGAAATGAAATTGTACTGAAAGACCTAAATGGAAAGGTGTTAATGGATACCAAAATTCCTGGTGGCAAAACAATTGATATTCGGAGTTTGCATAATGGTATTTATCTGTTGACCATTGGAGAAGTGACTAAGAAGTTGGTAGTGAGAAGGTAAGCTTCCAATACGAAAAGAGGCGCGGATAAAATCACTATCCAGCCCTCTTTTCATATAAGACTCAAATTTCTACTCTACTCCAACCCAAAAGCTACCCAACTATTCCCCTTCTTGGTCCCCAATTTCGTTCCTCCGCAGGCAATCACGATATATTGCTTTCCATTCACCATATAAGTTGCAGGAGTTGCAAAGCCGGCGGCGGGGAGTTGCGTTTCCCAAAGCAGTTTTCCTGTCTTCTTGTCATATGCTCTAAATTTTCCGTCTTTGGTGGCGGCTATGAAAAGTAGTCCGCTGGCTGTTACAACCGGTCCGCCGTAATTTTCGCTGCCTGTGGTCGGGAAGCCTTTTGCTTTAAGTGATTCCGTTTCACCGAATGGGATTTTCCAGAGATATTCGCCGGTATTTAAATTAATGGCGTTCAATGTACCCCACGGAGGAGATATAGCTGGTAAACCCTTGCTGTCCAGAAACTTGTTATACCCAGTGCTTTGATATGGTAAATAAGTTTTTTGAGACGCAGGAATATTGGATACCGCTTCTACTTTTTCGTCTCCGAAAAGGAATGAAACCAAGGCTTGTTTTTCGTCAGAGGTGAGCATTGTAAACCCGGGCATCATACCTTTTCCACTTGTTATCAATTGATTGACAAACGCGCGGTCGCGGCGGGTTCCGATATCAATCAGGGAAGGATAACCGCTTTTGGCATTTCCTTTGCGTTGCGGGCCATGGCATGTAGGGCAGTAGGTAGTATATACCTTTTCTCCCGGACTCAGATTAGACATTTCGCTTGCCTTTGGCGTGTCTTTCATGGTTAATATCCACGCCATTTCGTTACTGTTAACATACAAAGTCCCCTCAGGATCTGCAGCTGAGCCTCCCCATTCCGCACCTCCGTCGAATCCAGGTAATATTACAGTGCCCTCTCGGCTAGGGGCTGCAAAATGCCCTTTTTTGTATGTTTTAAATTTCGCAACCAAAGAATCCCGGTCCTCAGCATATGGACTGATATCTTTTTCCGTAAGTTGATATGCCTGACGGGCATATGGTGCTGGTTTGGATGGAACCGGTTGTGTTGGCCACGGATATTCACCGGGAAGTGCATTCTGCGGCGCAGGCTTTTCATTTATCGGATACAATGGTTTTCCCGTAACCCGGTCAAAGACAAATACATATCCTTGCTTGCTCACCTGAACCACCGCATCGATGCTTTTTCCATTTTTCTTGATGGTCACCAGGTTAGGAGGGGCGGGAAGATCGCGATCCCAGATATCATGGTGCATCGTTTGGTAATGCCATAATCTTTTGCCGGTGCGTGCGTCGAGCGCGAGCAGGCAGTTGGCAAAGAGGTTTTGTCCTTTTCTCTTACCTCCGTAAAAATCATATCCTGCCGAACCGGTTGGCACGAACAATATGCCTCTTTTACGATCTACAGCCATTCCTGCCCAGTTGTTGGCAGCACCGGTATATGTGTTTTTATATGCGTCAGGCGGGAATGTTTCATACCCAAACTCACCCGGATATGGGATTGTGTGGAAAGTCCACTCCAGCTTGCCGGTTTTAACGTTGAATGCCCTAACGTCGCCAGGAGCGGCGTCAGATTCCTCCGAAAGCCTTAGTGGCATAATGATCAAATCTTCGAAAATGGTGCCCGGTGTATTGGAAACCATGTATTTGTCCTTTGCAATATCAGGCAAGCCCGTGTGCAAATCGATATGTCCGCCGTCGCCAAATGTTGGTATGGGAAGTCCAGTTTTAGCATCCAGGGCAAATAGTGACGAACCCATTGAATGCATAATGCGCTTGTCATTTCCATCTTGCCAATAGGTTACTCCACGACTGGTATTTGACCCGTTTTTTGATTTATCTCCAAATATCCAGAGTTGTTTTCCTGTCGCCGCATCCAGCGCAAAGGCCTGCACTGCCGGAGTTACGCCATATAATACTCCATCTACAATGATCGGGCTGGCCTGTGTTTGACCAGAATCGGGCATCGAATAAGTCCATGCGACTTTCAGGTTGGCAACATTCGACGGGTTTATTTGCGTCAATGGCGAATAGTGATTTCGGTCTGGCCCTCCCAGATATTCTGGCCAGTCGGTATCCTCTGCCGGACCGTCAAAGGAGGTGATCAAAGCGGCAGTAATCAGCAGCCCTAAACTGAACGCAGCTGACCATTTGGTTTTTGAATTAAGCATAAAATTTTATTCAAACTTGTTGTTGATGGTAATTCCCGGCCAGGTATCAGTACGGAAGCCACTTACTGGAAAGCCGTCGACGCTGAAAAGGTTTGCGTCCACGGGTGAATCCGACCATGCATATCTTACCGAAACGGGTTTGGAAACTTTGTCACTATACACGACTACTTTATTACCTTTAATTTCAGCTTTTGCAAAATGGAAAATTTTGTCGTCTCCTGCAATTTCAAAACCTTTCAGATATCCATATTTGTCCTTGATTATCAATCCATTGTCGGCATATTTAAACGAAATGGTTGCTGAATTCCCGTCGAAAGAAACTGCATCATATAAAGGGGAAGCATATGGGATATCCATGCCGTAGTTCAGTTTCAAGGCGTTCGTCGCCAACCTGTGCCCCACGTCCTGTTTGTTAGTTGGGTGGATATCTTTTGGATTGCCAATATCTGTCGAAACGGCCATTCCGGTGTTCGGTAGTTTCAAGGTCATATTCTGCGCCTCCCGCAATTCGCCCCAGTTGCTTCCGGTATTGCTATTATTTTCCGGACCGAATGTTGAGAGCTGAACCCAATAAAATGAGAAGTTATCGTTCCATAATTTCCGCCAGTCGTTGATCATCAACGGGAAAGACTGGCGATATTGGTATGCTCTTCCGGCATTTGATTCACCCTGATACCAAAGGACACCACGCATCGCGAAGGGGATCAAAGGAACGATCATGGCGTTGTATATTGTCGTTCCCACATTGTTCATCAAATGCGCATATACGTGGGGTTCCGCGAAAGAAGGCATCAGATACCAGTCGCCTGTTATCATTGTTTTTTGTCCGTTGCCTTCTAAATACAGATCATTTAGCGAGCCAGAAAAACCCGGCCCAAACCACGACATTTCAACCATCCCGCCTAACTTGATAACCAGCTGATTTTTACCTGCTTTCCAGGTATTTTCAGGTAGCTTAATTTTCTTGGGGCCCTTCACAGTTTCGCTTGCAACCAGTTTTCCATTGATATAAATCTGATTTGGACTGTCGTTCTCCGGAAGGGTGAGCACGCTTGTTTTCCCGGACAGATCGGCTGATATTTCGATTTCCTTTGCCATATATCCCTGGCCTCTGAAACCCATCAAGCCCTTCCAATCCCATTGTCCGATTGGATTATCTGTTTTTTGCCAATTTGTGAAAGAGGCATTTCCACTTACATATGTTTTCTCGTCTTCTGCTGTCGGATTTACCGTAGTGTTTTTGAACAACTGTTTGCGCAATTTGTTATCCATAATCACGTCGGCTTTTTCCCAGGTCGTTGGAAGGTTCTGAGCATAATTCCGAAGTTCAGGATCTGACAACATCGCTTCTTTACTAATCCAGCCTTCCACCTGGCTGCCACCCCAAGATGAATGCACCAGGCCGATTGGCACCTTCAATTTTTGATATAATTCACGAGCGAAGAAGAAGCCGACAGCAGAGAAATCGCCCACGGTTTCAGCGGAAGCGACTTTCCAATCTCCGGTTTCCAAATCCTTTTCAGGCTCGAGAGTTACCTTATGCTCTACTTTAAAGTGTCTGATTTGGGGGAAATCAGCGTTTTTCTTTTCTTCGGAAAAATTATTGGCCTGTGCAACCCTCCACTCCATATTCGATTGACCGGAGCAGAGCCAAACCTCCCCAATAAGAATATCCTGAACTGAAAGATTTTCGGATTTCCCCGAGACAGTCATCACATATGGTCCACCAGCTTCTATTGGATTAAAAGTAACGGTCCATTTTCCTGATTTATCGGTTTTTGTGGATTGGGTTTGTCCGGCAAGTACTACCTTTATTTTCTCGTCCGGTTTGGCCCAACCCCAAACAGGGATAGGCTTCTGCCTTTGCAAAACCACATGATCGGAAAAAAGGCGAGCGAGGTGGACTTGGGCCTGAGCCGGGAGGTAAAGAAGAAGAGCTAAAACCGCTAAAATTTTTTTCATGAGTTTTTCTGATAGAATTCTGTTATAAAATTCAGGTAAAAAGATAATCTACTTGAATAATATCAGTTTGCCGGATATTGGAGTATTAAATCAGGAATGTTTTAAAGTAATTGATGCATGATTTCTATTATTATATGTTCGGTTAACGAGCTGGAACTTTCGGGAGCGAAGGAAAGTGTAGCGCGAACGATTGGTGTTGAGCACGAGGTAATTGTGATCAATAATATAGGTAAGAAAAGAGGAATAGGTGAGGTATATAATTTGGCTGTAAAAAGTTCGAAGTATGATGTTGTTTGTTTTATGCACGAAGATATCGTAATGATGACGCCGCATTGGGGAGGCACAGTGCTTGCAATTTTCAGGAATAATCCTCTTCTCGGACTTCTGGGAATTGCCGGCGGCGGATATAAATCGCTATCTCCGTCAAGCTGGTACAATTATCATCTTCAGCAAAATGGTGGCTTTTATTGTAATCTTATTCAAGGTTTTAAGCATACCGGAAAGCCTGATGCGCTGGATTACCGCAATCCCAAAAATGAAAGTCTTTCGAAAGTCGCTTGCCTAGATGGCTGTTGGTTTTGTACTACAAAGTCAGTTTTATCAAAGTATTCTTTTGACGAAAAACTGTTGCCAGAATTTCATGGATATGACCTGGATTTTTCAATAGCTGTCGGACAGGAATTTGACGTTGCCGTTACGTTTGAGATACTTTTGAAACACTTGTCAGATGGAAATTTCAACCAAAAATGGCTAACCGAGATTTTAAAGGTTCACAAAAAATGGGCCAGTGTTTTACCTGTAAATGTGGATCAATTACCTGAAAATCAATTGAAAGGTATTGAGAGATATGCGTTTGAGGTTTTTGTGGACGATTCTTTATCAAAAAAACAGTTCACTAAAACCGAACTTATGAAATTGATATGGAGTACACGAAAGTCGAGAGTGACGACTTTCAGTTTCATTTACAAATTGTTCTTGCGAATTGTTAAGTACTGAAGCACCGCTTTTATTTTCTCATTTTCCGTAACTCCTTATTGAATTTTCTCACCCGATTCAGGTAAGAGAAAAAGCTTCGTCCTTGCCATTTATATTCATAGTAAAATCTTTCGCGGCTGGTAAGATGCTCTTGCTCTATCGTACTTTTTGTCTTTAAAGTTTTGCTTTCCAAATGGTCGACAATTGAAGATGTGACCAATGCGTGTTTTAAATGATGTTTTTTGAGTGTGTTGCTGTAATCATTATCTGCAAACCAGAATTTAAATGCTGGATCTAGCGGGCCTGTTATTTTCAAATTTTCCCTTTTGAAGAAAATGCACCATCCCACTAATTCTTTACGGACTTCATAACCGTAATGCACCCCATTGTGAAGTGCAATTCCATGTTCTGGATGATGGATGCTGCAGGCCGGGCTCGCACTTGCCAGTTCTGAATCCAGATTAAAAGCTGTAAGAATTTCTGATGCCCATCCCTTATGAAACAGTAGGTCATTGTTACAAATACAGATATAGTTGCTATTCGTTTTGCGAATGCCAATATTCATATACCGGTGATATCCAAACCGTTGCCATGGGTATATCGTTTTGGTACCTGCATACTGGTATGGTTTTAGTTTTTTGTTTGATTCAACGACGACCACATTGAATTTGATATGAAAAGGATTTTCCGAACTCGCAAGCGATTTTAGGGCGTCTTCGGTGATTGCCTTCAATGCATCGGTTTTAGCATAACTAAGTATAATGATGTCTATTTCAATTGGAGCGGCCTTATTCATTATCGATGCTTTCTTGTTTTAAACAATTCTTTTCGCTTGTAATTGAGGGACTTAAAGCAAAAGGAGACAAATTTTAACGGATTGGTCAGTCCATACATCACCCTCAGTTGTTGAAGACTAGTCAGATCTATATGGTACATCATATATTTGTAGAGTTTCTGAGTACTTGCTTCGTTGCGATCCAGAAGCTTTATTTTTTCTTCTTCTGAAAGGCCTTTCGAGTCGTTTATATAATTCACAATTCGTTTACGGAACGTCAACTCGCCAGCCTGCATGGTCTGAATATTCTTACTCGTATTGCGGTGATGGATACGAATTCTGGTATTAGCTGAAGGCTGGTGAAGAAATGAATAATGCGCCCCGTGAATCGCGCAGAGATACCAAAACTCCCAGTCTTCGGTATACTTGCTATCCTCAGGGAAGCCGTTCACTTTTTCGACAATTTCTCTTTTTAGAAGCGGACTACTCACGACAGCAATATTGGAATAAGTGAGGAGAGAAAGCGCAGCAAATCCTTTTGCATCAATTTTTTGCAGCCAGTGATGGTTATTCATCTCGTAATCAGGGTATTCCTTTTCCGGATTCTCGTTTTCGAAATAAATATGATCTGTATAGGAAATGTCGACTTCCGGATGCGTTTGCATGAACTCAACCTGTTTACTCAACTTCTCTTTACTCAATAAGTCATCAGCATCTAAAAACTGAATATATGCCCCCACAGACTTTTTGAAGCCGTGATTTCGGGCTACAGAAACGCCCCTATTTTCTTGAAAATGGTATTGAATTCGAACATCATTTTTTGCAAAATTATTTACTATTTCACGCGTATTGTCAGTGGAACCGTCGTCGATTATCAACGCTTCCCAATCCTGATATGCCTGAGTCTGCAAATTTTCAAGGGTTTCGTTAATAATGAAACCGTAGTTGTGCGAGGGTATTATGATACTTACTTTTTTGCTCATCCCGGCGTGTATTCTAAGTTAGCATTTTAGCGTTTGCACCCCATATCTTCCTAAGCGAAAAGAAAAATAAACTGATATCGGATTTTCTCAGAAGCGCTAGCAATGTTTTTCGGTTCTTCCATATCAAGCGCCCATATCCGACTTCAAAAAATGAGGCATTCCTTTTTTTACTAAGCTGATATAACTGGTTGATAAGCAGTTGGCTTTTGTCGCTTGAATATTCGGCGCAGCGCTTTAACCATTCCGTCTCTTTTTCCAATTTCTCAATCCTTTTGCTTTTTGAGGCAACGGTTTTGGAAATTCCTAAAAGGTCAGTGCTGTTTTTCGAATGTTGGCGGTATTTAACTAAGGATCTACTTACAAAGTCGATCTTGCCATTACTGGTGGCAACAAAGGCGAGCCAATGATCATAATGCAACCCATCAGGAAAAGGTAATGCACTGTTTATCAGCGATTTTTTAATCATCATACTATGCCCTGAAACACAATTCATAAATAAAAACGGTTCAGGATTATCACCCCTGTAGAAACTGAATTTGTCCGAAATTTTCGTATTCATCGAAGAACCATGTCTGTCAACCAACTCTGAGTCGTGGTATATCAGTTCATTGTCACGAAAGGCCGCATACTGCAAGCTTATTTTCTCAGGATCCCAGATATCATCCTGATCGCTGATCGCGATTTTTTCACCATTACATAACATGAGAGCCTTTTCGAAATTTTGGTTATATCCAAGATTTTGAGTGTTTTGAAACAGGCGGATGTTGTTATGCTTTGTAGCGTATGCGTTCAGGATATCCCGCGTCGCATCAGTTGAGCAATCGTCAACCACCACAATTTCCAGACGCGGATAGGTTTGATTGACAATAGAATCTAGTTGTTCTTCTAAAAATTCCTCCCCATTGTAGGTGCAGAGCGCAACTGAAATCAAAGGCCAACTTTCCATATCATCCCTCGCTAAACGTCTGCATATCAATCAATCGCTTGTACAAACCATTGCCCGAAATCAGATCCATATGCGAGCCGCGTTCTACAATTTTCCCTTCTTCAAGGACCAATATCAGATCAGCATTCTGGATCGTGCTCAGGCGGTGGGCAATGACTAAAGAGGTTCTGTTTTTCATCAGATTGTTAAGCGCTTCCTGCACCATTTTTTCTGATTCCGTATCCAGGGCTGAAGTCGCCTCGTCGAGCAACATGATAGGTGGATTTTTTAGTACCGCCCGGGCAATACATATCCGCTGTTTTTGTCCTCCGGATAACTTCATGCCACGGTCCCCGATATTGCTTTGATAGCCATGCTCGGTTTGCAAGATAAATTCATGCGCGTTTGCTACCCTTGCGGCTGCTTCCACTTGTTCCTGAGTTGCATGAGGCGCTCCAAAAGCGATATTATTAAATATACTTTCGTTGAAAAGCATGGATTCCTGATTCACTATTCCAAACATCGCCCACAGGGATTCTTGTTTGATATCCTGCACATCAATACCGTCAATTGTGACCGACCCTTCTTGCGGCTCGATGAACCTGGGAATTAAATCCATCAAGGTGGATTTACCTCCTCCAGATGGTCCGACAAGGGCTACTGTCTGGCCCTTTTTAATGGCGACATTTATATCATCCAATACTTTCCGGCCGGGATATGAGAACGAAAGATGATTCAGGTGAATCGAATGTTTGAAATCGGTAATATCCTTTGCGCCGGGTTTGTCTGTGATCGCAGGCTTTTCGTCGATCAGTTCCAAAACACGTTCTCCGGCCGCAATTCCCGCGTGGATAGTGCTGAACGAGTCCGTCAAAGCCTTGGCTGGGCGCATTACTTGCGAGAAGAGCGCGATATAAGCAACAAACTTGGATACGCTCAGATCTGATTGATTATCAAGTATTAACGACCCTCCGTAAAGAACAATAATCGCCACCATGGTCACGCCCAGGAATTCAGAGACAGGCGAACTAAGCTGCTGACGTCGTGCCATTTTTCGGCCCAGGTCAGAATATTTAATGTTTTCCTGGTGAAATTTTTCCTTGATACCATCTGTGGCATTAAAAGCCTTGATGATCTTAATTCCCGACAGCGCTTCATCCAGATAGCTAATCATTAAGCCAAATAACTGCTGGGCTTGCGAGGCCTGTTGTTTCAATCTTTTTACAATTTTCGATATTAGAAAGGCAGAAACGGGTATAACGAGAATAGCAAAAAAGGTGAGTTTGGCGGAAGTCGCAAAAAGCATGAAGACGTATGCCAGTAACTGAAGTGGTTCTTTAAAAACAACTTGCAATGTACCTGTTACTGAAAACTGCACCACCTGCACATCAGAAGCGATTTTGGAAATAATATCTCCCTTCCGCTGGTTGCTGAAATATCCGATATGTAAATTCATTACGTTGTCAAAGACAGTTTTCCTTAAGTTGAGAAGTGTATGGATCCTGAGATTTTCCATCACTCTTTGAGAAAAATATCGAAATACGTTGGACAACATAACCGAGGCAACTATGACACCGCAAACAATTTTGAGCGCGCCATGAGGGCCATATTCGATGCTTACCTGCTGAGCGTAATAGTTGAAATTGCCAAGAACGTCAAACCAACTTCCCGGTTTGGCGAGTGCCGCAGTTCCTTCCTTACTATTGAAAAGCGTTAGCAAAAGTGGTGCTAACAGGGCAAGATTGAGGGTATTGAAAATCACACCCAGAACGGTACAGATTAGATACGGAACCGCAAAACGCGAAATGGGTTGTGCAAAAGATAATAATCTGAAATATATTTTCATTTGAGTTTACTATGGCTTTTAAAGTAACACGACTGGCAAGAGGAATGTTCTTGTCAGTCGACTGGTTACGTTTGCCGATGCTTTTTAATATGATACTGTGAGAAACGTCACAGCCAAACTACCCGTTCATTTTGGATAGAGGTTTTGATATTGCTGATTATGTCATGAATACTTATATCCGACTTCATATTTTTCATCAACGTCGAGAAATTGTCCTTTCGTTCAGTCAATTTGTGGCGGTTCCGAATAAAATCTACGTACGCTTCAACCTTGTAGGTTTGAAATGAAAGTAGGCTGAAAACGAAATCTGTCAAGAAAATCTGCGCATGGTAAAGCGCCAGATCCTTGCCTGACAAATGTAGGTGATGAAGGTAATAACGGTTTCTGAAGTGAATTCTTTTGATATGATTTCGGTCTGCATGAAACTTCGTACTGGCCTTTAACTCATGACGGCATATTGCCTCATGCTCATAATAACATTTCCATCCCAGTCGCCAGGCGCGGATCGAAAGCTCCTGATCTTCACCATAATATGGCCCAAAAAGTTCGTTGAATCCGTTAATTGACTTAAGTTTTTTGGTATCCATCAAAGCAATCGCTCCGGAAAGATAGAACGTTGGCGTCAATACTTTCCCATCTCGAAGGTAAAAAAAGTGGCTTGGTTTCACTTTCCGCCCAAAAAGCTTGGGAGACCGCGCGGCATCCTGAATATCATCATCGTTCATCCCGATAATGCGCCCCATTACACCAAATGTATCTTTGGGTTCAAAATATTTAAACAATTTATTGAAATAATCGCTTTCCAGTTTTACATCTGTATTTAATAAAAATGTCAAATCTTTCGAAGCTTTTTGGATTCCAATATTACATGATTCTGAAAATCCGGTATTAATTTTCTTCTCAATCAACAATATTTTGTTCCCGTAATGTTCTTTTAAATATGCTACTGAATCATCTTTTGATGCGTCATCCACCACAATTATCTCTACCTCTGTATTTAAGGATTTGAAAATTTGGTAATTATGATCAAAATATTTTTCGAACAGGTGCTTTCCATTGTAGTTTGGAATAACTACTGAAATAGTTTTCATCAAATTTGCCCGGTTAAGTTAGGTAGATTTTATACCCAAATCTTATTTATTTATGTAGTTTATTGTTAATCAGGCAGTTACTTGTCTGATCTGTCCATTGAAAGCGTGGCTGATTGAATGCTCCAATTGTTTTGATTTAATAGAAAACAATCAAGCCAGCTAAGTGGATTTAATATCCGGTACAAGATTTGGCGCAGCAAAGTGGCAATAGCTGAATCCTTTCATCCCGTATTTTGTCAATACGTGACTTCTGGAATTGCGAAAAAGTTGGCCATGAATTTGATATCTCCGGAAATTAAACTTTTAGAATTTGAGCTTTTCCGATCTTGTTAGGGGGAGAAAGCCAAACGGAAATATTCCGTTTGGCTGATTTAATTGTGTTAAAGATATTATTTTCATAGCTAATAGATTTTTTATGGCTAACAGATGCTTCTCTTTATAATCTTTCGGATGTCCTGTATTATGGGGCAATCATCTTTAAGGAGTATTTAAGACGTACAAAGGTTGGAATCATTGCGGATATTTAACGAAAAAATTCTCACGCATATATAGTTCAAAATCTGTAAATAGGTTGATTGTGAAGAACTAACGAATTGAAAAATGGGGGTGAAAATTTTAAAAAATTGTTGCAATTTTTCCCATGTGCGGCTCACATCGCGACAATTCTTGGTGACTAAATGAATTTTTAGGTGACTTACCGCGACTGATAACGATTATTTGGGGTGTCGTTATATACATTTGTTATTTATTATATTAGTGGTGCCCAACTTTTCATTAGCAGTTCGCGTTTCCAGTCATGAGGGCTTAAGAATCTCGAATCGTCCGGACCTAGAACTTTCAACAATTTTTTATCTCAGTAAGTATGGTGAGTGATTATAATATAGATAACCCAGTGAGTGACTTTGTTCCATTTTCGACATATCAGGCCGCTCGGGCGATATCGCGCACGGTTGAGGATCATTTTCTTCATCATCATAGCATTACCGACCTTATTCCCGGACCAGATCTTGCCCCAAGACCCGATGCGAGAGCTGTGGAACGGTTGGTCGATACGACATTCTGGACCAGTCTGAGAAAGGAGGAGGGCCGGGCGCCCAAGATTTCCATCGCATTTTTACCGCCAGAAATGTCGGGCGATCCACTCATTTTTGGCCACAACCTTGAGTTTAAATCAGATGTGTTGATAAAGCTGGCACCTGCTGTTGAGCGTTCAGGGATACACTTGGGTGTTTGGTATGATGATAACGGCCTGTACATATGGGGAACAACCCGCGTAATCCCAGCTTTGTGTTTCGTTATAGAGGTGGTTGAGCCGGGCGTGCTGGTCATCAAGCATCGTCGCAGAGATGGATATGGCAAGTTCGTGAACGTTGCTGTGCTGAAAGGAGACCAGGTGAAGATCGTGGACGATGCAGCTGCCAGGGTTCCTGACTGTCCTTCAGTTGTCAATAATATGATAGGGTTTCACGAAACCAGTTTATGGAACAATTCATCCAATATTCAAGTGCTTCTGGCCGCTTCGATGCGCGCTCATGGCCGAGGAGGCATATTGCTTGTTGTCCCGACCGGAAATGAAAACTGGCGTGAGTCGATCGTGCACCCGATATCTTACAGTGTATCGCCGACTTTCACAGAACTTTCTGAACTGAGCAAGTTAAAGCCAGGAAAGGAGCACTTTGCAGAATGGCAAAGCAGATTGACTCAGTCCATTAACAGTATGGCTGGCCTCACCGCAGTGGATGGAGCGACCATTATAAATGATCAATATGAGCTGCTGGCTTTCGGCGCTAAAATAGCCAGAGGGCAAGGGAAAGCTCCAATTGACGAGATATTGCTAACAGAGCCTGTTGTGGGAAATGTCGGTCGGGTTATACCGCCCGTTCAGAATGGTGGAACCAGACATTTATCGGCTGCCCAGTTTGTGCACGATCAGCGGGACGCGATCGCGTTGGTAGCATCTCAAGATGGTCGGTTTACTATTTTTTCCTGGTCAAAATGCGAACAGAAGGTTCAGGCCCATCGAGTAGATGTTCTGTTACTTTAAGTTACGGTCAAAAGATTTCCAGTTGGTTCGGATCGCCTTTTGACTTAAAGGCCGACTTTGTTTCACCAAAATTGGAAATTGAAATCCCTAGAAGTCGAATAGGCCGATCCTGAAGATCCAGTTTTTCCAGAAGCGTTTTCGCTGTTTCATATATTGTATCCAGATCCGAAACGGGATGCGGAAAGGATTGATTTCTGGTCATCAAAGTGAAGTCGCCGAACTTGATCTTCAAGGTGACGGTGCGACCTGCGAGACTATTCTTTTGTAGTCTTTTATGAACCGTTTGGCTAATGGCGTAGAGTTCTTTTGCCATTTCTTCCAATTCAGTCAGATCATGTGAAAAGGTATCTTCGGCGCCAACTGACTTTGTTTCACGGTCGGCGAGAACGGGGCGGTGGTCAATTCCTCTTACCACTCTGTATAAGAACCCGCCCAGTTTTCCAAAGGATTTAACCAGTTCGTTTTCGGTGACAGCCTTTAAATCTGCCCCTTTGAAATAACCTAATGAATTCATTTTTGATGCTGTCACTCTCCCAACACCAAAAAAATCTTCCACTGGCAGGTTTTCCATAAAATGCTCGATTTTAGATGGGCCAATAAACGTAAGCCCGTCGGGCTTGTTCAGGCCGGAAGCTATTTTAGCGACAAATTTATTGATGGAAACTCCGGCTGATGCCGTCAGATTCAGTTCGTCGCGGATCGCACTTTTGATTTGCACCGCAATTTCTATCGCAGAACTTACGCCCAACTTGTCTTCCGTAACATCCAGATATGCTTCGTCAAGCGACAGCGGCTCAATTAAGTCCGTATATCGCTCGAATATTTGACGAATGTGGCGGGACACCTGCTTGTACGCGTCAAATCTTGGATAAACAAATATGATATGGGGACAAAGCTGCAAGGCTCTTTTGGACGTCATAGCCGACCGCACCCCGAACTTTCTGGCCTCATAACTGGCGGTCGCCACAACGCCTCCACGACCTTCCGGGGACCCGCCAACAGCAATTGGCTTACCGCGATATGCCGGATTGTCGCGTTGTTCCACTGATGCGTAGAATGCGTCCATATCGATATGGATGATTTTGCGCAAATGGTTGGCCTTCATATTTGAAACATCTGGTTCGGGCATAGATGACATGCTAACTTTAACCTGAGTTGCTGGCAATAAAGTTTCTCACTTTTTCAACAAAAACAAATTTAATCAGGTGACTAGTTAGGACTCAAAGTTGTCAGCCGACAGCCGAAGACCGTCGGCCGAATCATTAAACCATTATTAAAAAATAAATGCAGCGCATCAAATCCAACTGTTTTTACGTATTTGAAGGTGAAAAGATAGAATAATGGATGACTTATTTTTACAATCGACGCATACACGGATAATGAAAGATTTTTGGAATGAGACCCTGAAAAGGGTTTGTGCATTCGCTTTGCTGGTTTCTGTACTTTATTACCCTGCTATGGGTCAGGATAAATGTGGTACGATGACGATTCTTCAAGAAAGATTTAAGGAACAGCCGAGTCGGAAAATTTTGTTCGATCAGAGAGAATTGCAATTTCAAAGCCGCGTTGCACAACAGCTCCAAAGCACCAAAACCCTTAAAACCGGCGGACTGGTGACTATACCCATTGTTATCCATGTTGTGATGCGGCAGCAATCTTTGGCCACGGATGCTCAGCTAATGGCTCAGATTGATACGATCAATAAAGATTATGCCGGGTTAAATGCGAGAGCAAATCTGATCCCAGATTATTTTAAAAGTCTGTTTGGTCAATCGGGTATTCAGTTCAAGCTCGCACAGCGAACACCAGACGATCAGCCAACTACTGGTATTGTGAGATATAGTACTTCGGTCACTTCCTTCAACTATTTATCTGACGATATAAAGCATGCATCTCGGGGTGGAGCTGATGCATGGGATCCCACCAGATATCTCAATGTATGGGTATGTGCGTTATCTAATGATATTTTAGGATATGCAACATTTCCAGATGATGGCGATCCTGACGAGCAGGGTATTGCAATTTCATATCTAGGCTTACCAGGTTCCAGCAACAAGTCGTTTGACGGAGGAAAAACGTTGACACACGAGATAGGGCACTATTTCAATTTGTATCATATTTGGGGAGACGACAATGGTGCATGTTCCGGAACGGACTATA
Organism: Dyadobacter sp. HNCC25DJ184; assembly: GCF_056895215.1. Taxonomy (NCBI): domain Bacteria; kingdom Pseudomonadati; phylum Bacteroidota; class Cytophagia; order Cytophagales; family Spirosomataceae; genus Dyadobacter; species Dyadobacter sp. HNCC25DJ184. The sequence continues at coordinate 415,834 of NZ_JBXHAQ010000003.1, read as the reverse complement.
TTGACGACACTCCCAATCAGGCAAATAGCACAAATTCCGTAAAGTCGGGTATTGTTACGGACGCTTGTAATACCGCTTCTCCGGGAATTATGTATCAAAATTTCATGGATTATACACCGGATGTGTGTTTGTTGATGTTTACGAAAATGCAGGTGGCGAGGATGGAGGCAGCATATGTAAATTTGCGGTCATATCTGGGGAATTCTAATGGCGCTACTCCCATCGATCTTAAAGTCAACGGAGCCTCGTTACGTTCAGTCACTTCCCCTGACCAACGACTTTGTCAAGACACGTTTGTTCCAAAAATAGTACTCAGAAACGACGGTTCGAAAACACTTACCTCAGCGACAATAACAGTTGATATTGACGGAGGGCAGTCTATTGTATACCAATGGACGGGATCGCTCGCTACTTACGTTCAGCAGGAGATCACTTTGCCGGAACTTACAACTTCCGTAGGGAATCATATTTTGACAGCAGTCGTTTCCAACCCAAATGGTGTGGCTGATGAAGATCCTTCGAATGATAGGCTGCAGTTTAATTTCATATATTATGAGCCTTTCGCGGCCCCGGTAACGGAAAGTTTCGAAGGGGATTTCGCACCGAAGGGATGGGATGTTGTGAACGAAGACGGGTTGACGACATGGGAAAGGACAACTGTTGCGTCCAAGACAGGAGCTGCGTCTGCAAGAATCCATAATTATGAATATAGCTCAATTGGTCAGAAGGATTATCTCCGAAGCCCAACCGTCAATATAGCGAGTGTTGATTCAGCGTTTGTTTCATTTCAGGTTGCTGCGGCAACATATTCGAATGCTGCGACGGCCAACAGTCAGTGGGATACATTGCAGGTGATGGTTAGTACCGACTGCGGCAAAACTTACACCAGTGTTTATAAAAAATGGGGCTCGAATCTGATCACTCGTACTGCAGCGACCCGGAGTGCTTTCACGCCTCTCGCTTCAGAGTGGCGAAAAGAGGAAATTGATATCAGTAAGTTTATTAGTTCAGGAGATGTTCTGGTCGCTTTTGTGAACACAACGGCGAATGAAAACGACATTTATCTGGACGATATCAATATCCGAACAGTTACCGTGAACGCCAACCTGAAAGAGGCCGGGTTTATGGTAACACCAAATCCGACTGATAAAGCTATTTCAGTTCAATTCTATCCCCATCCTGCTGGATTGGAAGGGGTTTATATATACAATTCGGCTGGTCAGAAAATAGCGGAACAAGTCATCACCGCGGCGGTGTCAACGAATGTCTACGACTTTGATCTCGTGAATAGTCCGGCGGGGCTCTATATCGTGAAAGCAGTATTTAAGGACAAGGTTTTGAATAAGAAATTTGTCAAGATCAGATAAAACAAAAGAGGTGCAACTTAGAAAATTGCACCTCTTTTGTTTATAAAATTCTCTTAACTACTACCTTACTGTTAGTTTGGGCTATGGCATAATCCCGAGCATTTTCCTCCGGTGGTGGTATGAATATCTGCTTTTTCTTTTTGCCATCCGTATGTACCCAATTGGCAGAATATATCTCAGGAAGCTGCCCGGAATAGATTGGTTTGCTATCGGAATACATAAAAACATCTTCGACTTCGTAAGCGACCTCGAGATTACTTCCTTCTATCACGTCACATATTATCTTCAGTGTCCCAAAATCTTCTTCCAGCCCTTTGATTCTTGCTTTTCCGTAAAACGGTTCTTCCTCAAACTCCCATCTCGTATAAAAATCAATGATGGTTCCAATTTGAGAATCTATATAGTCGACGGTCAGCAACTGCTCTTTGCTCATGGTGTTGTGTTTTCTGATACTCCTTTTTTTATTTGGGTGCCCGGAGACTTAGGTGTTTCAACAAATGTAATCGCAAACCTGATTTTTCCAAAAAATATTATTCGGGTATTTGAATTATTCTTGAAAATCCTTATCTGCAGCGAAATCTTGAAGTTGTGAGATGAGTTTATTTTCGAGGAGTATGTAACCGAGATCTATGTTACATGTTGTTTGAAAAGTGCGCGAATAATAAAGCGAAATCCAGGGCATTCTGTGAAATCTGCAGGAACGGAATAAGAAGCGCTGGGGATATCATGTGTTTGAAGGATATGCGTGGGATGACAAGTCGCGCATTAAGATGCTGGTTAACAAGTATATAGAAGGGGTATGTGGCGGAACAATATTACTATGGAACTGAATACAATCACTCCGAAAAGGCGTACAACTGGTTTCGGATGTTTGCCAGCATTCTTTCATGTTTTGGCAGAGATAAAGCTATTTTTATAGCTCGCTTAAAATGACCAATGCGTTTACATTGGGAAGTATCGGTAAAGAGAATATCATTGAAAAGGAGCCCGAGCTGGATGCAGAGAGAAATTTTGACGAAGATGCTAAAATGGTGAATTTTAAGGAGTTGAAAGGGAGTGGAGATGGCACCTTGTTTTATGACAAAGATCGGAATATTGTCGTGATCAAAGTGGCTGGAAAATGGATTAAAATGAAAGTCGAGGCACTTCGGGACGATATTTATAACCCCATTTAATAAGTTTTTGATTGAAAATGATTGAATACAAAAACCGGCCGGGATGATTGTACCCTCATAAACTACCGGTCTTTGGCGAAAGGTTGGGTTGTAGTTCGATTTTTTTTAAGAGCGGTCGTGCCAGATAAAAGAACTTGATAAAAATTTTATCAACCTCTTGGATATTACCTTTTAAAGTTATTTACTTTGTAATGCAAAGTACTTTTTGTTTTACCAATCTATCACGCCGATAAATGAAAAATGAAATCCTATCTAATCTGGACGATCCCGGGCAACTTGAAAGGTTGTATCGTGCAGACAAAGCAGCCTTTAAAAGGGAGTTCAAAACGGTATATCCGGAATTGAAAGGCAATCCTCTTGCCGGGTTCTGGTATGAAAGGCTGAATTTCGCGAATGAAGAAATATACTGGGGAAACAATAAGGAGCTGCTATTTGTATTTAGCCTCGCTCTGATTGCAGGTATGATTGCGACGATCCCTGCGATTTTTTCCATAGACGAAGAATTCTTCTATACCCGCAATATTGGATTCATCATTTTTCCGGCTCTATCCGCATATTTCGCTTGGAAGAATAGATTATCGACGGGTAAGGTGATTTTGATAGCCGCGATAATGATTGCCAGTGTGATCTTCATCAATTCACTCCCTGATGTGAAATTGAGTAACACCCTCAATCTGTCATGCCTTCATTTGGCGTTGTTATTGTGGGGCATATTGGGCTTTGCGTTTGAGGGCGAAAAAGCTGATCCGGTAGCGAAGCGTCTTGGCTATCTGAAGTATAACGGTGATCTGGTGGTAATGACAGCACTATTTGTCATTGCCGGAGGAATTATGACTGGAGTGACCCTTGGACTTTTCGAGCTTATTGGTTTAGATATTAAGGAGTTTTACCGCCAATATGTGATCGTTTTTGGATTGCCTGCGGTGCCGATAGTGGCGACATATCTTACGCAAACCAATCCCCACCTGGTTGGCAAGGTATCGCCGGTCATTGCAAAAATATTCAGCCCGCTGGTATTAGTTATGCTCGTGATATACCTCGCTGCTATTGTTTATTCTGGAAAAGACCCATACAATGACCGTGACTTTCTGCTGATTTTGAATGTTTTACTTGTTGGAGTGATGGCGATTATTTTCTTTTCTGTTACTGAAACAACCTCAAAAGCTAAAAATCAGGCTGAGATTTGGATACTTTTCATTTTGTCTGTTCTGACGATCCTCGTGAATGGAATTGCGCTGTCGGCCATTTTGTTCCGGATATCGGAATGGGGTTTTACGCCCAACAGAACGGCAGTTTTAGGCAGCAATCTGTTGATATTGATTAATTTACTTCTCGTTGCCCTGCAACTTTATGGAGTTGTTTCGAAGAAAAAGGATATATCCGGCGTAGGGAAAGCGATAGCTACATATCTGCCCATATACATCTTATGGACGATCGTCGTGACGTTTATATTCCCTTTAATATTCGGGTTTAATTAATTGATGGATTTTTTTAAACTCGTATGCCCGAATTGGTGAGGTGATTTCGCATCACTTCACCATCCTCTCAAATAGCTCCCGCTGCTCGATTAGAGCTTTAACTTTATCAGCAGGATCAGTCCTGCATTCAAGCAATATCCAACCCTTATATCCCGCTTTTTTGAAGAGATTCATCAATTGTTGATAGGGATATTGCGGGTCGTTTAGCTCACGGACATGGCAAGTGTCGCCAAAACGGTTTTTTACGAGATTGAAATTATATTCCAATCCTCCTCCGATCAGATCCTGAGGATTACAATTCCAGCAGACAGTTGCATTTTTGTCGGTGGCTGCATCCATAATAGCCTTTATATTAGGGAGTTCCTGTGTCTCTTCGCCGTGCACTTCCAATCTGATTTGTTGACCGAAGTCACGGGCATAAGTGGCCAGTTCGCTTAAAGAGCGTCCGATCTGTTCAAGGGTTTTAGCTGTGGGGACTTCCTTATGGAGGGCATTTGGTTTTACCTTGACTCCTGTTCCACCCACGTCCGCACTCAACCGGATAAATTCTTTTGTTCTTTCGATCGACTTTTTCAACCGCTCCGGATCTACAAAATCATATTGTTCGTTCGTGCCCAGTCCTACAATTTCGATCGGACTGTCTTTAAACATTTTCTTTACCTCAGACCTTTGTTGAGGAGTCAGATCGGGCATTACTTTGTGAGCATGATCGACCCTGAGTTCAACTCCATGAATACCTGATAGTTCGCAATTTTTAATAAGCGTGGGAACGTCCCAATCCTTGCCCCACTGGTACGTGACAAGGCCAAGTTTCATTCTGCTTTTGGCTGGAGTACTGTTGCCAAACGAATCAATTGGGAGAGCGGAGGCAGCGGTTAAAGATGCCAGATAGTTGAGAAATTCGAGTCTGGTTATGTTTTGCATAATAGAATATCCTGATCAGTTTAGAGTGAAAGAACTGGGCACATATAGAGCTACTGATAAGATGAAGATTTTTGAGCATGCCCATATGTTTTCCAATATGTTTTTTATATGAATATTTCAAGTTCCGGCAGGCAGTTGTGTAGGTCGGTCGTACATTTGAAGTAAATAAGGTTAAGTATATGTCTCAGACCAAAAATTCATTCCTTAGAACCGGCGTTTCCGTGTTTTTATTAGCAGGAATGCTGGCTTGCACTCACCGTTATCAGGTGAGAAAGGGCGATTATAAAGAATATGGGATCAGTTCTGAAATAGGAGAGGATTCGTCGATTGTTAAATATTATCTGCCGTATAAACAAAAAATGCAGGCGGAGATGAGCACTGTCATTGGCAAGTCGGATGTGATTATCAGCGGTGGCAGAAACCCCGAAACGTTATTGGGCAATTTCTTTTCTGACGCTGTCCTGGCTCAAGGGTTAAAGCTTGATCCGACGATACAATTTACGTTTGCGACGAAAGGTGGCCTTCGCGGTGGTCTTCCAAAAGGAGATATCACAATTAACGATGTATTTGAGTTGATGCCTTTTGAAAATGAACTTATGTCGCTAAGGCTGAGAGGGGCTGAAGTGCAAAAGTTAATAGATTTCATTGCGCAATCTGATGGTCAGCCGGTGTCGGGTCTGACTATGAGAATACGGAATAATAAGGCATTTGATGTAAAAATTGAAGGTAAACCATTTGATCCTGCTTTAACATACAACTTGTTAACCTATGATTATCTGGCTAATAGCGACGGAGAACTTTCGTTCTTGGGAAATGCGATAGAAAAGAAGACTTTGGGCAAAAGACTGAGAGACAGCCTTCTTGATCAGATTAAGGAAACAACGGCAAAAGGTGAAATTATAACCGCGAAATTGGATGGAAGAATTATCGTCGAAAATAAATAGAAGAGGCTTTCTGATAAAGTCTGCAGGGGCTATGGCGGTGACAGGGCTAGGATTGTATCCGCTTTCTGCCTGGGCAAAAGAGGATCAGGTTCAATTGACTATCTTGCGTACCAACGATGTTCACAGCCGTATCGAACCTTTTCCTATGGATGGCTCCCGAAATCAGGGAATGGGCGGTGTGGCGAGAAGAGCGGCTTTGATCAAAAAGATCAGGAATGAAAGTAAAAATGTACTTTTACTGGATGCTGGTGATGTTTTTCAGGGAACTCCGTATTTCAATTTGTTTGGTGGAGAACTGGAAATGAAGCTAATGACGGATATGGGATATGACGCCGCAACGATGGGAAACCATGATTTTGACAAAGGAATCGCCGGTTTTGTAAAGCAGTTGCCTCACGCCAGATTTCCATTTTTGGTAAGCAATTACGATTTTAAGAACACAGCATTAGCGGGATTGACCAAACCATATCATATTTTCAAAAAGCAGGGAATATCTATCGGAATTTTCGGTTTGGGAATCGAACTGCACGGACTGGTAAGCAAGGAAAATTACGGCGACACCATTTACCTTGATCCAATCCAAAAGGCAAACGAAGTGGCTTCGTTTTTGAGAAACGATAAGAACTGTGATATGGTTATCTGCCTGTCACATTTGGGGTATAGTTATAAAGAAAACAAGGTTTCTGATCAGGTTTTGGCGAAATCGACGCGTAATATTGACCTGATTATTGGGGGACATACACATACCTTCATGAAGGCTCCCGAAGACATATCTAATCTTGATGGAAAAATTACCACTGTTAACCAAGTCGGTTTTGCAGGAATCAATCTGGGACGGCTGGATTACTTCTTCGACAGAAAAGGCAGGAGTAAGCAGCGCGTAGCGGCGAGTGTATATCCGGTTCATGGGTATCCGAGTTGTTAGCTTTTAGTTGTTAGCTATTAGTTTTTAGATTAACCTGCCATCCGAGAGCACTGGGAGTCATCTTGATATCCGGGATGAAACTTATCGAGTCAATTGCATTTAAATCACTTCAATCACAGAAGTGATTTTTTATTTTTAAATTGTGACAAATAGAAACTTAATCTTCACTCCATTGATATCACATTTGCACTTCCGACTTAAACCTGGCCCCTATATCGCCGGTTTATTTTTTCTCTTTTTAATCAGTTTTTTCTACGTTAATGCAAATGCCCAAGCTCCAGCTGCGCAGGAAAAGCCTGATTCTGTTTTTGTGAGAGAGAACTATATCAAAACAGAAGTGCAGATTCCGATGCGGGATGGAGTTAAATTATTCACTGCGATCTATGCTCCGAAAGATATTGCAGACGGAAAACAGTACCCGATAGTCATCAACAGAACGCCGTATAGTATTGGTCCTTACGGCGTTGACAAGTACAAAGTCTCAATCGGGCCTTCGATGTTGTTTGCCAAAGAAGGTTATATCGTTGTATATCAGGATGTAAGAGGTAGGTATATGTCGGAAGGCGACTTTGAAGCATATCGACCATATATCCCCGTAAAAAAATCAAAAAGTGATATTGACGAAACTTCAGACACGTTCGATACGATTGATTGGCTTGTCAAAAATGTGAAAGGCAATTCCGGAAAAGTAGGCAGCTGGGGTATTTCCGCTCCGGGGTATTATGCCACGATGACCACTATTGATGCGCATCCTGCTTTGAAAGTCGCGTCTCCGCAAGCGCCAGTAACAGACTGGTTTATGGGCGATGACCGTCACCACAATGGAGCCTTTTTTCTGATGGGTACCTTTTCTTTTATATCGTCCTACGGCGCGCCAAGACCTGTTCAGGTACCGAGTGGTTATAAAGGGTTTTCCGATTACGGAACTCCGGATTCTTATGAGTTTTACATGAATATCGGCCCGATCAAGAATATCGACAAAAACATTTTCAAGGGTCAAAACCGGATATGGAACCAGCTAATGGAGCATGGTAATTATGACGAATTCTGGAAAAGCCGTACACCTGTGCCATATCTTAGAAATATAAAACCCGCTGTGATGGTAGTTGGTGGCTGGTTTGATCAGGAAGACTTATATGGGCCTTTGAAAGCATGGCAGGGTATTGAAAAGAATGCGCCGAAATCGCCTAATTATCTGGTAATGGGTCCATGGATTCATGGCGGATGGGCGAGAGGAACGGGTGAATATCTGGGTAACATCAGGTTTGGGTCGAAAACAAGTGCATATTATCAAAAAGAAATCGAGTTACCGTTGTTCAATCATTTTCTCAAAGACAAGCAAGATCCGGCTCTGCCTAAGGCTTTTATCTTTGAAACGGGAGCCAACGAATGGCGGAAATATGATCAATGGCCTCCTAAAACGGCTGTTGAGAAAAAGCTATATCTGCACGACGATGGCTCACTTTCATTTTCGCCAACCATGACAATCATGCAGGTAGGCGTGAAGCCTGCGTTCAATGAATACATAAGCGACCCGGCAAAGCCGGTTCCGTTCAGTGCCGAAGTCAGGATTATCCGTGGAAGCGATTTTATGTATGAAGACCAGCGTTTTGCAGCTCGCCGGCCAGACGTTTTGGTATATGAATCGGAGGTCTTGAAGGAAGATGTAGTAATCGCCGGGAATGTGTTGGCTAACCTCTTCGTTTCAACTTCCGGAACTGACGCAGATTTTGTAGCAAAGCTGATTGATGTATACCCCGGCGATGCTCCGAACGACAGCCCGACCAATCCGGCGATGAAAATGGGTGGCTTTCAATTACTGGTTCGCGGAGAGGTGATGCGGGCTAAGTTTAGAAAAAACTTTTCAAAACCAGAAGCGATGGTTCCCAATAAAATCGAACTTGTAAAATTTGACATGCAGGATGCATCGCACCGATTCAAAAAGGGCCACAAAATTATGGTTCAGATTCAGAGCTCATGGTTCCCGCTGGTGGATCGGAATCCTCAGAAATTTGTAAATATATATCAGGCTGAACAGGAAGATTTTCAAAAAGCAACGCATCGCGTCTATACATCCGGGCAAAGTTCTTCTTATATTGGAGTTCAGGTATTGGAAGGAAATTTGGATTGATACTTCGGCCGTCAGCATTCGGCATTCGGCGGTTGAGCGTTTCCAACATCCGAGATCCTTCTTAAAGCATTTTTAAAAAAGCCGATTGCCGAATGCGATATTATCCTTAACTAACTCATAAAATGGACCAACATCAGGCTCACTACGACACAGTTTCAAACGCAATCAACAAATTGCGCAGCCAAGGCTTTACCATCGATTTCAAACTAGATGGCGATTTTATCAATAGTGGAGAAGATCAGATTAATTGCAATGATTTTACAATAGTCGACACTTATCGTTACGAAGGGAACACCGATCCATCGGACGAGGCTGTTGTATATGCGATCGAAGCTATTAGCGGCAAAAAGGGAATTTTGGTAACAGGATATGGTATTTCAGCAGACAGCTTTTCGACGAAAATGCTGGAGAAGTTGAGGTTTAGCTAGTGGTAACTTACAAGGATGTTTTAGTCGTGCTAGCCCCATATCGAATATGCATTGTCAACCCGCTTTCAACGGCGGTCCGACTACCTTCATTTCATGATCAGCAAAAGCCTTAGCTATTTCTTCCTTTGAAGGAGGCGAAGTCCATTTGTCTGTAACCGCGAAAAAATCCTCCATTTTGCCGGCAGGGAGATATGAAACCGTCATTTTTCCTTTTTCAGTGAGTTGAACGAAGGCATGCTGAACGTTTCTCGGAAGAAAAATGGTATCGCCGGGTTTCATTGAATATTTTTCTTCTCCTACCTGAAATAGGTACTCCCCCTCAACCACATAAAACCATTCATCCTGATATAAATGAATATGTAAAGGCGGCCCACCGTTTGGTGTTAAACCCGTTTGCTCAAAAACGGCGACCTTATTTTCAATATCCTTACCGGATATTTTGATATCCAATATATTAGAAGTAACACCTTTCATTTTATAATGCACACCAAACCGTGCTTCCCCGGAAGCAACTCTAAAGCCGTTGTCCTTTTTGAAGTTCAGTATCGATTTGATTTTGGCAAAAGCAGATATCGGGACCACTGCCAATATGGCCAATATAAAATTGCTCCGTCTCATGTGTTTTTAGTTAAATGTTAACTGGATATTCAAATACATATTTTTGGATCTGTGGCTTTTATCCGTAAAAATTTAATGAAGGCCAGGGAGTGGACACTTTCTGACTATCTCTAAGTTAGGAAGAATTGCAGTATATGTAAGGTATTGATAACCAGAATGATGCAAGTAGTTATTATACGGTAATCTACTACGGCATAAGTCGTTAAGGTACATTAACTTTGGTTTAATTATATAAAAAGAGCGCCAGCATTGTTTCAAAACGAGGCCGTTCTTCTCTATTTTAGATTCGAGTCGTTGTATTATACTTTCGACATTAATTAGCGGCCGTCGTGTTGTCCTATTAAAGCAGTTGGCGAGTACCCAAAGTGTTTTTTAAAAGCATACGAGAAATGAGACAGATTCTCAAAACCCACCTCATAGCAGACATGGATTGGTTTTCTATTCTTTTCAATAAAATGATAGTGAGCTAATTCCAGTCGTTTCCGCGTTAGCCACCTTTGCGGTGTGGTATTGAATGCCTTATTAAAATCTCTTTTAAAAGTGGTCAAACTTCTTCCGGTCAGGTATCCAAACTTTTCCAAGGGCATGTTGAACATAAAGTTCTTTTCCATATAGGTTACCAAATCGATTTTTCCTGGTTCTTCAAAGTTTGCCAAAATCGCATCTATTTGTTTATCAATGGTACGGAGAATGGTGATTGCTTCAGTGATTTTCAAATTGGCAATTTGCTCCGGAAGTTCGTTGATTTCGAAATAAGGGATTAGCGAAGAAAGACAGCTTTCAAGCAAAGGATGACTACCAAAGATCTGAATCTTGTGGGATGGAGGAAGTTGAGCCTTAATATTCAGATCCGCGTAGAAATCTCTTAACCTCTCCGTCGACAAATGCATTACCACTGTTTTGTGAGGCTGTCCGTTTTTTGGATAATTGATAATAGTGGCTAGTTGATTTCTGGGGATCAAAAAAATGTCACCTTTCCCAAACACATAAGTGGCCTCGGCTTGTACAATTTTCGTCTCGCCCGAAATAAACCATATCAACATATGGTGATCGAACATGATATCCGATTTGAAAAACTTATCCTCATAGGAGGAGAGTTTAATATCCTCAGTTATATATTTTGCCTTATATTCCATCATGTCCAGATGATTTTTTCGAACCTGCTCTGGCTTTTTTCAAGCGGGAGACTATGAAGGTAAAAATAGAAAGTGTGATCATGATGTTCGTTTTTGATTATTTAATTTTTGACAAATAAACGGTTCTGTTCCTTTCTTCTGATAAGTACATCAATACTCTCGGAGTTGCCGTGTTTGAAGACGGCAACTATTTGGAAGTCAATGCGATTAGTTAGAGATGAATTCCTTCGAACTCAAATGGATGACTAATTCAAAAGAAATTCAATACCAGTCATTTCCTCACTTAAAGCCCATAATCGCTTTGCACTTTCTTCATCAAGAGAATATTGTTGAACGCCGCGAATGGTAGAAGGTTCTTCAAATCGGTGTTCTATATTTCCCAGATCCAATTCCGCGATATCTCCGTTTTCGCAATATACGCCGCCCAGGTTGTTTAAAAGTGGACTGGTCGCGCACCAAACAGTTGTGGCAGCACCTTCTGGGATGGTTTTTAGTAAAGCCGCCACTTCGGGTTTGAGGTTCCCGTCCGCATCATGGGTGCCCATCTGTTTAAATAATTCGATGGGTTCCTCTCTCGCCAGATCGGTGCCATACACGTTTCCCGGATGCAGAGAAAAAGCTCTTACATTGAATGGTTTGGCACGATTGTCTAATTCGACAGCAAATAAATTGCAGGCGGTTTTTGATTGACCATAACCTTTGAGAGTATGGTATTCTCGGTGAAGAAAATTAGGGTCTTCGAAATTGAATGGCGCCATTTGATGCCCAAAGGAAGAAACGTTGATCACCCTGGCACCGTTAGCTTTTTTAAGCGCTGGCCATAATCTTGCTACAAGTTGAAACTGACCCAGGTGATTGGTCGCGAGCTGTGACTCGAAACCGCGATGGTCGCGCCGCAATGGGACCCACATGATACCCGCATTATTGATAAGTAAATGCAGCGGTCTGCCTGACGCCAAAAACTTTTCTGTAAATGTGTCAATTGATATCGGATCGATTAGGTCTAATGTTTCCACTTCAATATTTGGAACACCCTGCAAATTTTGGTTTGCTTTGTTAATATCCCGTGCCGGCACAATGACTGTCGCTCCGGCAGCAGCCAATACCTTGGATGTTTCGAGACCTATTCCCGTATTGCCTCCTGTGACTATTGCGACTTTTCCCGTTAGGTCGATGCCCTTAATTACTTCATTTGCGGTTGACGAGGCGTTAAATCCAGAACCTAATGGTCTTTGTAAAGCGCCTTGATAATTGTTTTGTCCCATTTTTTTGTTGTTTTCGTTAAGACAAAATTATATCATGCCTATTCCATGGACTTTGTTTAAACGACCAAATATGCTTTGTTTAAAAGGCCGATACGTTCTGAATGAAAATAGTTATGGAACAATGGCTAAAATCAAACCTTTACATTTAAATTTCTATCCGAATGGCCTTTTCGTAACTCTTGTCGAGCTAATGAAAGATAGCAGACGCGCTTAATTATAAATGGTATATACCTAAAAGACACTAGTGACCGTTATGACCGGAAACAAAAATGCAGCTCTCGTCCCCATGTTTTCAACCGCAATTCCAGTGTTAGCCGTTAGAGATGTATCGGAGACTATTGCTTTTTGGACTGATACATTGGGTTTTCCGGACAGCTGGTCATGGGGAGAGCCTGTTGTTCACGGGGGAGTCAGCTGGCATGGGGCCTCTCTTCAATTTACGTATAAACCTGAATTAGCTGCTTTATCAAAAGGTAATGCCGTTTTTATACGAGTGCGGAATGTGGATGTGTTATATCAACAGCATATTGAGAAGCAGGTAAAAATTATATATCCTCTTGAAAATCAGGATTATGGTATGGCCCAATATACCATCCTGGATAACAATGGCTACTATATCCATTTTGCCGCTCAGATATCAGATCGCGAAAACCAGGGTGAACAATTTTCTGACACTATTCGAATTCGGGAACGTATTCCGACAATCGAAGATTATAAAAGCTTGATGAATTCAGTAGGGTGGGATGCTCACGTTCCTGATGAAATTCTTCAGCTACATTTCCTGACCGCAGTTTATGCACTAGTCGCCGAAGATTCGGTAAGCGGCGAGATCATTGGATGCGCATTTTTGCTGGGCGATCATGTAGGTTTTTATTATGTGAAAGATGTAATAGTGAAGCCCATCTGGCAGGGCAGACGCATCGGTACGCAATTGATGCAGAGGCTGATGAGTTGGTTAGAGGTCAACGCGCGGGACTATTCAACGGTAGGACTTTTCACTGGTGATCATCTTGCGCCGTTTTACGCCCAGTTTGGTTTTATTCAGGCGAATGGCATGTATCGGCAGATTGTCCGAAGAAATAACGAATAAATTTTGAAAAGATGCGCGCTAATTCTCGACAATTAAAATAAATAAAGAGCCTTATCAAACAAAAAGCGGTCTCCTTGGGATAGGAAACCGCTCTGGATCAAAGTTTCTAATTACTAATTTCCTGCAAGCTCATCCAAAAGTAAATACCGGTCGCGATGCTTTTCGGTTATCTGCTCAGTTTTCACGTCGATATGCATAACGGTGGCTGGCTCACCTTTTTTAATGGGCGACCAGGCAGGCAGCCCTTTTCCGTTAGGATTACCTGTTTTAATAAAGTTTGCGAAGAAATCTTGCATCACCACTGAAACCTTATAATCTTCCGGGGTCCAGGCAAAGGCCTTATTGCTAGAAAGGTTTCCCATCGCATATTCGATTTCCGCAGAGTGAACTGCTCCTTTTGGAATTGGTTTTGGTGCTGCTGATGCATCTTTTTTGACAATCCCGCCAGCTAAACCAGATTCAGAACCAGCCATTTCCGCCGTCATTGGCGGGCGCGGGTGGCTGTACATATATCTGTAAACGGGATGTCCACCACCAGTATGTGCTTGTATGTCAGACCATTTCCACGTGCTATATCCAATAAACCGATCGCTCGCCAGATCCGTTGCGGCCTGAACTATTTCACTTTCTGTGTTAGCCGCATATACCTTTTCAATTTTCCCAGCATTCTCGCCATATAGCCGTTGGATCGCTTTGCTATAGCTTTCTTTTGTCGGGCTTTCTTTACCCAGCGTTCCGGCGGCTCCTGATTCTTCCGAGTTCCAGCCTACTAACAACGGCACATGTGCCTGCTCGCCAGCCACATAAAGTTCCAGCGGTGATTTCGGGAAGAAATACCCGTCAACAGTGGGAGAGAAGCGGGCGAATTTTGGGTTAGCCGTCGCTTCGAGTACTTGCTCAGCGGAAAGTGCGCGGAGTTCGGTAAGAGAGTTTTTTCCCAAAAAGGCTGCAAATTCAACTCCATGCTTTTCAACCTGAGCCAGTGGTGCTGTTGGCAAAGTTCCAAGCAATGAGCCGCTTTCACCAATAGCACCAGCGATCAGATTTTTCGATAACGGTGATACCATTTGTGCACTCACCGAAACAGATCCCGCCGATTCTCCGGCAATAGTCACTTTCTTGGGATCTCCGCCAAATGCAGCAATGTTTTGCTGAACCCATTTCAGAGCAGCACTTTGGTCCAGATATCCGTAATTGCCTGAACCTTTATAAGCAGTTTCCTTTGACAATTCGGGATGTGCTAAAAAGCCGAACACACCCAAACGATAGTTGACCGTAACAGTCACAATGCCTTTTGTGGCCATATTCTCACCATCATACCGGGGTTCAGATCCATCGCCTGCCATAAACCCGCCTCCGTAGAAATAGACCAGAACCGGCAACTTTGCATTGGATGATTTTGCCGGAGTCCATACATTCAGATATAAACAATCTTCACTCACGCCATCCGATCGGAAATTCATATCGCCGAAAATAGGTCGTTGCATAGCACGCGGGCCGAATTTTTTGGCCTGCCGGACTCCTTCCCAGTTCTTAACCGGTTGAGGTTCTTTCCAACGTAGATCACCGACAGGAGGTTGACCAAATGGAAGGCCCTTAAATGCGTGAATTCCACTTTTTTCTTTGATACCCTCTACGGTACCGTTCATGGTTTTAACTTGCGGGCCAGGGGAGTTTGTTTGCGAAGAAGCAGTGAAAGCAACCATTGATAACGCGCAAAATGCAAGTAGTCTTTTCATTAGCATAGTTTGTAGATTTGTGAAATCGGAATATTCGTATCCAGATCGTTTGTCAAAGTAGTAAATTTTGCGAAACTACTACTCAACTTCATCTCTTTGAGCCTTTGTGGCAAACATCAATTCCTCTGAAATAGCTTTAATATGCTTTCTGTCATAAACTGAAAATTAGTCATGAATTTATCAGAAGAAGATTTAAAAAATCTGGCCTCCCAATTAAGCAAACCTCAGGGCGAGATGGGTGTTAAGGTAGGCCAGAATATGGAAATCAGTAACGCAAATATGACTGCTCAGGCGATCTTAGCTTTGCAAATTACTGATCATGAACAAGTTCTGGAGATCGGCCCTGGTAATGGGCAGCAGGTGCAATCCATATTGGCGGGTCGGGTCGGTGTGAAATATACCGGAGTCGATATCTCGGAGTTGATGATAAACGAGGCGACGGCGATCAATGAAGCATATATAAAGTCAGGAAAGGCAACTTTCAATTTGACCGACGGACGCACGTTTGCGTTTCAAGACCAATCGTTTGATAAAATTCTGACTGTTAATACAGTCTATTTTTGGGAGAATCCAATAGCATACGCTAAGGAAATATACCGCTGTCTTAAGGCTGGAGGGAGTTTCGCACTTACTTTTGCGGAAAAGTCATTTATGGAAAAGCTTCCGTTTACCAAATTCGGCTTTACACTTTACGACCAGGAGTCAGCAGCAAACCTTTTGATGAAAGCCGGGTTTGAAATTGATTCGATATTGCCATTTAATGAAACGATCAAAGGCAATATGGGAGAATTTGTTGATCGGGATTTTGTCGTATTGATAGCCGTGAGAAAGGAATAAAGTGGTACAGGACAATTTTAACCAAATGGCTATCAGTCCTGTACAATTAGCGGGTGTTTAGTTTGGACAAGGCTCAGCCAAAAAGTCATCAAGAGCTTGCTTGGCCGCTCCTGTATAGTATGTTGCGCAACTTTTGTAAAAATCATTGACTGCACTTTTATATGCTTCACAATTGACTTTGGTTGGGTTGGTTCCGTAAGTTTGCGCTGCTGTGGATACTTTCTCAGCGTTATTTCCACAGTTAACAGCGTTTGGAGTCGCTGAATTATCGCTGCAATTGGTGAACAGAAATAGTGCGGTACAGATGCTTAACAGGCTGACGGATTTGATTTGAGTTTTCATAGCTATTTGTTTTTTACCAAAAATACTAGTGCCAATGCGTGTGGAAAAGAGTAAAAGTACGTATCTGATTTAACGGTATCAGGTTGTATTATAGAGGCTTATATTACAATCACGTTATTTGAAACAATCATGCCATCGAAGCATGTTGGGTTTTGATAGGTAATTCTATATGATCAATTACCTTTGTATTATGTCAAAGTTGATTCCTGAAAATCTTAAAGAAATCATGGTTCACAACGCTCTGGAGGTACAGAATGGCCTCGGAAAGGACCATGAGCCTGTTGTAAAATTGCATTCGAAGTACGGAAAAGCGATCTGGTTGCTGTCGGAACTGGATCCGGCCAATGGCATCGCTTTTGGACTCTGTGATTTGGGACAAGGTAAACCCGAGCTAAGCTATGTGTCTCTTCCAGACTTGGAAAGTATTAAACATGCCAAATTAAAGGTGCCTATGGTGGAGATGGACCGCGATTTTATTGGAAATTTTCCAATGAGTGTGTATCTCGAAGCTGCAAGAATATCCGGCCGTGTTACAGAGGATAGTAACCACCTGGTTGCTGCCGAAATTCGGCTTGGATTGGCATAAGTTTCGTGTTTAAACGCAGCGTTTTCAGGAGTTTTTGCGCAAAGTTCGCTGAACTTTTGTTCACTTAACTCTGCGCAAGACTCTTTTATATCTGCGTTTTATTTTTTCCCGGCGGGCACCACGATAAAATTCAACAGTTCGGTATGGCGAATAACGGATATATCAGTGACTGTCAGGATATCCTTGTTGGCCAGTGCTTTAAATAACTCATTGGAATTGCTGACAGCCTTTTTGTTAAAGGAAACGATGATATCTCCTTCCAGTAATTGTGACCGGGATGCAGGTGAATTGGGTTCAATACGGGTAATGAATATGCCCTTGTGATTTTTGAGCTGATGGTGTTGACGAATCCTCTCATTCAGCGCAATATCCTGCAGCTGAATCCCCAGATATGCTCTGAAAACTTTCCCGTTTTGAATGAGCTGTCGAGCGATTTCCTTCGCAGTATTAATGTCTACTGAAAAACTTAGTCCCTGAGCGCCCTGAATCACCGCGGTATTTAC
Source organism: Dyadobacter sp. HNCC25DJ184 (assembly GCF_056895215.1). Classification (NCBI taxonomy): domain Bacteria; kingdom Pseudomonadati; phylum Bacteroidota; class Cytophagia; order Cytophagales; family Spirosomataceae; genus Dyadobacter; species Dyadobacter sp. HNCC25DJ184. Next base: position 398,346 of record NZ_JBXHAQ010000003.1, on the reverse strand, counting down.
GCCAATTACCTCTCCGTCCGTATTGATCATCGGTCCACCAGAATTTCCCGGATTTAGCGCTGCATCTGTTTGAATTACATTATCGACCAATCGTCCCGACTGCGTTTCCAAGGTTCTTCCGAGCGCACTTACAACGCCTGTCGTAACCGTATGCTGGTATCCATATGGGTTTCCGATCGCCACCACGAACTGCCCGATTTGCAGCTGGCTGGCATCACCCAAGGTAGCTACAGAATATCCCTGCGTATATATTTTAAGCACGGCAATATCGGTGTCCGCGTCTTTTCCGATCAGAGTTGCTTCTATCTCATTTTCGTTCAAAAGACTTACCATGATTTTCTCGGCCCCTTCCACCACATGAGCGTTGGTGAATATGAATCCGTCGGACGAAAATATAAAACCAGAGCCTGCGCCCGCAGGTTTCAGCTTATTATTTACGGTTTTATATACATCTATTTTGACCACCGCATTTTTGATTTTCTCCACTGCGGTCACGATCATTGTTGAAAAGGTATCCATAAGTATTTCGTTTCCAGCAGTGTGATCAAAAATATACCAAATGGTATATCTTGTCAAAATGGCAGAATTAAAATGAAGATCAATGACGAAAAGTCAAGCTCAGTTCGATTCCTCACTACTAGAAAGTGTCATGCGAAGTACAAAAAAGTAAAAAACAGCAACACCCAAAGGTGGACCGTACGACCTTTGCGTTTTGTTCTTTGACATATATTGCATTGCATGAAATTTACGGTGAGCGCAGACTGAAAACTATTAAGGCTTTTCCACAAATTCTCTCAACATCTTCCCCGTTATCATAGTCCATCCTTTTACAAAATTCGCTTTTGCAAAATTGGGATTGTCTGCGGGAAATGTTTCCAGCCCTTCGTGCGTCAACAGAAGTTTTGTCTGGTTGTCTTCTTTTGGAGAAAGTTGAAATGTGACTTTCGATTCGCCCGGATAACCGTCATATTTCCAGGTATATGCAAGTTTTTCATATGGGACAACCTCCGTTACTTCACAGAGGTGTTTGAACACAATACTCTCATTTCCACCATTGAACGAAAATTTAAAACCCACCATAGGCTCAAACGACTCGATATCAAAATACCATTGCTTCATATCCCTGTTGTCAGTGATCGCTTTCCAAACATGCTGGACAGAAGCGTTGTATGATTGCTCGATAATGATGGGTGAATTTTCCACGGCAGTCGACAGGGGTTTTGATAAGCTGTCAGATCTTTTTCAAAGCGTCAAAAATGATTTTATGATTCTCTTCGCCTTCGAAAGTCTTATTCAGATTTCCGTTTTTGTCATAAATAGCGATATATGGAAAAGACGCAATCTTGTAAAACGGCGGCACGATATAAGGCTTGCGCTCGGTTCCTACCTTTATATTGGCAAATTGTTGTAATCTGTATCTCTGGACAAATTGTTTCAATACATTTTCTTCCAGAAAAGAAATCATAACCACTTGTTTGTTGGCAATCACTGAATAGTTTTTTACCAAATCTTCGGTAAGCTTTTGGCAATGTTCACATTCAGGAGAAAAGTAGATCAGCACCACGGGCCCTTTTGCCAGTTGTGTGTATGAATATGGCTGGCCGTTGGTCAGAAATATCTTGAAAGGGGCAATCGTTGACGTTTTTGTGGTAGTTTGGGCAAATGTTAATCGAGAAAAGAGAAGAAAAAAGGCCACAAATGCTATTCGGATATTCATTTTGGGTTGAGTTATAGTATGTTCGCAATTTAAGAATCTTTTCAATTTTTGTCAGACAAAAGCATTTATAACCTTTTCCTGCACGCGCTATGATATAACGCAAGTCAGTTAATCCTGAAATATCACCGCTTATGTATAAAACAGGTAGTACGCCACCTTGCTACTGTACATTGCATAGTACTTGGTAACACAATCTATTATGGTCATGATAAAATTTAAAATCTTTCAGGCGGCAATTTACATAATCGTTATTGCGGTCATTTTTTCGTCCTGTTCTAATCACGATATTAGAATAGAAGTTAAAGACACCGACGAAACCTACAGTTTCTACGCGGATTATGATGCGAAGAAAACTGCGGACGTGTATCAATATCTGAACAAAGCGCTTGCCCCGCAAAAGCTATTCGATGGTTCTCATGGTCACATCGAAGCAGCGGTTACGTTGGCCGATCGCACCCAGATTGAACTGGAGGCGGATCGGGGGCGTTTAGAAATTTCGATGGATAAGGATAAAAATTCGCCTGCGTCATATCACCATATGAAAACCATATATGAGGATCTAAAGGAGCTAATGGCGGATTAGTCACAATAACAGCATAGCCACCAAATGTCGAAAGAGTCAAGAACACAAAGGTTCAAATTCTCTGAATCTTAGTGCCTTCGTGGCGAACATCAAACTAAACAAAATCAATTTAACATTCTGAATCGATGGCAAAAAGAAGTATTATTCTCATTTCTTTTATCGTCGTGAAATTCATTTTACAGTATGTATTAATCAGTTCTGAATATGATTTGCAACGCGATGAATTTCTGCATCTCGACCAGGCAAAGCATTTGGCGTGGGGGTATTTGTCGGTTCCGCCCGTTACATCCTGGATATCGTATGTGATATATCTATTAGGAAAGTCCGTTTTCTGGATAAAGTTTTTTCCGGCGCTATTTGGAGTTTTGACATTGGTGGTTGTATGGAAAACCATCGAAGAATTAGGCGGGAATTTGTGGGCTCTTATTTTGGGAGCAACCTGTATTTTGCTTTCTGTTATTCTCAGGCTGAATATTCTTTATCAACCAAATTCACTCGATGTCTTGTGCTGGACGGCTTTTTATTTTTTCCTGGTTAAATATTTTAATACAAAAAATAACAAATGGATCTTTATATCCGCGGTTGTTTTTGCTTTCGGTTTTCTTAATAAATATAATATTCTATTCTTATTGATTGGGCTGTTTCCGGCTATTTTACTTACCGATCAAAGAGAAATATTTCTGAAAAAAAAGCTATATCTCGCCATCTTGTTAGCCCTTTTTATTGTGCTTCCAAATTTGATATGGCAGTATAACAACCATTTTCCCGTCGTTCATCACATGAAATTACTGGCAGATACACAGCTTGTTAATGTAGATAGGCTGGACTTTTTCAAAGGTCAGTTATTGTTCTTCAGTGGGTCATTGGTCGTGATCGGAGCAGGTATGTATGCGTTATTGTTTTATCGGCTATTCAGAAAATTCCGTTTTCTATTTTGGGCTATGATATTTACGCTGGCTGTTTTTTGTTATTTCAGGGCTAAAGACTATTACGCCATCGGACTTTATCCGATCTATATTGCGTTTGGTTCTGTTTATCTGGAATATATTTTAAAGCACGGATGGAAAAGAAAATTAAGGCTGGCCATTATCACAATTCCTATTTTGTTTTTTATTCCAATGTATCAGGTTGTGTTTCCAAATAAAAGTCCGCAATACATTATTCAACATCCGGAAGCTTACAAAAAATTAGGCTTATTACGTTGGGAGGATGGGAAAGAACATGCGCTTCCTCAGGATTTCGCGGATATGCTGGGTTGGAGAGAATTAGCTGAAAAAGTGGATAAAGTTTGCGAGACTTTGCCGGATTTGGAACACACGCTCATATTATGTGACAACTACGGGCAGGCAGGAGCTATTAATTACTATACAAAAAATACAAAAGTAATCGCCAGTTCATTTAATGCGGACTACATCAACTGGATTTTGCTGGATAATGATATTCGCGATGTGATTTTGGTAAAAGAAATGGGTGATGAGGATAAAAATAGAAACGAGGAAATTCCATTGTTTGATAAAGTATATTTAGCGGATAAAAGAATAAATCCATATGCACGGGAGCAGGAAATTTCGATATATGTTTTGAGAGGAGCAAAGGTGGATATCAGAAAGCGTATACGCGAAGAGCGGGCTGAGGAGATGAGCAGGTGGCGTTTGTAGTTTTGAGAAATTCATCAAAGAAGCGTCTGTGATACCGGGACTTGGTGTCATTGAAAGAGAATATACTCTATGAGAACCATTTTGAGCATGATTTTTGTGAGAAGGAAATGAGTATCTTACCGTTTCAAATTTTTAAGTTCTCACACTTAAGTTGGTTAAATGAAAATAGTAATTATAGGAGGAGGGTTCGCTGGGGTTAATCTGGCCCTGAAGCTTTCCAAAAATCGTCATTTTGAAATAGAGCTCATCGATAAGAACAACTATAACTTTTTTCCGCCGCTTATATATCAGGTTGCAACCGGCTTTCTGGAGCCAGCGAGTATAAGCTATCCTTTCCGTAAACTTTTCAACAAAAGACCCAACGTCCAGTACAGGATGGGTGAGTTGCTGGAAATAGTTCCTGCCGAAAATAAGGTTGTTCTTTCAAACGGAGAGGTACCGTACGATGTCCTCATTATGGCTACAGGTGCGCAGACCAGTTATTTCGGAATGGAAAATGTGAAGCGTAACTCAATAGCGATGAAGACGCTGGACGATGCGATTGAGATGCGGAATAAATTGCTGTTACAGATGGAAAAGGCGAGTGTCTCGACTGATCCTGATGAAATCCGGAAACGTCTTACAGTCGTCATCGCTGGCGGCGGACCGACGGGAGTGGAGCTTTCAGGAATTTTTGCTGAGATGCGAAATGGCATTTTGCGTAAAGAATATCCGGAACTGATCGGCAAGGGAAGCGAAATATATATTGTCGATGGGGGAGATGCATTGCTTTCGCCCATGAGCCTGCAATCGCAGACGGATACTTATGAAGATTTGAAAAAGCTGGGAGTTAATATATGGCTAAAAAGTCGCGTAGCTGATTATGTGGACGATAAAGTGGTGTTGTCAGACGGCAGGACCATCGAAACTAAAACATTGATATGGGCCGCCGGAGTAACTGCTATCAAATTCCCAGGTTTACCTGACGAAAGTTATGGGCGGGCCAATCGGATGGTGGTGAATGAATTCAACAAGGTTGTAGGGACGGACAATATATATGCCATTGGTGATACCTGCCTGATGCTTTCTGATGTGGACTTTCCTTTTGGGCATCCGCAAGTGGCGCAGGTCGCGATTCAGCAAGGTAAGACGTTGGCGCACAACCTGAAAGAATGGTATGAAGGCCGTGCCCAAAAAGCTTTCAAATATGATGACCGAGGTTCGATGGCCATCATTGGTAAAAAGAAAGCGGTTGTAGATTTACCTAAGCCAAAGATTCATTTCAATGGATTGATCGCTTGGCTGGCCTGGCTTTTTATACATCTTGTTTCTCTGATCACCTATAGGAACAGGATGAGAACGCTTTACAACTGGATGGTTGCATACTTTACAAATGACCAGTCGTTACGGATGATCATCAAACCTACAGCGAAGACGGTAGAGAAAGTGACTTGATTTAGAGATTGTTAAGGAATCTGACGAGTTGCCCAACGTCAAGCATATGGTCAATATCTTCGGTGGCCAGAGCGTGATTTGGCATCATCGGCATTTGGGCACTCCGGGGGTCTTGCACAACAGCGAGGCCCCCATGTTTTTTGATGGCATGCAATCCCTCAGTACCATCTTCATTGGCACCAGACAAAAGAATTCCTGTCAGATTTTTGCCGAAAATGAGTGCAGTAGACTCAAAAGTGACATCAAGACTTGGCCTGCTGAAATTGATTTTTTCAGAATAATCGAGCGAAAACACAAACTCCTTTTCAACTAATAAGTGATATCCGGCAGGTGCCAGATAAATGGTGTTGGTCATAATGGGCTCTTTATCTTCCACTTCGATCAGGCTTACTGCTGATTTTGATGCCAGCAATTCTGCCAGGGTAGAGTCTATGTTGTTCATTCTGTGGAGCACGATGATAATGGTATAGTGAAGGTCGGGCTGTAGCTGGGGCAACAGTTCAAACAAAACAGCCAGACTGCCGGCCGATCCTCCCATAACAACCACCCGCGAGTATTTTGTTACACCATTTTTCTCCATATTTTTTCCCGTTCTACCTGTTTGTAATTCTTCTGAATCGCTGAGAATTTGAGCGTTTCCTTAGTGCCTAAGGCAAGGTAACCTAATGAAGAAAGGCTTTCATCGAATAAAGTTAGTACCCGATCCTGCAGATCTTTGTTGAAGTAGATCATTACATTACGACAAAGAATCAAGTCAAATTCATTAAATGAGCTGTCTGAAACCAGATTATGAGTGGATATGATGATCTTTTCAAGAATATCCTCGTTGAATTTAGCTTGTCCGTAATTGGCAGTATAATAGGAAGAAAAGTCGTGACGCCCGCCGGCGGCAATATATCCCTCTGAATTTTGCTTCATCAGATTCAGCGGGATAATTCCCTTTCTGACTTTTTCCAAAACTCGCGGATTGATATCCGTGGCGTAAATCAGTGATTTTTTCAACAAGCCGGCCTCTTTCAACAATATAGCCATGGAAAAAACTTCCTCACCGGTTGAACACCCGCCGTGCCATATTCTAATGAATGGCTTTGGGCCCAAAACCGGAAGTATATGCTTTCGCAAACTCAAATAAAAATGCGGATCGCGAAACATCTCAGTCACGTTCACCGTAAGTTCTTCCACAAACCGGCGATAATATACAGGGTCGTTGCAGACCATATGCCGTAGTTCGGCAAAGCTGGGAAACTTGTCGATTGTCATCAGCCGAACGATCCGCCTGCGGATAGAAGCCCTGGAATAACTTAAGAAATCATAGCCAAATAGTCTAAACACATCATCCAAAATCATGTCAATTTCTTCTTCCTCAATCATGGAGTGGTTTATATTTTTGACAGAAGATCCAGTAATTGGTCTACGTCAATTGGTTTTGATACGTAAAAATCAGCACCAGCTTCCAGGCATTTTTCCCGGTCGCCGACCATTGCCTGGGCCGTGACCGCAAAAATTGGCGTCGTTTCTCTTCCGGCAATTTCTTTTATTTTTGGAATTGCCTCGTAACCATCCATCTCCGGCATCATCATGTCGATCAGGATAGCATCAATATCTTCTTCTGTTTGCAATAACGCCAATGCTTCCAACGCCCCCGACTTTGACACACAATTATAAGATCTAGCTTTAAGTGTAGCCTTGAGCGCGAATATATTCCTGGCGTCGTCATCCACTATAAGTATTTTCTTCTTCAACATTGGTAATATCTGCTTTTTTTAGAGGGGGAGAACCAAGTTTTAATAATGAATTGTTTTTCTATCTTTCATAAAGCCAAACTCGCAACAAGGACACCAGCTGATCCACGTCTACAGGCTTCGTAATATAGTCTGAAGCCCCTGCGTTGATGCATTTCTCCCTATCGCCCGTCATGGCCTTCGCAGTAACTGCAATCACAGGCAGCTCTCTCCATTTTATGTTCGCCCGAATCTGCCTTGCCGTTTCGTAGCCGTCCATTTGTGGCATCATCATATCAAGCAGCACTACATCGATACCAGGGTTTTCTTCCAGCTTTTGCATCGCCTCTTTACCATCCAGTGCGGTGATGACGTTCATCTTATAGTTTTCCAAAGACTTCGTCAGCGAGAATATGTTGCGGACGTCGTCGTCAGCGATCAGCACCGTTTTATTATTCAATATTTCCGCAAAGCCGATTAAAGACTGATATTTTGGACGAATATTTTCAGACTTCTTATTTTCTTCGACTAAATGCAAAAATAACGAGACCTCGTCCAGCATTCGCTGGTATGAGTGAGCCGTTTTGAGGATAATCGAATCCGCATATTGTTTGATCCTGTATTCCTCGTTTATTGAAAGACTTTTTCCTGTGAATATAATGATTGGAATATGCTCAAAGTCAGGATTTTTCTTCACTTCCTCCAAAGTTTCATATGCCTTTTGATCCGGGATGCCCATATCGAGGATTACGCAGTCTACTTCGTTCCCTTGCAGGGCATCCAGACCTTCAGCTATATTGTTTTTCAAATCCGAATTAATATTGAAGGTTTCCAGAAACGAAGCTAATGCTTGTGCATGTTTCGGATTATCTTCCACAATCAAAACCTTCTTGGATTTCCGGCTGACAACATATTCGATTTTTTTGAAAATGTCGGTCAGCCTGTCAAGCGCCATCGGTTTGTCAATGAAATCGACCGCGCCTTTCAGTAAACTCTCCGTCTTCATTTTATACGAAGACATCACATGGACGGGGATATGGCGGGTGCGAACATTATTTTTTAGCCTGTCCATAACATCCCAGCCACTTAGTATGGGAAGCTGAAGGTCCAGAAGGATACCCGTTGGAGTGTATTCCTGGGCAAGTTGTAAACCTTCGTCGCCCCGCACGGCAACAATACCTTTATATCCTTTCTTGCGAGTATATTCTAAAAGTGATTTTGCAAAAAGCGTGTCGTCCTCCACTATCAGAATCGTCTTGTCATCATGGAGGATATTGTTTCTGTCATCCGGAATGTTTTCGGGAATCGTTGTGCTGATATACTTGCTTTTTTGCGCCGGATCTGCTACTTCAATCGGGCTGTTTGGCGAAGCCACCACTTCATATGGCTGGTATGTCTCAGTCGGTTTTCCGATTGGAAGGAAAACTGTGAACTCACTGCCAATATTCAAATCACTATGCAGTTCGATCTCACCGCCCAGTAATTTGACAAGTTCGCGGCTTATCGAAAGCCCTAAACCAGTGCCACCGTATTTTCTCTTTGTCGATCCATCTGCCTGCTGAAATGCTTCAAAAATCAGGCTCTTCTTTTCTGGGGCAATTCCGATACCCGTGTCTCGTACCAAGATGTCCAGCAATTTGGAGTCCTTCGCATTTCTCGTGATGATCAGACTCACAGAACCTTTTGAAGTAAATTTAACGGCGTTAGAAATGAGATTTTTGAGAATCTGTTCCAAGCGCATCCTGTCGGTTTCGATTGAGTCAGGTACATTTTTGGCGATATCTATCACAAAATCAATACCTTTTTCTTTCGCCAAAGGCTTGAAAAGGGAACTCAGATCCGCGGTCAGTTCTTTGATATGAACGTTGGAATAATCTAAATCCATTTTACCAGCCTCGATTTTAGAAAGGTCTAAAATTTCGTCAATCAAAGCCAGAAGGCCATTTCCTGACGAGTTGATTACAGCCGCATATTCAACCTGATCCGTACTCAGATTCTCTTCGTTGTTTTCCTTTAAAAGACGGCTTAGAAGCAAAATGGAATTAAGTGGAGTCCGCAATTCATGCGACATATTAGCCAAAAACTCCGATTTGTATCGGGTCGATATTTCAAGTTCTTTTGCTTTATTAAGAATCTCAACATTACGCTCCTCAAGCAACGAGCTGCGTTCTTCCAGCTCCTCATTGGTTTGTTGCAATTCTTCCTGCTGTACCCTCAGTTCTTCCTCCGATGCCTGTAGTTTTTGTGATTGTATTTCCAGCTCTTCATTCAGGTTTTCGAGCTCATTGTGTTGTGCCTGAAGTTCTTCGGCTTGCGCCTGCGTTTCTTCGAGGAAGTTTTGAAGTTTGGAGTAATCCAGAGCCGCGTTAATCGCAATCGCGATTGACTCACGGTTATCTTTCAGATAATCCAATTCTCGTTCACCGGGCTGTTTCAAAAATCCTATTTCCAAAACACCAATACATTCAAATGCATACACCAACGGGATGATCACAACAGTCTGCGGCTGGGAAGTGCCGAGGCTGGACATCAGGGGAAGGTACCCATTGGGAAGATTATCAACTACCATCACATCCTTTTGCGCAACGGCCTGGCCTATCAGCCCTTCTCCTCGCCGGATGTGTGCAGGTGCGTTTTCTGTTGCAAAAGTGGAGCACAGTTTGTAGTCGTAGGAGTTGTCGATGATATAAAACGTGCCGATAGGCGCGTGCAGATAGGATGTAAGGCTTGCGAGGATATTGCTGGTAAGCTTTTCCATGATACGTTCTCCCCGCATAGCATCTGCAATCCGGATGCTTCCGGTTTGCAACCAGTTTTTTCGGTCCAGGTCGTTGAAGTTCTTTTCCAGCGCTGCCGTCATCAGATTGAGCGCGCTGGATATTCTGCCCAGTTCATCGTCCAGCGTATCGCTGCTTCGGATATCATATTTTCCTGCGGCGATTTGCCGCGTAACCCCCTCAATATGGTTAATACGCCTTTTGGTCTGTTCGTACAGTAGTTCCGCCTCGTGCTCCTTTTTGAGTCTGCTCTCGATGTCGCCTTTGATCCTGAAAAATGCGAAAACGGTGATGATGATGGACACTAAGGCTGCGAAAACGAGAAAGAAGGGCGTGTATGTAATATAGGTTTGCTGTTCTGCAGACCTCATCTCGAATATTTTTGCCTCTTCAGATTTTATCTCGTTTACCATCATGCGGAGATCATCCATTATTTTTTTACCCCGTCTCATTTCCCGAACCATCGTCTCTGAATCGAGTTTCTTTTCGGGGTGTCTTTTCAGAAGATCAATTATCCGTTGCATCTGGGCAAAGCGAGCCTCATACCGCTCCTTCATGGGTATGAGGTTCTTTTGCTGGATGGGATTATCAATGGTCAGTGAGAGAAGTCTGTTATAAATCTCAGTTGTTCTGGAATAGGCATTGCCGTATGGTTCAAGAAATACAGGATCCTGTGTCAGGAGATAGCCACGTTGGCCGGTTTCGGCGTCCTTGAGTGCGGATATAATATTTTCGGCTTGAATGAGTACTTCATTGGTATGATTGACCAGTTCCGAATTTTTAATAAGCTGGCGCGTGCTGTATATCGAGCCAACAAGGCTGACGAGCAGTAAGGCAGTGGACAGCGAGAAAACGATTTTGAGCTGGCTGACTATATTCTGCGATGTTTTTTTCATTACGAAAGACTTCTTAACGTTGATTTAAGTAGTTTGTTTTAAAGGAAGCACCAGTACAAAACTTGCTCCATTATTCTCACTGCTACGCGCCGAGATCAGGCCATTATGTTTGTCGATTATTTTTTTCGCGATGGCCAGCCCTATGCCTGTGCCTTCGTAGGAGGTCCGGTTGTTGAGCCGTTGGAAAATGATGAATATCCGGTCAAGAAATTTTTCGTCGAAGCCAATTCCATTATCGGAGACCGTTAGCCTGACATAATGCCCTTCCGGATCCTTCGGACTGTTGAAGTCTTTATCGCCAATGCACTCCGCACTGACGTGAATCTGCGGTATAACGCCCTCCTGGGTGAATTTCAAAGCGTTGCTGATCAGATTTTGAAATAGCTGTCTGATCTGAGATGGAATCGTATCCAAAAGAGGAATTTTCTCAATGGTCACCAGCGCCCTTTTCTCGGCTATTACTTCCTGAAAATCGCTCAAGATATCGTTTAGTATATCATTTAAATCGGTTTCCATAAAATCTGCAGAAACCGAAAGTCGTGAATATTCCAACAGGTCGCTGATTAGATTTGTCATTCTGGCCGACGCGCTTATTGACCTGTCCAGATAGGATAAAGCCTCCGGGTTGTCGGCCAGAAACTTGTCCTTGATCATATTGTTAAATGTCTGAACCTTCCTTAACGGCTCTTTGAGATCGTGAGAAACTACCCAGGTAAACTGCTGAAGTTCATGATTGGTGCTCTCCAGCTCCATATTTTTTCGGATTAGCTCGCGGGTACGGACAGCCACTTTGTTTTCCAAAAGTTCATTTACCATTTTTTGCTGATGAATATCCGAATAGGTGCCCACCCAACGAACAATTTTATCATTCTGGCGAATGGGCAGGATTTTGAGAAGAAAATGCCGGTATTGAAATTCCGTCATATCCCAAAGCCTTACTTCGGAGGTAAATTCGCTGCCCTGATCGAATTTTTCTTTCCATCTCTCACAGATTTTGTCTTCCGGATGAGAGCTGGGGAATGTCAATATGTCCTTTGAATAGTTGAACCAGTGTTGATTAACGTATTCAACATGACCGTCGGGGTTGATTGTAAAGGATATCTGAGGAAGTGACTCCATAACAGATTGCAGATCCAAAATGCGCTCCTGGAGATCGATCTGCGCTCTTTTTCTGATTTCGATTTCTTGCTCAAGCTTTTCCTGAGATTCTTTCAGGGCTTGTTTTTGCTCAAAAAGCTTGGAAAACGTCTTCACTTTCAGGAGAAGTATATCTGTATCAACCGGCTTAGTCAGGTAGTCGATGCCGCCGGTTTCATATCCTTTCGTAATGAACTTTTTCTCAGTGTTGACAGCCGACAAAAAAATGATTGGTATATCTCTAGCTTTGCTGTAGCCAGACATGGCCTCGGCCACCTCAAAACCATCCATATCAGGCATCTGAACATCCAGAATAATTACAGAGTAACTATTCTGCAGAATTTTTCTGAGTGCTTCCTCACCCGATTCAGCACTATCTGTCCTAAAATTATGAAGTTCAAGAATTTTACGTAGAGGTATTATATTTTCCGGCCTGTCGTCAACTAAAAGAATCATACATATGAGTTACCATCACCAATGGAATAAATGAAAAGGTTTAGAAAATTGATCTTTTTTATCAGTTAACCACCTCTAAACGATACGTATGTGTGTATATGAAAATCTAAAATACCTGCAAAAACTATTCCTTAAAAGTTAGTAGTTGTGTTAAAATTACTAATGAATTGAAAATCAACGGGAGTTCTTTAACACACTGAGCGGTCCTATTTCGCGTTTGAAGGGATAAGTATACAATAATCAGCTTAAATGTAAGTGGGAGTGGAACACCTGGGGAAATTTTTTCCCTTATTAAAAAGCGTGATTAAGAGTAAATCCACATTTTACTAGTCTAAATATCGGATCTTGATACGCATATCATGTGGCGATACCTCATCACCGCCAAAATACGGGAAAAGCTTGTAGGCAACTCCAACCCCACCACTACAGTGACGTGGTAAAACCGACTCAACCCCGTTCAGCGTAAAGACATAAGTATTACCCACGATCGCGATTTTATAACTATTACTCTTTCCCAGGTCGACTGTCCCTAAATGTTGATCAATCCGAGTCCCGTCTACATAAACATATGCGTAGATATGCAGCGCATTTTCCATCCAGTTCCATCCGAATCGGGCACTATTCTCATGATGGGCTGAACTACAATCCGAAAATCCTGCAAGCTTATTGATATCGAACTGATTTTCAGGTGATACGGTGCTATAAATGCACGTGCTGTCAAAAATAGTTTGAAACCTGAGCGCGCTGGAAGCGAAGATTGCCTGACTGTTATTTTCCGGCTCATGTTGACCTTGTCGGATGTTGTAGGTGACAAAGTCGTCACCAAAACTTGGCGAGTTTCCAAACCATTCACATGAGGTAAGGGATGCGAATATCAGTAACGCAATACTGAGTTTAATAGCACTTTCCGTGTTTTTCCTAACGTTTTTATCGAACATATTTATTCTGCCCTTTTCACCATAACGGAATTGAACCTTTTATTCGTCAGTTTTTGGCAAAGTTTTAGTTCCCTGATACAGCTCATATTCCAACAAACGGCAGTCGATTTTACCATTATAAAACTCCGTTCGTCGCTTCGCTTTCAAACCGATTTTCTTTGCCAGATCGAGATTTCCGGTAAAGATATAGCCATAATATCCGCCGCATTTCTGCTTCATAAAGTCACCAATTTCTTTGTAAGTGATTTCCAACTCGGCGTCATCTCCCAATCGCTCGCCATATTCCGGGTTCATAAACAATACCCCGTTAGGATCTGCTGGAATGGTTGAGTCTCTGAAATCACAGACCTCGAAGGTGATCAAATTCGCCACGCCGGCCGCGATCGCATTTTTCTTTGCGTTTTCGATGGCATAGTTGTCATGGTCGGAAGCTATAATTTTAATATCGATATCCTCAATAATCTGGGCTTCCAGCTTTTCCATTTCAGCCAGATATACCTCTTCGTCATACCCCAGAAGATGCATAAATGCATAATTTGAACGGTGCAGCCCCGGTTTAGAATTGGTCGCCAGTAGGGCTGCCTCAATGGCAAGTGTTCCCGACCCGCACATTGGATTAATGAATGTTGATTTACGATCCCATTTACTGGCCAGTATCGTTGCGGAAGCCAGCGCTTCCAACATTGGAGCCGCTCCCGGAATTTTACGGTAACCATGGCGAGCTAAAGATTCTCCGGAAGTATCCAGGAAAATTTCGGCTGCATCATCATTCCAATATAAATGAAAAACTGCACCCCGAAGCTCGGAGCCGCTCGACGGTCGTGCCCCGGTTTTTTCTCTCATCCGATCGACCACGGCATCTTTCACTTTCACATTGGCAAACATGCCGTTGTTTATCGTTTCGTTACGGACATTGCTCGTAATCGAAAAATATCCTTCCGGAGCGATGATATCCTCCCAGGAAAGAAGCTTCAGATTTTGATATAAACCTGCCGGATTAATAGCTCGAAAAGATTTAAGGCTATATAATACCTGACTGGCACAGTTGAGGTTCAAATTCAGCCTGATACACTCGTTTAAGCTGGCCTTGACTTTTACTCCCGTCATAAAAACTTCCGTCGGTTCAAACCCTAATTCCCGAATTTCTTTTTCAAGAGAAGGCGCATGCCATTTGTGGCAGGTGATCGTAACGGGGGCGATTTCATTAAAATTCAGCATTTCGCAGGTGTTAGCTTTTAGCTATTAGTGTTTAAAATATCAGGGTGTTATCGGCGGTTGTTAGGCCTTGGATAAGTTTCAAAAGTCGATTTTGGGTTGCAAAGGTACTATTTCCCGGCCAGTAAGTCAGCCTTGGCAGGTTCGGTTTGCTTTTTATATCCAATTCGTCAACTTTTCAGCGATAGGATGTATTTAGCGTTGCTTAGTAAATTTTAATTTAGTCATCAGAGTTTGTCTCCTTTTCACGCAAATACTTTTCAAACCACGAGCCTCTGCTGACCAGATATTGTTTAACCGCAATATCCTCATCTGACCCATATCTGATGGCCTGGTACATATTCGCGTATTCCCCGTAGGAATATTGATGATAAGTCCGTCTAATCCCTAGGAACTGGTTTGCGATTTTGTTGTCTCTCAAAAGTCGTCTGTTTGCATAAATACCCATACCAGAAAAAAGCACCAGAACGGCCAGGAGAGGCAATAGCGACTTTTGTGCTGATAATCTTTTAATGCTCCTTATGGAAACCAGCGCCCGAAGGATCAAAATGAAAATCATAATGCTGAATGCCATCGAACTTCGGAAGAACAGATCGCTGTATTTGCCTATTCTGAACAGGGAGATCACGAACAGTCCCGCAATCAATATATTCATCACATACTGAGGAAATTCCGGATATGCTTTGTGTAACCGGATAAGGATGATGTAGAGTAGGGCCAGGTCTACGGCGGTGCTGGTGATATAACTCAATATGAGCTTTTGTTTATCGGAAGTTTGCCACAGCAGAAAATCGGAGGAAATACTTTGTGAAGAGACGAAATATAAAAGTGTGGGTATCAGTATAAATGAGGGTAATATCCAGGAAATCATTACATATCTAATTTCAAATTTCGGCGTGGGTTTTTGGTTTAGATATTGGAGAATTACCAGGCTGAGATATATAATGACCAATGAAGTTGCAGGAAAAACTGCCCATACGAATAGCAAGGTGATCAAATAAAAAGAATTCTCAAATCTCTTTTTCTGAAAAAAATCGAAAAGCATAATTCCCGTTACGATTAGCGTCGGAATGAGTTGATTGGGAGAAAATCGGTTCTGATCAAGAAGGGAACGAACAGATGGAATAATACTCGCAGGCAACCAGTTGACCAGTTTAAGCGCATGTAGCCCAACGAAGACGGCATGCCCGGATCCTCTCAGGAAGAGAAGGGCGATCATGGCGATCATATTCTTATGAAGCAGTAGGTATACCCATGAAAGCCCTAATATATAACCCGAAAGAGCCCAAACGATCAGTAATGAAGGGAGCAATTCTCCGTAAATTTTGCTAAAAAAGGCAGGCACTAAAAAGTATCCGAAATAATAACAGGCATATTGGCCGACCTCCGGAAAGTATATTGGCCAGCTCTTTTGGTATAGGTCAAAATATTTCTGATTATGAGCGAGCCAATCGCCTGTCTGTGCCGTCAAACCGTCAATACCGGAGAGAAACAGGCAAACGCAAGCGGAAAGAATAATCAAACAGATGTCCTTCAATTCAAATTGGTTGGAGTCGGAAGGCATCTTCCATTCCAGTATGAGCAAAAAGCTGAGTCCTATGGCGACTGGGTAACCAACAACCGGAGTGAACCAGCCAAGGGCGAATAATAAATTAGGTAGAAATAAATAGGTAGCACTAAATTTACGCAACAAGCCTGCAGTCATAACTGGAGATTTATCAGCCCAATTCAAAAATAGTGAATGGAATCATTAAACGATCATTTCATTTTTGCACCACTTTCTGCGTTACTTACTTTTCTATCAGGGATCAGTTTTGCCATCGTTTTTGACTATTTAGGAAAAAGGATTTTCCGCAGCGAAGATCCGGTCTACCGGACAATGTATTTTTTTGCTGGGTTGCTGGCTCTGGCCTGGACTACATGGTTAATTTGTCTGATGTGCCTGGCAACGGCGTTGATATTCCACTTGATACTCATATTTACATTCGTTTCTGCTGGATATTTGCTGGTTACCAGAAAATATAATTTCCCAGAAATTATCCAGCACGGTATTCAAGGTTATATAAACCCTTCCATTTCCAAGCAAAGTTATTTTGGGATTGCGGCTGGATGCGTGCTGGTGGGGTATCTATTACTGAGTCTAACAGTGCCAACTGATGCGGACTCTTTGAATTATCATTTGGCTCTTCCGGTAGAAATCTTGCAGAATGGAAGTCTCTGGTTCAATAAAGATAATCTGCATTTCAGGATGGCAGGATTCGGAGAAATGCTCAATCTGATAGGTGTTGCCAATGGTTGTCCTCAGTTGGGTGCATTTGTTCAAATTATTGCTTTTTTCCATGTCTTAAATGCCCTAGGATGTGTAGCAACACCCCGGTTAAAATTGTTGACAGTATCTCTAATGCTTTGCATGCCGACATTGTTATTCTTGATTCCCGGCCAGAAACATCAGCTTACAGGCATGTTGGCCACGACTTTATGCTTCATTGCTCTGCATAGATCCGCGTCTTTTACAAAACCGGAATTGATACTATGGATGATTGTTCTGCTGTTTGCGATTGGAATCAAATATTCATTTTTCCTGAGTGGTAGTGCATTGATCTTGTTTCTTTTATTGAAATGTGCCAGGAATAAGGAAGAGCTGTGGCATCGAATCCTTTTAATTTCTGTGATGGGCACCCTCATTCTAGGACCGGAATTACTGTTTCGTTGGTATTACTTCGGGGACCCGCTTTCGCCTCTTTTGGAGCAGTTTAAGGCTACGCCGGATCCGGTGATTCTCAAGCTTCACAGATATATCAAGAACTACTATGACTCGACACTTCCATTTCCGCTCAACCTTTTAATTACAACATCTCTCGGTAGGATCTCGACTATTTTGGGTGTTCCAGCATTGATTCTTGTTTGCCTGCCGTTCCTGTTTCGTGACTATAAACTAGAAGTGGTATCGATTTTATGTTTGGTTATATTCATATTCATCGGAGGACAGTCGACTGCAAGGTTTTTGATGGAACCAGTTCTTTGGTCCGTCCCAATAGTGATTGCTGCGTTTCATAATTCGAGGTGGTTCAAATATGCAGCTTTAATGGCCAAGCTGCAGTTATTATTGGTGATTCCATTCGTGCTTTTTGGTATTTATAATCTAGGGCCGTCTATATTATCTGATATCCAACGAGATGAAGTGCTGACCGCTTCAGCAAATGGATATAGTGAAGCAAAATGGTTGAATGAGGTTCTGCCCAAAGACGCAAAAATAGGAGTAGCGAACAGATCCAGAGCTTTTTTACCGCGACCTTATCTGCCATGGGAATATCTGATTTTAACCTCAGTCAATGATGAGAACCAAGCTTTACGATTAGATGAAATGCTGGCCCAATATGGTATCAATTATCTGGTGCTGCCTTATCACGGAAAGGAGGAGCTTAAGGCCCGATATACGTCAGGAGTTGCATTCGGGCCCAAGAAACTGGCGGTCGCGCGGAGAAACAATTTTAGCAAAGCAGAATATGAAATTGCGGTATATAAGGTAAAAAAATAAAAATACCCGAAGTGAGAACCTCGGGCATTTCGTGTTGATATTAAAGTTTCAAGATTACATTCCCTTCAGCTCAGCTTCGGTATAGGCCTTTTCTCGTCCGGCAAGTTTCGTGCGTCTTTGAGCTACCTCGTCCGTTGATATCGGATCAGCATTATTTCTCCAGGATTTTCTGATAAAGCTCAATAGCTGCGCTATATCTTCATTTGGCATATCCTTATCATATCCAATTCCCGGCATATCACCACTCACCTCCGGGGTTTGATAAACGTGTCCATTCACTTTAACAGGGCCGGTCAGCCCGAATAAAACGATGGGAATCAGTTTGTTTTTGTCACCAGTCACCCATTCCGATTGATTCAAAGGAGGTCCCAAAGCGTTGACGCCGTTCCCATCCACGCCGTGGCAGGTTTGGCAAACGGAAGTGAATAAAGCTTCTCCTTTAGGAAATTGTTTTTTCAAAACATCAGGATTTCGACTTGCACGAGCATTGGTGGCACTCGCAATAGCCTTTTGCAATTGTTTGTTAATCAAAAGGTTCGGATCTCCGGATGCGGAAGCAATCTCATTCTGGAAATAATCTTCCCGATCTTGCAAAACACTAACGATTGCATCCGCTACATATCTGTTGTTAGGATAGTTTGTCGCCAGTTTTACCAATAAATTGTTCGCATCCTTTCTGTCATATTCGGATATATAGTTTGCAAGATATCCGATATAAGGAGCTGATAGTGTGTCTTTCGATTGAATGAATCCGTCCAGCGCAGTCGCCAGCTCGGCAGAATTTTGCTTGTTCAGAATTGAGGGAATTAAGCCTAATCCTTCCATTTTGATATGCCAGGTACTGTTTTTCAAAGCTGTCATTACATCTGCGGTGGTCAGTTCACCAAGGCCTTCCAAAGTCCAAAGTGCGTGAATTGCCAGGAGCTCATTTTCTTTTTGAATAGCAGCAGCTTTCAATTGAGGTACAACCTGCTTGTATCTTCTGTCAATCAGATTTTGTTGAGCGCGGTCGCGTACCCATCCGTTTGGATGGGAGAGAAGCTTCACAAGTTGTTGAGCGTCGTCAGGAATGATGATCGATGCGGGGGCTTTGCCTTTCGGAACAACTTTGTAAATACGTCCTGCGGAAAGCGGCTGTGTAAGTGCCCGCGTCCCGATCTGGCCTTTCAAATATGGCGTCAGATATGTTTTATGTTGAATAATACCGCGGTACATATCCAGAATAAACAGTGATCCTTCCGGCGAATTATACAGGTTAACAGGGCGAAACCGCTCGTCTGTGCTTGCCAAAAATTCCTTGTTTTTATAAGCTTGCTCGCCTTTTACTACATACCCTTTTTCATCCAGAATATTTCTTTTAATCAAATTTGCTGAAGGTTCAGGAACAAAAGCGTTCATCGAATATGCATTGCCGAACAGATCGCCCCGATATATAACGGGGCCAGCAGCTGCGGTAAAGTCGTTCAGACGAAGGCTGTCGTCCAATATATTTTTCATATATCCACGATTGACACCCGGAGTAGGGCGGATGGGATATACTTTATTGTTTGCCACCGATTTCTCGTTAAACCCGGCCACGCCTCGTTGATACTTGTTCCAGGCACCGAACCCCGGAAGGAAATAGTCGCCCAGCAGATTTTGCGAGTTATTATTATAGTAAAGTCGGCCGAAGTTGTCCTGGCAAATTCCCCACTGACCCCGGAAATGTGTGTGTTCAATCAGCCATTTGTCGCCCACTTTACGATATCTTTTGTCGGACTTGGCATTGTAAATCCAGTTATCCATGGCGCGTAAAAGTCCGTTAGGCTGGTGCTCCACATTTCCACCTTCGGTATATTTGTCATCCACCAAAGTCTTTTTTACGACCCTATCATTACTCAATTCATAAAACCAAAGATTTGTAGGCTCCGCAATCAAGACACCATTCTCGATCAGACAAATCGCCCGCGGAAGGATCAGTGAATCAATAATAACTTTGCGATCATCATAAACGCCATCTTTGTTTTTATCTTCCAGAATAACAATGTTTCCATTCGGGATATCCTCGCCAGTTCCCACGGTATCAGGCATATAGCCTGTCATTTCGACTACCCAAATTCTGGCTTTATCGTCAAACTGCATTGCAACGGGCGTACTAACAAGCGGTTCTGAAGCCACCAGTTTCACCTCAAACCCGTCTTCAATCTGCATCCTGCTCATCGATTGTGCCGGGGTCAGAAAGGGAGATTTTGCCGGGTCAAACGGTATATTCTGATCCGCTTTTGAAGTTTCGGTAATGTTGGAACCAGCAGGTTTCTTGTTGGTCTTGCAATACAACATCGTAAGCGACATTGCAACTATCAGAGCTGGTAAACGGTAACTTTTCATTATAATTTTTAAAATAAATAGTCCTTTACAGTGAGTCGTCGATTGTTCTCATATTGCGGGTGAGGAGCTGAATAATTGCCCAGGCAATCAGATATACTACCCCGCAGATTATGAACAATATATTGTATCCTGCGACAATGTTCCCCAAAGCTTTGTAGTAATCCAGCAACCAGCCTACAAGAAACGGGAAAAATGTCGATCCTAACGAGCCTGCCATTCCACCTATTCCGACCACAGAACTAACGGCTCTTTTAGGAAATAAGTCTGAAACAATCGTGAAAATGTTGGCGCTCCAGGCTTGGTGCGCAGCTGTTGCAATACTAATGATACCCACAGCTACCCAAATGTTCGTTGCAAATTTGGCCAAAATAATAGGCATTACCACAAAAGCAACGATGAGCAATGTAGTTTTTCTCGCTTTCAAAGGAGCCCATCCGCGCTTTATTAACATTGAAGAAAGATACCCGCCGCCGATACTACCAAAAGTTGTAGCAGTATATACGATTGCCAGGTGAAGGCTTGGTTTTTTCAGATCCAGCGCGAAAGTGTTAGCGAAATAAGAAGGCAGCCAAAACAGGAAAAACCACCAAACCGGGTCGGTAAGAAACTTCCCGACGATAAATACCCAGGTTTGTTTTAAACCTAACAAAGTAACCCACTTGATCGGTTTGGTGTTACCGGTCGTCTCATTTTCGCTGTCGGCGTTGATATATTCCAGTTCGTCTTGCGAAACCTTTTTGTGACGAGTCGGTATTTCGTAAAGAAACCACCAGAAGATTAACCATATAAAACCGAGTGCTCCTGTAATGATAAATGCTTCCTGCCATCCATAGGAACCCAATAGCCAAGGAACAAGAATAGGGGCCGCAACCGCTCCAATGCTGGTTCCTGAGTTGAATATACCTGTTGCGAGTGCTCTTTCTTTTTTAGGAAACCACTCTGCGGTGGCCTTGACAGCAGCCGGGAAATTACCCGCTTCTCCCAAACCGAGCAAAGCTCTCACGGCCCCGAAGCCCATGGTTGTTTTAACAATAGCGTGCAGAACTGCAGCTATACTCCACACAATAATGGATATAGTATAACCAAGCTTGGAACCTAACTTGTCAATAATGTTACCGAATATGATATAACCAAGGGCATAACATCCGGCAAAAACCATCACGATGTTCGCATAATCGCTCTCTGTCCAATTGAATTCAACCTCCAGGGTAGGTTTGAGTAAACCCAGAATTTGCCTGTCGATATAGTTTATTGTAGTTGCAAAAAAAAGTAGCGCACAAATGACCCAGCGATAGTTCCCGTTCGTGGTTTGTTTCATGATAAAGGTTTAGTGGATTCCGCGATGTAATTCTAAAAGGTGACTTCGATATGAAGTAAGACTACATTTTTGGATATCTACCCCTTAAAAATTTTTGAAGAATCATTTACCAAACGTTTTTTGAAAATACCACTGGGTTTGATTATCAATAAGTTATTGATAGTCAAATATTTATGACAGAGTTGTTTGTGCGCAGTAACCCTTTATGTTATTACCACATGCTATTAATCAACTCACCAGATGCTCGTGGGCAATCTTTGCAAGTTGCGATTCATCGGTTAAATCAAGACGTAAAGGCGTAATAGACACATATTCGTTTTCTATAGCCCAGCGATCAGTTCCCTCTTCCGCAGGCTCCAAAGGAATGACGGTAAACCAATAGTGTTTCCTTCCCATTGGGTCCAGAGCGGGGACGATCTTGTTGTCATATAGCCTTACCGATTGCCGCGTCCATCTCACTCCTTTTGGAGCATGCGGAAAATTGACATTGATCAGATTCAGCTCCTTATTTTTGAAAATAACTTCCAAAGTTTTGTGAATAAAAGGATCGAGAAGCTCGAAATCTGGCTCTTCAGGAGCTGTGGGCGTACTCAGAGCGATTCCCTTTATGCCAAACAAAACAGCTTGCTTAGCGGCAGCAAGTGTCCCTGAATGCCACATCGCATTGCCCAGATTTGGCCCCATATTGATACCGGAAAGAACTACATCAGGCTTGTCCCAAAGATGCTGACCCAATGCAACGCAGTCGGCCGGAGTACCATTAACCCGGTATGCATCAATACCGTCAAATGAAATAGGTGATGGCTTGTAAGATAGTGGTCGTGAGGCAGTTATTGCATGTCCCATCGAAGACTGTTCTACATCGGGAGCAACAATTTTTACCTCCCCGAAGCGGGAAGCAATCCTGGCGAGAGCCGCTATGCCCGGGCTGTATATACCGTCGTCGTTCGTTACGAGAATTTTCATAATGTTCTAAGTTTTTAAGCACAATCACCAAAATTATGCCTGGTATGTTTTTTAATATGAGATCAACATATCATTCTATTTGATCACAGCATATGTTGAAGATAAATCTGTTGCATAATCCCAACGCTGGGGAGGAAGATTTTAGCGAGAAAGAGCTGACCCGTTTGATTCAAAATACCGGTTTCGATTGCCGCTATTCCTCGGTTAAAGATGAAGGCTGGGAATTGTTTGACGACGACTGCGATTATCTGGTGGTCGCCGGAGGTGATGGTACGGTCAGAAGAGCTGGTAAGGCGCTGTTACGAAGGAAATTGATTCAAAAACAATTTCCAATCGGTCTGTTGCCACATGGAACGGCCAACAATATCGCGAAATCCCTTGATATACAGGGTTCTTTGAAATCGATTGCGAAATCATGGACTACCGGGAACAAAAAGAAATTTGATATTGGGAAAGTGTCAGGAATCAACGGAGATATGTTTTTTCTGGAAGGGCTGGGCTTTGGGATTTTCCCTCGCCTAATCAAAGTCATGGAGAAATTTAATAAGGAGCTCTCGAATGATGTTGCACAGAAAATAAAAGTCGCTCGGGCAGTGCTTTACGACATTGTACTTTCTTACGATGCAACGGAATGTCAAATTATCGCTGACGGGGTAGAATACAGTGGCAAATATTTGTTGATTGAAGTAATGAATACACCTTCCGTCGGCCCCAATTTGCATTTGACGCATGGAAATCCGCTGGACGGCGAGCTCGAAATCGTGCTGGTGCCGGACAACCACAGGGTCAAAATGCAGGACTATATTTTACAGCTTATTAATGGGGAAGAAGCTAAACCTGCTTTTACGATTGTAAAGGCAAAAAATGTGGAGATAATATGGGGCGGTAAAGATTTGCACATTGATGACGAACGACTGAAAATCGAACCCCAAACGGCGATTAAAATTGAGGTTATGCCGGGCATGCTCGAATTTCTTACGGAATAAAATGTCAACGCTGATTCATAAATCTCCGAAGATTTCCCATCGCAGTTTGTCGTATTTTATTTCGAAAAAACGATGTTCGGCTCAATATCAAGCCGGAAAAACCGAATGCCTGCCGCGCCCATCGATTGAAATCGAAAAAGTCTGTATGCCTCATGATTTTTCCATCAGTAATTTCAAACTCAGCGGAAATAATATTGGTTACCTTCTTCCCGGTTTTTGAAAAGGTATATACCGCCACCCAATTAGCTGATCCACCCTCAGGATTACCCTCAATATCTGAAAAAGTTACCTTCATATCTTTGCCGCTTTTAATCAGCATTTCCCACATAAGTCCGGCTTCTATGCCAGTTAGATTTTGGAAGACTTCATCATTGAATACTGCATTGGAATGATAGCATTCCTGCATACCCTTATAGTTTTTGTTCTGAAAGCAGGTGTAGAAACGTAATAACAGTTCTTGATTTGAGATCATGGCCAGGTTGTCAAATTAAAAGATAAAATTTGATTTTTATTCGTCAGATTATCAGGATATTATATTAATTATTGGTTCTTGCAGGCGAACGCGTTGGCCATTTATTAGTTTTGGTATAGCGATGTTGGTAATTTTGAGAATAAAAATAACAGATATTAGCATTTAAATTGCTGATTTTAAATTAATTAAGTATGACATATTGCCTTGGGGTTAAAGTTAAGGATGGTTTGGTTGCGATTTCTGACACACGCATCACAGCGGGCACAAACACCACCACAAAGAAAAAAGTTTATATAGCTAAAAAAGGGAATTACTCACTTTTTATTATGACCAGCGGCCTCCGCTCTGTTCGTGACAAAGCTGTTAATTATTTTGAGGAACTCATTGAAGAAGGGATTGTATATAATAAGTTATATAAGGCGGTAAATGCTTTTGGAGAGCAGATCAAGCGCGTGGCCATGGAGGATAAAGAGGCCCTGGAGCGCTCTGGACTAAAATTTAACCTTAACGCGATCGTGGGCGGCCAGCTCCAGGACGATGCAGAGCATAAGCTGTTTTTGCTGTATTCTGAAGGAAATTGGGTGGAGCTCGACGAGGGTTCGCCATATGTAATTATCGGAAACTCGGGACAGGGGAAAGCTATATTAAATCGCGTTCTTAACGAAAAATCGTCGATGAAGCAGGCACTGAAAGCCGGGTTTTTATCATTCGACTCAACTCGGGTGAGCAACAATGATGTGGATTTTCCAATCGATGTTGTACTCTATAAAAAGAATAGTTTTCACGTTGTCGAACATCGGTACGAACAAAAAGACCTTCAAAAAGTAGCCGAAAAATGGGCAGACAAATTGAAAGAAGCCTTGGATGATATACCGGAAGAGTGGATGGATAATACGTTTGATCTGCTTGAAAACGAATAGAATAATGGGAGTTTTGAATGTGTGAGGGAGTGATTGAGTGAGTTGCCAATTCAGAACTCCCATTCAATTTTCGGGAGAATAGCAGAATATTAGCCGGAGCAGTTGCTGTTTCCCATTTATGCACCCAATCAAAAGATCTCCAACGTGCTGGATTCAGCGACAATATTCCCTCTTTCACTCAATCGCCCGTTCAAAGTTAAAATTAATCCCGCCCCGGTTACAACGATTCCGCTGCAAAAGGAGTCTTTCACGTAATTACCAATAAACTAACTCTCAGCACTATGAAGAAGGTTTTATTGCAATTGCTCATTTGGGTGGTATGCGTTTCCTGTTACAGCCCCCAGGAATCGATGGAGCCAAGTCTCCAGTTTGATGGAACGGGTTACCGACCGATTTATGTTTCCCAGGATGAAATGGAGGATATCTCAATTTCTTCACCTCAGGCCCTGTCCGATCCGGGCAAAATCTACTTACTGGGTAGCTATCTATTTGTCAATGAGCGCGGTAAAGGTATTCATGTTATTGACAATAGTGATCCGAAAAAACCTGAGAATATTGCCTTCGTAAACATCCGGGGTAACTACGATATAGCTGCCAAAGGAGACTGGCTTTATGCAGATAATGGTCCTGATTTGCTTGTTTTTGACATCAGTAATCCAAAAGATGTAAAACTGACTAAGCGAATTGCCTCCGCATTGCCAGCCAACGATTTCCCTTTGATGCAAAACGTTTACTTTGAGTGTGCGGACGGCAAAAAAGGTACTGTAATGGGCTGGGAGAAAGTGCCTATGGCTAACAAGCCGGAGTGTTTTAGATGACGGTAATGATCAGTATATCAATCAACTAACAATCCTCGAAATGACTAGATGCATTACAATATCCTGCCTGTTTTTTGCAATAGCACTGTTGAGTTGCGATAATAATTCAGAAAGTTTGGGTCCGCAGTCCGGCGTTGGAGGCTCGATGGCGCGATTTGCCATTACCGGGAATACATTATATATAGTATCGCACCAAAGCTTGGAAGTTTATAACATAACAGCAGGAGGTAACCCTGTTAAAAGTGCAAGCAAAGACATGAACGTGGGCATCGAAACGATTTTTCCATATAATGATCGTTTGTTTATTGGAGCTACCGACGGCATGTATATCTATGACAACCGAACCCCCTTAAATCCGGAGCTTCTCACGAAATACACGCATATTCAGTCGTGCGATCCTGTGGTTGTGCAGGGTAATTATGCATATGTGACCCTTAGGGGCGGTTCCGCGTGCCGTACCGGGCAGGCACCCAGCTCATTGGATGTTGTAGATATAAGCGATCCATTTTTACCAAGTATGGTCAATACCCAGTTTCTGCGATCTCCATACGGCCTCGGCGTTTCTGGCAATAAATTGTTTGTATGTGATGGTGACAGCGGTTTTAGGGTGATGGATCTGACAGATCCAAGAAATCCTCAGCAAATTCATTATTACAGTGCTATACCTTCGTATGATGTGATAGCGCGTGATAATAACCTGATTATCACCGGGAAAAACGGTCTGTTTCAATATCGGTATGATGATAGCGATGAAATGGAGTTTTTAAGTAAAATACCTGTGTTATGAAAAAGTGCACATTTTTTCTGACATTTTTCGTGGCCATTGGATTTTGGTTTCCCGCGTTTGCGCAAATCGACCCCGAGGAATCGCAGAGTCATGTGTTGGTCAAATGGTCTCCGTTAAGTATGTGGGATGTCGACAATACAATTATGTTTGGATTGGAAGTACCGTTAGGTGAGCATTTTTCAATTCAGCAAGATATCGGGTGGGGATCTTCAAAATTTAATATATGGTATTATGAATGGGATACTCGACCTGACAAGAATACTTATAAGTCAAGGACACAGTTTAAATATTATTTCGTGCAGAAACCCCGATGGCGATCATACATTGCCGGCGAGTATATCTACAAAAAGGTCATATATGAAGATAATCAATGGGTTGGAGTCAGATGTGAGAACGGAAACTGCGATTATTATGCCAACAAGAATATAAAACAGGGGCGTTTTGTTTCAGCTTTGCATAGCAAAATCGGCTGGCAGTTCTACTTCAGCAACCGGACGACAATAGATGTTTTCACGGGCGTCGGGCTTCGCTATATTAAAAGCAAAATGATCACTCAGGATGTCGGAAATGTCGGGCTAGGAGAGGATTGGTTTTTTTGGGAAAGCAATTATCCAGGCGGTCCGGTAGAAACGGTGCCAAGTTTTCAGATCGGTTTTCAGATCGGAATTGCGTTGGGAAAATTTAAAAAGGAGTAAACCAAAGCTTCAATACAAAAACAAATAAGGCGGATTTTGACGTCCGCCTCATTTCAGATTTATTTTTTACGTTCGTTCATCTCAATCAGATAACCATCAGGATCCGCGAAATAAATTTGCGTTGCTCCATCAAACCGCACCTGCTTGTGGAATTTAATATTTTTTGCAACCAGAAATTTCTCTGCGTCCGCAATTGAACTAACAAAAATCGCAAAATGGCTGCCATCTTTGTCGTTAACGATTGGAGTAGTTCTTCCCGCCAGCAAGTGTATCATCTGGCCGTTTCCAGTATCAAACCAACCTCTTATTTCTTTCAGGTTATCCGGAACCGGCACAGACTTTAATCCAATAATGTTCTGATAAAAATCTTTGCTTGCAGGCATATCTTTTACCTGAAGAGCCAGGTGATTGAAGCCGGCAAATCCGAGAGTTTTCGGTGCTTCCTGCGCGAAAACCGAGGAGCAAATGAATGACAGTAAGACGAAAATGAGTTGTTTCATTTTTTATAAAAATTCATGATAGCATGCAATATACTCATTCGCAGCTCATATGAAAGGTATTTTAATCGAGACTTAATCCTCGATTCTAATTGAGGCCGTATTTATCTATCAAATAAATCATAGCAGCCATAGCTGCTCCACCCAATTCCAGTTCTCTCTTGCTGACTGTCTCAAAAGTGTCGCTTGCTGCATGGTGATAATCAAAATATCGTTGTGAATCAGGTATCAGTCCCAAAAGAACCGTTCCTTGTTGAGCAAGCGGCCCGATATCCGCACCGCCACCGCCAGGCCCGATTTCATGAAGACCATATGGCGTGAAAAGGTGTTTCCAAGCCATAATCTTGCTTTTCTGAGCAGGCTTTCCAACGATACCAAAACCAAGTGGAGTAAAACCGCCGCGATCTGATTCAATAGCAGCAATATGCGTCTCCTTTTTAGAACGAGCAGAATCTGCATAGGCTACACCACCTTTCAAACCGTTTTCTTCGTTCATGAACATCACTGCACGCAGTGTGTTTTTGGGCTTGTATCCCAAAACTTTCAAAAGTCTCACGGCCTCGATACTTTGTACACAGCCCGATCCGTCATCGTGAGCGCCCTGGGCAAAATCCCAGGAATCAAGGTGGCCGCCTACCGCAATATATTGATCCGGATTTACGCTCCCTTTCAACTCACCAATCACGTTATGAGAAGGAGCATCAGGTAGTGTCTCTGAAGATTGCTCGAAACTGAATTCGACTTCGGGATTCGACACTAGTGTTTTACTAAGTAATTCTGCCGCATTTGTGGATATAGCTGCGGCCGGGATCATGGGTGCACCACTTGCGTAACGCATACTTCCGGTATGCGGGAAATCGTCCAACCGGGTTGTCATCGATCTTACGATAGCCCCAACAGCACCTAATTTGGCAGCTTCGCTGGCTCCGGCACCGCGTTGTTCAACAGCTCCTCCGTATGCTTCAAATGTTCCGATTTTGGTAGCATCCATCGGCCGGTTGAAAAAAACGATTTTTCCTTTGACTCTTTCAGCACCCAATTGACGAAGCTCGGCAAATGTTTTTACCTCAATGACTTTAGCACGGATTCCGCCTTTAGGTGTTGCAATGGAGCCTCCCAAGGCAGCTACAGGAACCGAAGTTCTCTGTTTTCCCGCAATGATGAACGCTTTCTCTTTTGCACCACGTATCCAATGCGGAACCATCACATTCTGCAATATCACATTGTCAAAACCTTCGGCCTTCATCACACTTTCGGTATAAGAAACCGCCTTTGATGCACCCTCGGAGCCGCTTAGTCTTGGTCCGACCTGTTGCGTCAAATGTCTTAGATATTCATACGACTTACCTTCTGAAAGGGCAAGGTTAAAAATCTTCCGGATGAAAATTGAGTCTTCGGAGTATGCTGTCTGGGCATTGGAATTGATTGTAAAACCAGCAGTTGCAATGCCCGCCAGCAATAGTTTTTTTAACATGGGAGTGAAGTTTAATCTAAATGGTGAAAGGCATTAATATACGCAGAACCGCGCAGAAGTTAAAAATTCATCAACTTTCCCTTAAATGAAAATTGTCCGATTCGAGAATGAATCAGACAATTTTATACGTATCAATATGTGATAACGGGAAAATCTAGGACGGCTTGATATTCTTTCCCTGCCATTTGGCAATCGTAAGCAGAAGCGCTGGAAGTAATATCAGGTTGGTGCACATCGCAACGAGTAGCGTAATCGATACCATAATACCCATCGCTGCCGTTCCACCGAAGCTGGACGCCGCGAAAATAATGAATCCGCAGAACAAGATTACAGCGGTATATATCATACTTAACCCCGTTCCAAAAATAGATTGTGTTAC
The DNA here is from genome assembly GCF_056895215.1 of Dyadobacter sp. HNCC25DJ184. Classification (NCBI taxonomy): domain Bacteria; kingdom Pseudomonadati; phylum Bacteroidota; class Cytophagia; order Cytophagales; family Spirosomataceae; genus Dyadobacter; species Dyadobacter sp. HNCC25DJ184. The sequence continues at coordinate 368,597 of NZ_JBXHAQ010000003.1, read as the reverse complement.
CGCCTGCGAAGGAGATAAGCCCTTGTCATAAAGCTCCTGGCGGTACCTTGTCAGGAAGTAAACTGTACCATCTGATGCAATACCGAATGTGATGCTGAATATGAGAATGGTGGTCGGTTTGAAATAAATACCAAAATACCCCATAATACCTGCGGTAAGAGCAAGCGGAATTAAACACGGCAATTTTGAAAGTAAAATGATTGGGATAGACCTGAATAGAACCATACCCACAATAGCGATCAGAACGATGGCGATCAATAGGCTCTCATATAAATTGCTTAGAAGGTAGTCGTTGCTTTTAAGGAAGACAAGGCTGTGACCCGTTAAGCTAACCTTATAATCCTTCGGACTAAAAATAGAATCAACTTTTGGCTTAATGCTAGCCATCAGCTCTTTAATTTTCTCAGAACCGACGTCTGCCATTTGAAAGCTCACTCTCGTCGTGCTTTTGTCTTTACTCAAAAACGAATTCAACTGGCTGGAGGCACCTTCTTTATCCTGAATATAGTTGGTCAATTTTGCAAGTTCTAACGCCCCCGGCAACACATAGTATTTGTCATCTCCACCACGATATGCCTGATACAGGAATCTGGACGCCTCTACTATCGAGATGGGTTTTGAGAATTCCGGGTGTTTGGCCATTTCCGTCTGTAGCGCCTTGATTTTATAGAGAGCCACTGCATTATCTCCAAATACTCCATTCGGTTTTTTGGTATCGATCATCACCTCAAACGGAAGAACGCCATGAAAGTTTTTCTCAAAAAATCGCAGATCGGTATATACTACATCTTTCTTGGGAAGGTCATCTACCACATATCCGATCGTTTTGATTTTAGTCATCCCGACGGCAGAAACGATGATAAGAATAACCATACTTATATAAATCTCCCTCCTTCTGTTATGCACCAGGAAGTTGATTTGTTTAAGAAATCCGGCGGCCCACTTTCCATCCAAATGCTTCAAATGACGAGGTTTCGGGACGCTCATGTAGTGAAGGGTTATCGGCAACAGAGCAAGGCAAAGCAGGTATGTCACCATTACGCTGATTGCAGCGACGACTCCAAATTCAACCAACAGGGAGCTATTAGTGAAGTAGAACACTCCAAAACCAATCGCCGTAGTCATATTGGCAAGGAAAGTAGAAAGCCCGATTTTCTTGATCATCTCAAGAATGGCGGTGTCTTTTGGTTGTCCGGCGACTAGTTCGCCCTGATATTTATTGATTAGAAATACGCAGTTTGGTACTCCGATAACAATCAATAGGGGAGGTATTAATCCAGTAAGTGCTGTAATCTTATATCCAAAAAGATGTAAAGTCCCAACGGAAAAAATTACCCCGATCAGCACCACAACAATTGAAAGCACTGTAAGGCGGAATGACCGGAAAAAAGCCCACAGAATAACCAAGGTCACGAAAACCGCCAAGCCCATAAAAAGCTCCATTTCACCGGAGATCTTTTTCATATTCACTGTTCGGATATATGGCATCCCGGAATAGTGGAGATCCGTATGATGCTTAACGGCAAATTTATCAGCCATTTTCTGGAGATCGTCTACGATCGTCAGCCGGCGTTTGGAGTTAAGATCTTTGTCGTTAAATGTAATGACAAGCAGCGTTGCATTCGTTTCACGGTTAATAACCAATCCATCGTAAAAAGGGAGATTATACACTTCCTTTTTTAGCGTATCGACTTCAGCCTGAGTCCGAGGAACTTCGGTTAGGAGCGGTTTGAATTCGAAACGACTTAAACTATCATTACGAACGACCTTTTGGAGATTAGCTACGGAAAGAACATTTTTAATCCCTTGTGTATTCTTGATCTCTTTAGATAGGTTATACCAGTCACGAAATTTGTCGAGTTCGAACAGATTCGGATCCTGCCAACCGATAACCATTACGCTACCATCCTCTCCAAATAATTTTCGAAAGGATTGATATTCTTTTTCAATAGGATCAGAGGAAGGGAGAATCCTTGCAAACTGATAGGAGAGTTCAATTTTGCTGGCTTCGTAAGCCATGAACACCGTTGAAAGTAACACTAACGCAACCCATATAAGCCTGAAACGAATTATACAGGTGGCAATTTTATTCCACATAATTTGACTTTAATATTCGCAAAGGCCACAAAGATAGTTACCTAGACGGGATTTGTCCGATAAATTGACTAAAACCTTAGATATGCAAAATCCTCTCCAGATGGTGATAGGTAATGCCAAAATAAGATTTGGCCTGGACGATTTTCTCTTTGATTTTTTCGTGAGAGCGGTCCTGGTTTTTGGATTTAACGGCCGTAATCATCACATTCTTAGGCGTATGCGTGTCAGATATGAACTCGAATACTTTTGTTTTATATCCAAAATATTCCAGTACCAATGCCCTGATCCCGTCTGTTACCATCTCGGCCTGGCGTTCCATGAAAACACCATAACGGGTAAGAAAATTTACATCATTACTCGTTTTAGACTTCTCAATTTCCCGCCTTATTTGTTTATGGCAGCATGGTGCAACGACGATAAGGTCAGCACCTGCGGTAATACCTTTGGCAATCGCGTCATCCGTGGCGGTATCGCATGCATGAAGCGCAATGAGCACGTTGATATCCGGCGCTTCGTAGTCCTGAATCGTGTCCTGAACAAAAGAGAGCTTGTCAAAATGTGCCTTAGTCGCGATTTTGTTACACAGGTCAACCATATCCTCCCTATACTCTACGCCCCTTACGGATGCTGGTTGTTTTACGACATTGTTCAGATAATCATAGAGTGCGAAGGTCAGATATCCCTTTCCCGAACCCATATCCACCACGTTGATGTGCTCACGAACGGGGAGTTCTTTGATGAGTGGACTTAGAAGCTCGATATAGCGATTAATCTGACGGTACTTGTCCTGAGCATTTTTAAAGACCTGTCCGTTTACATCGGTGATGTTAAGATCGACAAGATAATCCTTGTTTTCAGGAGAAATCAAACGTTTCTTGACCTTGTCATTTCTCTCTTCGGGAATTTCCGCTTTGGTAGGAGAATTTTTTCTGATACGACCTTTGCCATTTGGCAGGACATCGTAAATAAAGTCGTTTTCAATGGTAAAAAGCGTTGAGCTTAGAAATCCGTCTTTCAAGTAATTCGAAACGAGATCAAATGCTTCTTCCAGAGTGTAGTTTTTTGTGATATCCCTGGTTTTATATCTGAAAGTGAAGTTTAGCCTATCTACGCCTTTGAGTTGAATCTTCTTGATATTGATATTCTTCAAATCGTTTTCCTGCCCTTTATAATGACCCAGGGTGATGTTGACAAAGGTCTTTTTTAACAGGCTTTCTTCAAAATAGGAAATAAATTGGTCCTGAACGGATGGATTGGTCATTTGCAATCGGGATAAACGGATAAGGTATCGGTAACACGAAGCTGCAAAATTTAGTTTGGTTATGGAAATGGTGCGAGCACAAATCGATGGGTTATACTCGTCACTAGAAGGTATGATGCTGGAAAATAGGCTTTAAGAGCGGGGCGTTTGGGAAGATTTAGACAAGCATGATTAATGCAGGTAGCAATTACGTCAATACATTATCTCCCGTGAAACTTCTACATCAATTTGTGTTCCTTTTTCAGCTTTGATTTCGAGGGTTGCGGATAGGCTTTGAACACGGTTTCTAACGTTGCCGAGGCCCATCCCGGTCCCTGCTTGCCATTTTATTCCCTTCCCATTGTCGGATATGCTCAGTTTTAACGTGGAGTTGGTTTCCAGTAAAGTAATTTTGGCCTGAGTAGCGTTCGAATGCTTTAGAATGTTATTCGTTAACTCAAGAATGATACTATAAAGTTCGAACTCAACTTTGTTGTTAAGCCTGGACGTCAGACCGTTGTGTTCGAATTCAAATTTGATCCCCTCGTTTTGATTCAATCGCTCGATCAACTTTGTAATCGTTAAAATCAGGCCAAACTCCTCTAGCTCTTCGGGCATCAAATTGTGTGATATGCTTCTCAGCTCGCGGTAAGCTTTCACTACCTGACCGTGGACACTTTCATAAATCCTGCGCTCTTCTTCCGATAACACTTTTTTATTAATACCATATAAGTACCAGTTCAAAGCGGCCAATGTCCCACCGAGGTGGTCGTGCAATTCTGCTGCCACCCTCTTTCTTTCAATGGTTTGTCCCTGAATCAAAGCCTCTTTTATCTCTTTGTTTTTACGTCTCAAACGGCGGTTCGTCCGCCAGAGAAAAACCGCAAAACCGACTATCATCAATAAAAAACCAACAAGAAATATCTGAATTCGACGCTGTTCCTCAATCACCTGCTCCTGAATTTCGACGTCCATTCTTTTGTTGTCGAATATTAGCTGCGACATCGTAAATTCCCGTTGGATGAGTTCTTCGTGCAAAAGGCGTTTATTAAAATTGACCTTTTCCATATACTCAATCGCTTTGGGTAGGTTATTAAGCGCCTTGTTCGCTTTCGCCAAAACCAGTAAGGCCCAGTTGATTTGCTGAGACGAATGGTAGACATTCCCCAACTCAAACGCCTTCTGTCCGCAATCAATGGCTTTTAAATATTGCTTATCCAGGTGATAACAATTGGCGAGATCATTCCAAACGGCAGTTTGACCGAAGATATTGCCGGTTTCGGTATAGAGTCTCAAAGATTCAAGTAAGAACTTTTCCGCTGTTCTATATTCGCCATGACGTACGTGCATATATCCCTGGCTGAGCAAAACGGATGCCTTTCCGTTCGGCATTCCCAATTTTTCATTGAGTGCAATCGCCTTTTGATAATAGTCGACTGCCTCTTTCAGCATATTTTGTTCACGATAAAAATTGCCCAGATTTTCAAGACATAACGCCCGGGCACTGTCTTCGCCATATTGTTCAAAAGTCTTTATGGCACTTTCATACAGTGGCAAGGCTTTCTTCCAATCCTTATATTCCGTATAGGATTCCGCGAGAAATCTCTGGGAGTAGGCTGTGTAAACTGGCAAATGTAATTTTTGGGAAAGTTTAATACTTTCAGCAGATAGTTCATGAAAGATGTCAAAACTTCCGTTTAATAAATAGCAGCTGCTGAGCCAGTTGTATGTCTGAAGTTTGCCCAGATCCCAATCGTTTTTGTGACTGAGAAGAAGGGCCTTCCTCGCGTATGAAATGGTTTTTTCACCATCGGAAAATAAAAACCGCCGGGCAAGCGCGTTATATCTGTTGATGAGTATGGTATCGCGCGCGAAAGTCGATCTTTTAAATTCCGACCTCTCCGTCAATGAATTTATCCCCGGCTTTCCTTTGAGCGTATAGGCATAACAGATATGGAGCATTCCATATAATATTATGACGCAAAAAGTAATTCCTATTCTTGTGGGGTATATTTTCAACGGGGAATTCATGGAATTCAATTTGTTGATATCACAGGATTGTTTTCATTCCAAAAGCAACATTACGCATTATATTGCTCCAAAGATATTAATTGGGGAATTAATCGGGAAATCCCAATATTATTTTTCTGTCACTACATTCTTTAGCGGGAAATTTTGCTAACAAATAGATTATTCTTTAAATAAAATCGGTAAGGTAAGTCTGCAGCCTTGGTGATGCCGATCCGTTTATCCGTTTGAATTTCTCCGTGCACAAATTCAGGGTTACGCTGGATATATAAGGATTCAGACATCAAAGATTGACCATTGTTTTCTGCCTTTGAAATGTCTAAAGCGATAACCAGTTTTCCAGGGCCGTTGCACAATTTGGTGATGGGAATATCCGTGGCAGGTTTCGAGATGCCTTTTTGTCTGGAAAGGTGCAGCCGATCGTTCATCAAATCTATTCCGGATTGTGGCTGAAGAGCTCTGATTAATACCGCCTCGCCAATTCCAGATTTGTTACTCACTACGTTAAAACATTGATACATACCATATATATGATATACATAGGCGTGACCTGGCGGACCGTACATCGGTTCTACACGCGGAGTACGGCGGTTGTAAGTGTGGGAAGCGGGATCATCGCGCAGATATGCTTCTGTCTCCACGATGATCCCGCTTGTCAGGCCGTCGGGTGTCACATGTACAAGTTCGCAACCCAGCAAACTTTGGGCAAGTTGTAATGTGGATTGCGATTCGTAAAATGATGCCTCGAGCCGACTTGAATTCATTGTAATTTAATATTGACCTGAATTCGGACCGCGTATTTAAATAATGTTCAAAGTCTGTTCTTTTATCTTTTCAAGCTCATCTTTCATTCTCACGACAAGTCGTTGAATAGATGCGTCATTTGCTTTTGAACCGATCGTATTAATTTCTCTTCCGATTTCCTGAGAAATAAAATTAAGCTTTTTACCATTGCTGTCCGGTGTGTTCAGCGTTTCGATAAAATAATCCAAATGGTTCTGAAGCCTTATTTTCTCTTCAGAGATATCAAATTTTTCGATATAATATATTAATTCCTGTTCGAAACGGTTTGGATCGAAATTGTCGTCCGACAATAGATCACGAACCTGCTTTTCAAGTCGTTCTCTTACTGCCGGAATACGCAGTTTGTCTTGCTCCAATACTTCAACTAAAAGTGAAGATATCGTTTGGATATACTCTGAAAGCTTATCTCCGGTCATCTTGCCTTCCTGCTCTCTAAAAACATTACATTTTTCGATAGCATCCGAAACAGCTTCCTTGATTAGATCCCAGTCCTGGCCCTTAGTTTGCTCATCGACGGTCTCAGCGTGATATGCATTAGGTAGTTGAAGAGCCAGGCGAAGTAATTCGGTCCGGTTGGCCTCAAATCCTAAGTCTCTTGCAGTATCGAGGAGGTCTGTAAAATATGCTTTTACAAGTGGCTTGTTTACGCTGGTAGAAGCGAGGGTTTTGCCGACAGGCTGGCTGGATAGCGTCAGTTCCACTTTTCCCCGTTCGAGGGATTGGGTCAGAAGATTTCTTATTTCAATTTCCCGCTCCGAATAGCTGCGGGGAATCCGGCAATATATATCGAGGAATTTGGAATTAAGAGTTTTAATTTCTACTGTAACGCTGAGTGATTCGGTTTCGATTGTGGATGTACCATAACCGGTCATTGATTTAAGCATTTTGTGTGTTTTTATAGATTTAGGGAAATATTAACCTAAAATGAAATCATGAATTAAATTTCTGTTTTCCACCTGATTTTGCAGGATGCTGACTTTCTGATTGCTGAGGTTTAGAAACTAACGCATTCTGCTTTATTTCCTGATTTTCAGTTCTTGTTCTTGAAATATCGCAGGCCAGGTAAATGGCCTGAAGCAAAGAACCTGGTTCGGCTTCATTTTTTCCTGCAATGTTATATGCAGTACCGTGATCCGGGGAAGTTCTCACTGCCGACAATCCGGCGGTAAAATTCACTCCTTCGTTAAAAGCAAGCGTTTTGAATGGAATCAGTCCCTGGTCGTGGTACATGGCCAAAACACCATCATATTGTTTGTAGGTCCCGGCGGCAAAAAAACCGTCGGCCGGAAAGGGCCCAAAAACGAGATTACCTTTTTCCAAAAATTGTTGAAGAACTGGCTTGATCACATCGTTTTCTTCGCTGCCCAACAATCCATTTTCGCCTGCATGAGGATTTAAACCAAGAACCGCAAGACGAGGCTTCTGAATACCGAAGTCGTCTCTCAGCGATTGCAACATTTGCTCAATTTTCCGAGACAGATTTTCTGCATTGACCTGAGATCTTACCCGACCTAGCGGAATATGACCCGTCAGAACACCAACTCGCAGACTTCCCGCTACCATCAACATCAGCGCATCCTGAGCACCGAAAGATTCGGCCAAAAACTCAGTATGACCGGGGAACTTAAATTCCTCGCTCTGAATATTGTCTTTGTTGATCGGTCCCGTTACCAATGCCTGAATTTTTCCTGCTTTTAAATCTTCAACCGCTCGTTTAAGTGCAGCAAGCGATCCCTGACCAGCCTCTGGAGTGATCGTTCCGGGGGCTATTTCGGTTTGGTGGTCATGCCAGCAGGTGATAACGTTGGTCAGTTTAACGTTAGCTTGTTCCGCTTTTTGGATGCCGTGAAGAGTCCAGTCTTTGATGCCGATAATGTTTCTATATTGATTCAGTACTCTTAATGACCCGTATACTATGGGGGTGCATAATTTGGCCAATTGGTTGCCTTCCAGTGCCTTAAGTATTACTTCTGGTCCTATACCATTATAGTCGCCAAGTGAAATGCCTATTACAGGTTTGTCAGAGTTAAGTTCGCTCATTAATGTTAAAAGAATTATATCCTTTCAGAATTCTGATTTCTATTACTTTTGTGTTCCTAATTTTAATGGCAAGTTACCAAAAAATCCTGTCCTACTATGAAAATACTGATTGTAGATACAATGCACCCTTCCATCTTTACTATGTTTGAAGCCTGCGGATGGGAGTATGTTTATCAACCAAAATACAGTAGATCTGAAATAATAGAGGAAATGGCGGGCTTTGACGGACTCATTATCAGAAGTAAGACTTTTGTAGACAGAGAGTTACTTCAAAACGCAGACAAACTTCGATTTATAGCAAGAGCAGGGGCAGGCTTGGACCTGATTGACCTCGGTACGGCTCAGGAAATGGGCATTGAAGTTTTCCATGCGGGAACTGGAAATCGCGATGCAGTGGCTGAACATGCTTTGGGGATGCTATTATCCTTGTTCAACAATATATTGAAGGCGGATAGAGAAGTAAGAAATAAAGTTTGGGATCGTGAGGGAAATAGGGGAGTCGAATTAATGAACAAAACGGTCGGTATCATTGGATATGGCAACAACGGCAGCGCGACGGCCAGGAGATTGAGCGGTTTCGGATGTAAAGTGTTGGCCTATGATAAATATCGTGACAATTACGGCGACGCATATGCCACCGAAACGAGCTTCGAAGACATTATCAAGGAGGCGGATATATTAAGTCTTCACGTGCCTTTGACGTCCGAAACGAAAAATATGATTAACGATGAGTTGATTAATTCTTTCTCAAAACCTTTTTATCTGATGAATATATCCAGAGGGGAAGTTGCGAGTTTAACGGCTATTGTAAAAGGATTTAAATCAGGAAAAATTCTGGGTGCTTGTCTGGATGTTTTGGAAAACGAGAAGTTAGATAAACTAACTCCTGAACAACAGGAAGCATTTGATTATTTAAGAACATCCGACCATGTTATTCTTACACCCCATATCGGCGGATGGACGCATGAAAGTTATGTCAGGATCAACCAGGTATTAGTGGATCAAATAGGGGAGTGGGAAAATCACTGTGAAATGAAGCGCTAAAAGTTCACAACAACACAACGCTGATATTTCCTGTCGATTCTAAATAACAGGTTTTTACTTTCTTAAAATCATCAACATCATTTTCACGGAGCAGCCCCATGAGTTCTTCTTCGCTGATCAATTGTTTTTTCATATTGGCATGATGAAGCTTTCCGTTTCTGATTAACAGGATCGGATCGGGATGTACAAATTTTGTGAACATGATTTTTTTGTATCCCAGATAATCGATTACATAGTCCCAACTGAAGAGCGTAACCACCAGCAATATCCCCTCCGTGATTGAGTTGTATTCTCCGGCCATGGAGTTTTGCGCCGCATCCGAAACCATTGTGATCAGGAGAAGATCGCTGATACCGAGTTGGCCGGTTCCGCGTCTGAAAAATCGCATCAGCAAATAAATAGCCCAGTAAGTTACGGTACCTCTAAAAAATACTTCCAGCAACGACACAGTCGGCACAAACATATCGTGCCAATTCAAGCCAATAATTTTCTCCATTTACAACTAATTTTCCTGGGTGAATATAAACAAAAATGCCGACCAAAGGTCGGCACGTTTGCATCTATTAGCCATGAAAAATAAAATACAAATTATTTACCCAAAGTACCGCGAAGTGCACGTGGGATTTCTACTGAGGCAATCGGATTGCTACTCGCTGTCAATATAACAAAATTTTCAGCCTTAACAGCACCAACTTTGACAGATTTACCCAGATCAAGATCGGTAACGTCAACATTCACATAATCAGGAATGTTTTCTGACAAACCTTGTAAACGCAATTTACGCAATTTTTGGTTCATTTTACCACCTTTCATAACTCCAGGAGAGGTACCAGTCAATTTAACAGGCACATCAACTTTAATTTCCTTTCCAGGAATAATTTGAAGGAAGTCAGCGTGGATCAAAGAGTCATTCACAGGATGGAATTGCTTGTCCTGCAAAATGGCATTAAAAAGAGTTCCCTCGATATTCAAGGTCACATTATAAATATCCGGTGTGAAAAGCAACTCACGGAATAACATTGCTGGAGCATAGAAATGAACTTGCTCAGCTCCTCCGTAAAGTACAGATGGCACGTAACCTTGAGCACGCAGCTCAGTAGCCTCTGTCTTTCCGAGATTCGCTCTTTTAAACCCTACAATCTCATGCGTTTTCATAAGAATTAATTTAAAATAAAAAGATTGAAAAAAATAAAATTTACTGTTGATTTATAAATAATGAACTAATAGACTCGTGATCACGGATTCGACCGATGGCTTTGGCAAAAATCTCTGCCACGGAAAGCACCCGGATTTTATCGTTATGCTCTTTAAGAGGAATGGTATCCGTTACGATCAATTCCTCAAGAACTGAATTTCTTATGTTTTCATGTGCTCTCCCTGACATAATAGGGTGGGTGCTAATGGCTCTTACAGACGTGGCACCCTTGTCTCTGATAATCTCCGCTGCTTTGCAAAGTGTTCCCCCGGTATCGATCAAGTCATCCACCAAAACAACATCCCTTCCTTCTACATCACCGATTACCTGCATGCTTGCAATCTCATTGGCACGTTTCCTGTGCTTGTCGCAAAGGATCATATCAACGCTCAGAAACTTCGCGAAATTTCTGGCTCTTGCAGCCCCACCTACATCAGGTGATGCTATCAGAAGGTTTTTCAGATTGAGTGATTTGATATAAGGAACAAAAATCGAGGTTCCTTCGAGGTGATCAACTGGCAAATCCAAAAAGCCCTGAATCTGTCCCGCGTGCAAATCAATCGTCATGACACGATCTACCCCAACTGCAGTTAACAGGTTCGCAACTACTTTGGCTGCTATGGCAACACGTGGCTTGTCTTTTCTGTCCTGACGTGCATACCCAAAATAAGGAATAACAACTGTTACGTAATGAGCAGAAGCACGACGCGCGGCATCTACCATTAAAAGCAACTCCATCAGATTGTCTGCCGGCGGGAAAGTGGATTGTATCAGAAATACGTCACATCCGCGAATAGACTCTTCAAAACTTGGAGATAACTCTCCGTCACTAAATTTACGTAGATTATAGCCGCCCAGTTCTTTTCCATAATATCTGGCGATGTCCTTTGCCAGGTATTCAGACTGACTTCCTGAAAATATTTTTACCGTATTGAAAGAGCCCATTCTTTACTGAAATTTCCGCAAAATTAAATATAAATAAGGAGAAAGCATCAACTTTTCTTCAAATAAGTGTTGTAAACTTTAACGCAAAGTAATCCACAAAGTACTCCAACTAACGCGCCGACTAAAATATCGCCTGGATAATGGACGCCTACATACACCCGACTATAGGAATATACGCCAGCCCAGACGAGCAGTATCCAGATATATGGTACCTTCCTAATCAGGAGTAAAACCCACACTGTGGCGACTGCAAAACTTGTGGACGCGTGAGATGAGGCGAAGCCATATATACCCCCACAACCTCCAATTTCATGCACTAATCCACTTAGCAATGGTTCATGACAAGGACGGAATCTATGGAAATATGGTTTCATCAATGTGGACGTGATCTGATCTGCGAGAGCCACCGCTACGATAACCGTCAGTATGATAAACAAGCTGTTCCTTCGATCTGTTTTTGCTGTCAGGAAGATTAACACGAGATAGAGCGGAATCCAGGTATACTTGTATGTGACCCAATACATTACGACATCCGCCCAAGCAGAATATTTTCCGTTTAACCACAGGAAAAGTTGTTGGTCTGCCGATATCAGATCCTGAACGAGCTGTGTCATGAACCGTAACCCAATACCTGCCTTACTTTCGAAATTGTCCTGCGGGCGATCGTCCGTGCTTTTTCCTCGCCTTCGATAAGGATTTGTTCCAACTCAGTCGTGTTTTCCATATAGTAGTTGAAAATCCGGCGAGGCTCTGCATATTTGGTAAGAAGACATTCTAACAATGCCTGTTTTGCATGACCATATCCGTAACCGCCATTTAAATAATTATTGCGCATGGTCGCAATTTCTTCATCTGACGCCACCAACGAATACAATTGAAACGTGATGTCGCTGTCCGGATCTTTTGGAGACTCAAGCGGTGTTGAGTCTGATACTATTTTCTTTACAACCTTTTTAAGCTCGTTTTCAGGAAGGAAGATATCAATATAATTATGATAAGACTTACTCATCTTCTGGCCATCGATGCCCGGAATCGTCATTAGTCTTTCATCAATTTTAGGCTCAGGCAGAACTAATATATCTTCTCCTGCAAGCTGATTGAATCGGTTTGCAATGTCCTTTGATATCTCCAGATGCTGCTTTTGATCCTTACCAACTGGTATGATGTTCGCATGATAAAGTAAAATATCGGCTGCCTGAAGTACAGGATATGTAAAGAGCCCGGCGTTCACATCGGCAAGTTTGTCGGATTTTTCCTTAAAAGATGTAGCGTTGGCGAGCATCGGATAAGGAGTCAGGCAGTTGAGATACCAAGCCAGTTCGGTATGTTCGGCAACCCGCGACTGTCTCCAGAAAACGTTTTTATTGGTATCAAAACCAAAGGCAAGCCAGGTTGCTGCCACAGCCCGAACGTACTCTTCTCGAAGGCGCCCGTCTTTTATACTTGTAAGTGAATGAAGATCTGCAATGAAAAAAAAGGATTCGTTCGCAGGGTCTTTGGAAAGTTCAATTCCCGGAAGGATCGCTCCAAGGATATTGCCCAGATGTGGGCGTCCACTGCTTTGAATTCCGGTAAGGATTCTGGCCATTATGAATTATTTACTTAAAAATTGAAACAACTTAAAAGTGTCATAGCACTTACAAGTTATGTAATAAGAATTATTGGTTCTGACGGTTGTCCCAAAAATAGAGTAGTGTAACATTCTCATTTCCAACCTCATAAAAAAGAGAACATTGTTTTGTTAAAAAACCTTTCCGCACTGTTGGGTTAACTGCGGATGCCTTGAATAAATAAGGAAAGAAGCTATCTTTTTTAATGTTGCGTTTACAACTCTGATGAAATTTCTGACTTCCCGCTCCGACCACTGCCGCTCCAAATACTCGATTATCAGGCTGAAAGTTTGTTCTGCCTCAGTGGTCCATCGGATTTTATACCTCATAGGTACTTACTGTATTTTTTAATGACCTCATCATGATCCTTGGTTTGACCCAGTTCGGATTGCTTCTGAGCCTTTTTAATACCCTCAAGAACATGGTCTGGCAAATCGGTCATGAAATCTGGTTCGGCCTGATTCAACCTATTTTGAATTTCTTCCCATTCCTTGATCGGCACCAGGACAGCAGTCGTCTTGCCTTTTTCGTTTGACAAAAATTGAATACTCATCGCTTTCAGTTGATTATCAGTTTCAAAGGACTATCCCCTCTTTCTAAATTCCAAAATTCGACAAATTGAACCGAAAAAACGTAGTAAATTTGAAATTAATCATCTCCATTGTGTCAAAATTCACGTCCTGCACTGACACAATGGATGATTGCTATCAAGCTTAATGAACAATACTTATGCTTCAGAGTCAGACACTACAATTTCTTAAAGATTTAGCTGAAAATAATTACAGAGAATGGTTTCATGAGAATCGAAGCAGATACGATACCGCGAAGGCAGATTTTGAGAAACTGGTAGGTGGGATAATCACAGAAGTTGCCACTTTTCAGGATCTTGGCAATCTGGCCGTTAAGGATTGTGTGTTTCGAATTAACAGGGATATCCGTTTTTCAAAAGACAAGTCGCCATACAAATTGAATCTGAGTGCAGGAATTGGGCTAGGCGGCCGAAGTGCAGGTAAAATTGATTACTATCTCCATATTCAACCGGGCAACAAATCGTTTCTCGGCGGCGGGATGTGGGATCCGTCGACGGAACAATTGGCCCGATATCGTCAGGAAATAGACTATAACGCTCAGGAGTTAAAGGATATCATCCATGCGCCCGAATTCCAAAGTGCGTTCCCAGAAATTCACGGTTCTGTATTGAAAACAATGCCGAAGGGATATCCCAAGGATCACCCGGAAATAGAGTTATTGAAAAGAAAAGAAATGTTTTTTGTCCAGAATTATACTGATAAGGACGTAACCTCGCCAGATTTTCAGGAAAAAATTCTTTCTGGTATCAGAATCCTGAAACCATATTGCGACTATATGAATTATATATTGAATCATGTGGAGGAAGGGTAGAATGGAGGAGGGAGGAAAGGGGCGACGGAAAAGGGTCAAGGGTTGAATGGTCAAGGGTTAATGGGTTTCAGTTGCCCTTATTTCTTGGCTTTGGTAAACTTTGCTTATGAATATTGTTTGTACCTCCTATATAATTCTCTACCGATATCGAAGGGTTAACTTGAATTTCTCCTGTATCCCCTCGTATTGCCCAAGTAACAGCTTCATTTCTAAAATCAAATAAAAAATAATGCAATTTTCTCACTTACACTGCCATACACAATTCTCTCTTCTGGATGGGGCTGCTGATATTAAGAAGCTTTTCAAGAAGGCGAAGGCGGATAATATGCCTGCTGTGGCTATTACCGACCACGGAAACATGTTCGGTGTGTTTGAATTTGTGGCGGAAGGTAACAAGCAAGGTATCAAACCTATTGTGGGTTGCGAATTTTATGTGGTGGAAGACAGGCATATCAGGCAGTTTACAAAGGAAAAAAAGGATGTCCGGTTTCACCAGTTGCTCTTGGCAAAGGACGAAATCGGGTACAAAAATTTAATAAAAATGTGCTCTCTTGGTTTCATAGAGGGCATGTATGGAAAATATCCGCGGATTGATAAGGAGCTGGTGCTCAGATATCACAAAGGTCTGATTGCAACAACCTGTTGTTTAGGAGCGATCATTCCGAGAACAATATTAAGAAAGGGCGAAGCAGAGGCGGAAAAGGAGTTCAAATGGTGGCTGGATCTGTTTGGTGAAGATTTTTACGTCGAATTACAACGTCACGAAATTCGGGATCAGCAGATTGTAAATGAAGTTCTGATCAGGTTTGCGAGAAAGTATAACGTGAAAATTATTGCTTCCAACGACTCCCATTATGTAGATCGTGATGACTGGAATGCCCATGATATCCTCCTTTGTATCAACACCGGAGATAAGCAAAGCACGCCGAAGTCGAAGGATTTTGATGATGAGAACGGTATTCCCAAAGGCTCACGCTTCGCTTTTTATAACGACCAGTTTTATTTTAAAAATACGAACGAAATGCTCCAGCTGTTCAACGACTTGCCCGAGTCGCTGGACAATACGAATGAGATCGTCGACAAGATTAAGAATCTTGATTTAAGAAAAGATATACTGCTGCCCAATTTCCCGATCCCGGAAGAGTTCAAGACGCACACGCTGTCGGAGATGGCAGGGAAAAAGGAATTGACGGCCGATGTTTTGAACCAATGGGAATATCTAAAGCACCTTACTTTTGAAGGAGCGAAACGGAAATATGAAACTATAACTCCCGAGGTCGAGGATAGGTTAAACTTTGAGCTAGACAC
This sequence comes from Dyadobacter sp. HNCC25DJ184, assembly GCF_056895215.1. Lineage (NCBI taxonomy): Bacteria > Pseudomonadati > Bacteroidota > Cytophagia > Cytophagales > Spirosomataceae > Dyadobacter > Dyadobacter sp. HNCC25DJ184. The sequence goes on along the minus strand of NZ_JBXHAQ010000003.1, from coordinate 352,885 downwards.
CATTCGGAATATGGGTTTTCCCGGATATTTCCTTATTGTGGCGGATTTTATTGAAGCTGGCAGGAATATGGGAGTGTTTATAGGCCCCGGTCGTGGATCTGCCGCTGGTTCGGTAGTGGCATATTGCACGGGAATAACGAATATTGACCCTATTAAATATGATCTCCTTTTTGAGCGTTTTCTGAATCCGGACCGTATATCACTTCCCGACATTGATACCGACTTTGATGATGAAGGTCGTCAAAAGGTGATCGATTATGTGGTTAAGAAGTATGGTTACAACCAGGTGGCGCAAATCGTCACATATGGTACAATGGCCGCCAAATCAGCAATTAAGGACGTAGCACGTGTAATGGATCTTCCGCTTCCGGATGCCAACATGTTGGCGAAGCTGGTTCCGGATAAGCCAACCTATAATATGACCCTGAACCGGATTTTTACAGCGCCGCTGGAAGGGGAGGGAAGCTTAACAAAGAAAGAGGGGATCTCGCCGGAAGAGCTTGACAATGTCAAGAAAATGCGGCTGATATCAAATGGTAAGGAATTGATGGCGAGCGTGTTACAGGAAGCGCAACGACTCGAAGGTACAGTCCGTAATACCGGTATTCACGCAGCAGGGATTATTATTGCGCCAAGCGATTTGACAGAAATTATTCCTGTCAGCACTTCCAAGGACTCTGATTTCTTGATTACCCAGTATCAGGGGAAGATTATTGAGGACGCGGGTGTTATTAAAATGGACTTTTTGGGTCTTCGAAACCTTACCATCATTAAGGAGGCTCTTAGACTGATCAAACAGAACCATGGTATTGAAATAGAGATCGATTACATTCCGCTGGACGACAAAAAGGTATTCGAGCTTTTCCAAAAAGGCGAAACCAACGCCATCTTCCAGTTTGAATCCGATGGTATGAAAAAGTACCTGAAAGATCTGATTCCGGATCGTTTTGAGCACTTGATCGCTATGAACGCGCTTTATCGTCCGGGGCCACTGGCTTATATCCCTAACTTTATCCGTCGTAAGAACGGGTTGGAAGAGATAACCTACGATTTACCCGAACTGGAAGAATATCTTGCTGATACTTATGGTATTACGGTATACCAGGAGCAGGTTATGTTGCTCTCTCAAAAACTGGGAGGCTTCACCAAGGGCCAGGCCGATACCCTCCGTAAAGCGATGGGTAAAAAGCAGATTGAGACGCTGAACAAAATGAAGGGCGACTTCATGAAGGGTGGCGGAGAAAAAGGACTTGATCTGAAAAAACTCGAAAAAATATGGACTGACTGGGAGGCATTTGCGTCTTACGCCTTTAATAAATCCCACTCAACTTGTTATGCTTTTGTGGCATATCAAACTGCATACCTGAAAGCGCATTACACCGCTGAATATATGTCTGCGGTATTAACGAGTTCCCTGGGTAATATTGAAAAGATTACATTCTTTATGGAAGAGTGTAAGAATCAGGGGCTTACGGTTTTAGGTCCGGATATCAACGAGTCCGATCGCCAGTTTAATGCCAACAAAAAGGCGGAAATTCGTTTTGGTTTGGCGGGTGTGAAAGGAAGTGGTGACGCGGCGGTCGAATCAATTATCGAGGAGCGTAATCTGAATGGCCCTTTCAAAGACATATTCGACTTTATTATCCGTGTCAACCTGCGCACGGTTAATAAAAAGACGATTGAAAGTTTGGCATATGCGGGTGCTTTTGATTGCTTTACCGACTACCACCGAGCTAACTTTTTCGCTACTGAATCGGGTGAAAGCGGGACTTTTATTGAGCGCCTGATCCGATATGCAAACAACTACCATGCAGAAAAATCATCGAATCAGGCTTCTCTATTTGGTGCATTCGGCGGAAATGATACTTTGATGGTAAAGCCGAAAACGACGGATGTTGAGCCTTGGGGAGATTTGGAACGGCTTAGATATGAGCAGGATGTGGTTGGTTTCTATATTTCGGGTCACCCTTTGGATACGTTCAGAATCGAGCTTGATAATTTTTGTACCTGCACTGCTGACGAAGTAATGCTAATCCCGGAAGGTGATCGCCGGCCAAAGCATTTTGAAAAGGAAATTACGATTGGCGGTATTGTTACAGTTGCACAGGAAAGAATGTCCAAAAACGGAAATCCGTTTATGATTTTCCGTATTGAAGATTATAAGGGTTCGATCGAGATATTGCTAGGAGGCGAAGACTATGTAAAGTTTAGAAATTATCTCCAAATCGGACATTTTCTGCACTTGAAAGGCAAAGTACAAAATCGCTGGAAGCAGGAAGATCAGTTTGAATTCAAAATACTACATATCCAACTCCTAACTGAAATCCGTGACAAACTGTGCAGGAAAATCAAAATCAATCTTCCGCTGGAGCATATAGACGAGCGGATGATCCATTTACTGCACGAAGCTTTTGATAACAATCCGGGTCATTGTACTGTGAATATGACAATTACCGATCCTGAAACAAGGTTGGAAGTTGAAATGCTTTCCCGGGGATATCGGGTTGCTCCTTCGAATGAGCTGTTCAAAACACTGGGCTTGTTAGAAGGCGTCAAGTTTTCTTTGAACTAAAAAAATGGTGGTTCCGGGAAAAAAATGGAATCACCATCTTATATCAATTCCACTCAATTTCACTAAATTCTGCGGTTTATTCATACGGATCATCTCTGAATCCTCTATGGGCTGCCCATTCCAGTCTATAAAATGCTGAAAACAATCTATAAGTGAAATGTTTTTGATATAAATATTTCATATTAAGTAAGTTAACTACTCGTTTGGGCATTCCGTCGTCTTCTTATGCCTTTCCGTCGATTCTGTTTTTTTGAGTGAAAATGTCGCCGTATCCTTGTATCGGAAGTCGGGAGCAACATCGCTGCCGCAGAAGGAAAACAATCACTTTTAAAACAATACATACCATGAAAACGCTTATCGCCTCCGTATTATTAACAGCCTCTATTGCCATTTCGTCTGTAAGTTTCGCTCAGTCAACAGCCGGCGTCACAGCCGCGGCGAGCCAGGTTGAAGCTGCCAAATTGTTAGTTGAAAATGTTAACACCGGAAAAATTGATGTACTTGTATTCAAGTCAGAGCCCAAAAATGCCACCGTCGCTCTTCTTGATCAACACGGCAATACATTGGCCATTAAGTCAATAGCCCGGAAAACCACCGCAACCCGAACAAGATTTGACCTAAACGCGCTCCCTGACGGTGCATATCAGGTAATTTTGCTGGAAGGCAACAATAAGATTGTGAAAGACATAATCCTGAATACACAGAGCAAAGAAACTGTTCGTACGGTATCCGTTAGCTAAGTTTTTGTTTAGCATCCAGGCTCCTCCGGTTCTATTATGAATGGGAGGAGTTTTCTATTTTGGTGCAATTCTAAATGAAAATTGTTGATGTTAGTTGCTTATTATCAATCAGTTACTAAGATGATATAACAAGATTAATTTTCATGCAAATTCGGGAACTCAATTTTGTTTATAGAGTACGATGCTTTTGAGATACGGCGACCGGAATTAATGTGGCGCAATCTTTAAAGGATTGAAATGGTGGGGAACTTTTAGAATTAAATATTCCTTAAACAGTCATAATATAAACAAACAAGAAATAATCTAGACATGGGAAAAGCACTCGAAATTACGGATAGCACCTTTGAAGAACTAATACAAAGCGAAAAGCCGGTACTTGTAGATTTTTGGGCTGAGTGGTGTGGGCCTTGTAAAATGATCGGACCAGTTGTTGAAGAACTAGCCGGTGAGTATGAAGGCAAGGCAGTAATTGGTAAAATGGACGTAGATATGAACTCGTCTGTACCAGCGAAATTCGGAATCCGCAGCATTCCAACTTTGATGATCTTTAAAGGAGGTCAATTAGTTGATAAAGTTGTTGGTGTTGTTCCAAAAACTACTCTCGAAGACAAACTCAACGCTCATATCGAAGCAACGGTTTAATATATATTTTGTGATTATACAACAGAAACGGGCTCATTTGAGCCCGTTTCTGTTGTATATGATGATGGTTTTCAGAGATTTATTTATAAATGGATTCATAAATCCTCTTTGAAATTCCAGCCATGAATTTAAGATTTTCCTCCTGACTTGTCCAATCGCTGGTTAATATTATAAGCACATATTTTCTCCCATCTGACATAAACACAATTCCCGAGTCATGCTGCGCCTTTAAGATCGAGCCGGTTTTGTGGGCGACTTTGACATCTTTGGGTAGTAGAGCAGGAATACCTGAATTGAATTTTTGATCCAGCAAGATTGCAATCATTTGATCGCAAGCACTTTGGCTAACTATTTTACCCGATGCCATTTGACTAAAAATGAGCATCAAATCATATGCCGTAGTCGTGTTATTCAATCCTTTCTCAAAAGCCTTCGAATCTTCAACTCCACGTAGAATCTGTATGTCTTTTGCATTCATATCGCGCATGGTTTGCGTGGCATTTTTTGCTCCCACCAGATCGATAATCAAATTCGTCGCAAAATTGCTACTTACGATAATCATCTCATACACAAGATCTTTTACCGCTTTTTTCTGACCAATTTTCTTGTAAAGTTCATGCTCACTGTCATTGATTGAATCGAGCTGATAAATACTACCATCCACAATACTTTTGAATTCGTTTTTGACAACGATAGAATCTGTTAAGGCAAATTTTCCAGCGGCAGCCTGCTTGAAAACCTCAATCATAACAGCAGTTTTCATCGTACTTGCCGCATGAAAGGATTGATGCGGATTAATCAGAATTTCTTTTCCGGTTTTGAGGTCTTTAAAGGCTATGCCATATTTGCCAGAGGTCGCTGCTATTTCTGATTTGAGTGTATTTTCCAGTTGAATGAATACAGCGTCATCTTGAGCGAATACAATTGGGGCATTCAATGTCAGGATTAGTATCAGCAACTTTCTCATCAATTATTCGCTGATTTCGATTGAATATGCTGCCTCAAAAATATGATGAGGTTTCAGGTTGATGATACCTTCCTTTGTTTCAAACTTTTGATCGGTATGCTCTTGATCGGCTATTCCCAACCATGGTTCGATACAAACAAATGGTGCACCGGGCTTGGCCCAAAGCCCAAGATATGGGAAACCTTCATAATAAAGACTGATGACCTGCTGAGACTTGGTGCTCCTTAGACTTACTCTTTTTGATTTTAGATTTTTAAATATAAGTGCATCATTATCAAATAAATGTGAAGTGAGATGCAGGACATTTGTGCTCTTCAACACTGGAGTAGATTTGTCGCTGACGAGTCCATCGGCTGTCAATAGCCACGTTGAGTCCGTTTCGTTTTGTTCAAATTCAAGATAATAGTCTTCATAACTTTCACTCTCATTCAATGGACAACGAAAGGCGGGGTGGGCTCCCAGCGAGAAAAGTATTTCGGTATTTCCGGGATTTTTCACTTTGTGACTTACAACAATTCTATGCGCAAAAAGAGTATAAGTAAGCTCAAATTCAAAAGCGAATGGGTATACTTTCAGAGAATCTGCATCTGATTTTAGTCCAAAAGTCAGGCTGCTATCCGTTTGATGAATGAGGCTGATTTTTGCATTATTTCGTATGAAACCATGGCGGGGTAGGGAATATGCCTGGTCGTCAACATAATACGTGTTATTTTTGAGACCACCTACAATCGGAAATAAAACAGGCGAATGATTGGCCCAAAACGCCGGATCTCCACTCCACATAAACTGTTTGCCGGATTTCACTGACTCTATCGAAGTCAGTTCAGCACCCACATTGTTTACGCTAATTTTAAGATGTTCATTTTCAATACTATACAGCATATCAGTTAATTGTTGAGTACTTCGAGAATGATTTCGCAACCTTCTTTTATTTGGTCATCAGTAATGATCAACGGAGGTGCAATTCGCATGGAATTGTCGCAAAAAAGGAACCAGTCGGTAATCACACCTTTTTCAATACACTTGTCAATGGTATCCTTCAGTTTTTCAAAAGATTCCATCTCTGCCGCCAGCATAAGTCCTTTTCCTCTTACTTCCTTGATATCCGGATGTCGCAACAATGACTTAAACAAATCGCCCTTCGCCTGCGCTTTTTCTGAAAGTTGCTCAGTCAAAGTCACTTCCAAAGCAGCCAAAGACGATGCACAACTGACTGGGTGTCCTCCAAAAGTAGTGATATGGCCAAGGATAGGATTGCTTTTGAGCACTTTCATTACCTCCGAGGAAGCCATAAACGCACCAATTGGCATACCACCGCCCATTCCTTTGGCACTTAGAAGGATATCCGGATATATTCCCGTTTGCTCGAAAGCCCAAAATGAGCCGGTTCTTCCGAAGCCTGTCTGGACTTCATCTAAAATCAATAAGGCCCCTTTTTCCGTACATTTTTGTCTTAATGCTTCAAAATACGAAGTATCGGGAATTCTTATGCCCGATTCACCTCCGATTATTTCAATTACAACTGCCGCTGTTTTGGTCGAAATTTTATCAAGATCCTGAACTACACCATGGCGAATCTGTTGATTACCAGGCAATAAAGGACGAAAACTATTTTTGAAAAACTCTGCACCCGCAAGGCTTAACGCTCCCTGTGTGGCCCCGTGATATGCATTGTAACATGATATGAATTCCGATCTTCCGGTAAAGCGTTTCGCCAGCTTCATCGCTCCTTCTACGGCCTCTGTTCCGGAATTTGTGAAATACACATTATCAATCAATCCATATGGAGATGGCAAAGCGGGATTTATTGCCAAGGTTTTCGACAATGCCTCTGCCAGTCTAACCTGAGTCCCCTGCACAAACTCGCCATAAACGAGCAGGTGCATATGCTTATCCAATTGATTATGAATCGCTTCTAATACTTTGGGATGTCGATGACCGACATTGCTGACGCCAATTCCGGAAATTAAATCAAGATATTGCTTGCCGTCGGAACCATACATATATACTCCTTCGGCTTTCTCAATCTCAAGTGCAAGCGGAAAGTCTGATGTTTGTGCTACATGTTGGAAGAACAGCTGTCTTTGGGAAATGTACATTTTTTGGGTATTAGCTATTAGGGGTTAGAGGTGGCGGCATTTGAACATTTATCGTTTCGTGAGATCGGTATTGATCAAGTTTTTGGACGATAGGTTCTATTTTTCGAAAAATACCGCACTGCTGCCTACCCAGGTAAAATCTTTATTATATCTCACGCCGATCATTTCACCTCTACTCAAGCGGCTTAAACTGATCATTAATTGCGGCCTTTCTGCACCATCCGGCCAACCGTACATCAATCTGACTTCGCATTTTACGCCGCCATCCGGTGACTCGATGATCGGTTCGTAGTTTACCTTTCTTTGTAAAATATAATTTTCCTGATCGTTAATCTTATCCAGAATTTCACGATTTACATGTAGTTGAACACCACTTCCAGCGAAAGAAAACAAAGGTTTCAGTACATAATTTTCCAAATCGGCGGGATACAAACCCTGATATTCACTCAGAAAACGAGTGTCCGGAATATACTGGTCTTTTAAAAACGGCATGGCAAATTTACTGATCCTGAAAAACCAGTTGGGATGTCCAACCCATTCAACGTCAATATCATCCGTCAATTTAAAATCTGTTTCGAGATCCGGATAGGTGTCCAGTTCGTCAAATATGAGTCGGTTGTAAATCCGATATATGGGTGTTTTCTGACCGTTTTTGAGATAAAATATTTTCCGACCCTCTTTGATCACTTTTGTCAAACAGACTGCTTCAATTCCCAGCAATTTTTCAGTAACAGCAAAGTCTATTCTGGTTTTTTGTTTTTCGGGAAATATTTCCAGAAGTATCACATTTTCAGGTTGATGACTTCCCAAGATTAAGCTTTTCAGGTTACTGTTGTACGCGTCTTCTGATTCGTATGTGGGAAAACATGAAAATTTTTCATCCACGTGAAAAAACTCAGCGTATTTTCCGGACAAATAAGGCTGATACCCGAATATCGATGGAAAGCCTTGAAGTTCAATTAGTTTCGGAACGATATCCCCGTTTTTGTCTTTCGTAATGGCATAATCAATCGCCAAAAAAGATGTATGCCCATTTTCATTCGGGACGTTCTGGTAGGTTGGAACTGCTCGTTTAGTATTGTCAACAAAACTGGCAGAGACCAGCGTGTCTATAATCGCGTCGCTGCTTTCGAATAATTTATTTTTGAAATCTTTGGATATAAATACAGGGCTTTCGGCAATCCGAAAATCCAGTTGTCCTGGAAATTCAGAGTCAATCGAAGAAATCATTTCCTTGTACTTTTTCTCGGAAAATGATTGGTTATATTTTTTTCTTGCGTCCGGCTGCATTGGGTTATTTTGCTGATGATAGGGTGGGATGGTATTAAGACGGAATAGTTTCTTGTGCCAACTGCTTCTTATTGAGGCAGTTTTTCAGGAAAGTGGGAATCATGACAGACTCCGTCATCATGATTTTGTCCGGGTCGTTAAGATGCGATATCATATCGTTATATTTCTGCTCACCATGATTTGATATTATACTATTCTTCTTTTCATCCAGCAGGAAATATCGCAACATCCCGTCAGCATCTGCTTCAGGATGGAATTGAGTACCGACGATTTCGTTTGAAAAACGAATGGCCATAATAGCCCTTTCCAAATTAACATGCGGGCGGATTTTCTCAAGACACAACAGCTTTGCACCCAAATGATCGAAGGCATGCTGATTGGGAAGTGTCACCTGAAAATCACGGGAATCAACGATCCAAAACGGGTCTTGCAATCCTTCAAGCAGCGAATCTTTCCGGCCAGCGGAGGACTTGTGTACCGGAAAAGTACCAAACGAAGTTTTACGCCTTTTACTAACTGCACCCAATTGCCAGTGTATACATGCCATCTGAAAAGAGTGGCAAATAAGAAAGAGGTGTTTCTTGTTTTTCTGACTTCTAAGTTGATTATGTTTCAACAATTGGTCGAGAAAAAAGAAAAATTTCCGTTCCCAAGGTTCTCCGGCGGGCTTGGGATTTCCCGGCCCGCCGGTGGAGATATATGCGTCAAAGTCAAAACCAGGGATTTCCAGCTTTTGCCTGACGTCAAATACTTGATATTCGAGGTTGATTTTCTCCGTTTCACCAAAATTGGTCACGATTTTTTTAATACAGCGCATGCCTTCGTTGGCGACGCCGTTGTACATATCCAAAATAGCAATTCGGAATGTTTTGTTTTGATCTTGCATGATTTATTGTGTTGCATTCATCTCATTCCATCCTTTCACAATAGAATAATCATACACTTTTAGCTTTTGACTGTTTCAGAACAGCGACGCAAAATTACTGATTTTCCGCGAGAGAGGATTTGAAAAGCCGTCAGACTAAACCGATTTTAGTTTCTGAAACGATAAAATCCACCACCGCTTTCATATCATTTGTCTGCTCAAAGACAGCCAGCTGACGATCGGCGCCAGTGCCCATTTTCATGATTTGATGGATATATTCGATTTCTTTTCTGCTGCCCAATTCGTCCACAACGTCGTCAATAAACTCAAGTAATTCGATTACGAGCAGCTTGTATTCAACTTCCTCCTGTTTCCCAAAGTCAATCAGTTTTCCCTGAATACCATATCTGGCAGCCCGCCATTTATTTTCATTAATGAGCATACGGTGATATGGCCTGAAACTAAGGTTCATGCGATGAAGCTTATGGATTTTCGCAACCAGAGCCTGCATAATAGCAGCGAGGCATATGGTTTCGTCTGTTCGCATAGGCACGTCGCACATCCTGAATTCAATGGTGTTGAAAAATGGATGAACGCGGATATCCCACCAGATCTTTTTACCGTTGTCGATGCATTTGGTCTTCACAAGCAGTTCTACATATTCATCATATTCTGCCGCCGACGAGAAATAATCGGGAATACCGGTTCTCGGAAATTTATCAAAAACCTTGGATCTGTATGATTTGAAACCCGTATTTCTACCACACCAGAATGGCGAATTAGTTGAAAGCGCATATATGTGCGGTAAAAAATACCGAACTGCGTTCATTATAGCGATCCCTTCATTCCGGGTTTCGATTCCGACATGGACGTGCAAGCCGAAAATAAGATTTCCTCTGGCGACATCCCGCATTTCGTCAATGATTTCATCATATCTCGGATCAGGCGTGATCAATTGTTCAACCCAGTCTGCAAATGGATGCGTTCCCGCAGCCGCGACCTGCAGATTTTGTTTGTCTGCCAGGTCAAGAATCATCTTTCTAAGGAAGGTAACTTCTTCGCGGGCTTCCTGAATATTATGACAGATATTGGTACCAACCTCCACCACCGCCTGGTGCATTTCGGCTTTTACGCGTTCTTGTAACGTTATTTTTCCATCCTCCACCAACTTGGACATGTGTGAGCGTAGGTTGCGCGTTACGGGGTCAATCGTCTGAAATTCTTCTTCAATTCCAAGTGTGAAGGTTGTCATGAAGTACTCTTTTTATATAATAGGAGGTAGTTTATGCGTTCTTTTTTGCCGGCTTCTTAGCGTCTGTTTTTGGCTCGGTGGTTTTCTTCACTTCAGCCTTCGGTTCTGCAACTTTTTTTGTTTTTGGTTTCGGAGCGGGCTTTTCAATTTGCGGAACCTCAACAATTTTAGCTGGCTCGTCGACAACCGGCGAATAAGTAGGAACTGTGACGATTTCTTGCACCGCAACAGGATTTGATTCCTTGCTCCCCACTGAATTTTGAATAAAAGTACCCCAAGTCAGGTTCGTTTGCCCCGGTTTGTGAGCTTGAGCACGCTCAATAGCCATATTAGCCGCGGCTTCCACAACCCATTCGAAGTTGTCGGGACCCACAGAATATATATCTGCATCCGGAGCCGGATTACAAAAATCGATGGCATAAGGAATTCCATCGCGCACGGCAAACTCGACGGTATTGAAGTCGTAACCCAATGCGATATTCAGTTTTAAAACGTAATCTTTGATGGTCGCGAGCAACTTTTCTCCCTCTTCACCTTTTGCATGCAGCTCAGCAGCATACCGTAAATGATGTGGATTTCTAGGCTCGTATGGCATTACCAACACGTCTTTTTGGCCGATACAATAACATCTTACATAATCGTCGAAGACAATTTCTTCCTGCAACATCATCACCAATTGTCCTGTTTCCTGATGTTTGTTCCACAAGTCCTGTGCGTTTTCTACCTTATAAACGCTTTTCCAGCCACCACCATCATGAGGCTTCATATATGCCGGAAAACCTACATAATGGAACATTTCTTCCCATGCCATAGGAAAAGCGAGATTTCTGAATGAGGTTTCCCCGGTGTCTGTCGGGCGTTCTTTTGAAGGAAGCAAGACCGTTTTCGGGACCGGAATTCCCAATTGTTCTGCGAGGCAATTGTTGAAAAACTTCTCATCTGCACTCCACCAGAAAGGATTATTTATAACGGCTGTACCACACAGTGCAGCGTTTTTTAGATATGCCCGATAAAACGGTACATCCTGGGATATTCGATCAATAATTACTGCATATTCGGTGGGAGACGCCTGCGCTACCTGCTCAATTTTTACAGCTTCGGCAACTATTCCATCAATACCTTTGCTGTTCACTCTTTCCACGAAGGCGTTAGGAAAAGTGTTTTCCATGCCATAAAGTATTCCAATTTTCTTCATTTGTTTTTCTTTTTTTGTTGATTAGTTATATGATTCAATTTTACATAATTCTCGACAAATAGTCAGGTAGGGCCGCATTCCAGAGTGGCCAGTCGTGCTTTTCCCAGCCCTTGATATCCAGCCAATGCTCTACACCGATATTGTTTAATATTTTGGATAGTTTCAAATTGCTGTCCAGACAAATATCCCACTCCGACGTCCCAAGGACGATTTTCATATGTCCATATCGCCATCCCTGTTCATTAACCATATAGTCGATAGGGTTGTTAAAGTATACATTATCATCATAATATCCGTCCGTAAAAGAGCGTATATCAAATGCACCACTCAGGCTTATCATATAAGCAACTTGTGACGGATGGCGGAATGCGAAATTTGCGGCGTGATAGCCGCCAAAACTACATCCTGCTACTCCAATTTTATCTACCTGGCACTCGTTCCGGATATAAGGAACCACCTCGTTGGTCAGGAATTTGTCGTATTGAATGTAGTTCAAGACACGATACTCCGGATTAAGATGTTTGGCATACCAGGACTCGGCGTCTATGGAATCAATGCAGTATATCTTATATTTGCCAGATTCAACAAGGCCCCTGAGTGACTCGATTAGTCCCATATCTTTGGCTTGATAGTAGCGTCCGCGTGTGGTTGGAAAAATGAGAATGGGATACCCCCAGTTGCCGTATACAAGCATATCCACATCACGGTCGAGATGATGGGAGTAGTATTTAAGGTGACGCTCTTCCAAGATTTTGGGGTTAAGTGATGTAAAGAAATGAAATATACAAAACAAATAAATAGATGCAAGCGTATATCCGACTCAGGCTGTCACATAATATGTTCAAACGGAGATATCGATCTCCGACTGTGCATTAACCAATTAGTAATGCTAAATATCAATTTCCGAATGTTGCCAGAATCATCAAAACCTATCCTATTTTGCCTAAGTCAAGTTCACAAGTTAGTACTCATTTAATGTTTTCCAAAGCTTTAAAGCGCGATGTAAAGCTTACCATTATTACTCCGCCTGAAGTTGTAAGCGAGGCTCCTTTAGGGCTCTTGCTGGTCAACGACGGTCAGGATTTTGATGCACTTAATTTGTTTAATACACTCGAAAAATTATGGAGCTCTCAAGGAATTGAGCCGATAGCCGTCGTCGGGATACATGCCGGACATGATCGACTTTATGAATATGGCATCGCAAGTCAGTCGGACTATGCGAATCGTGGGAGCAGGGCGGGGGAGACTACCTCCTTCGTTTTGACGGAATTATTGCCCTTTTTAAAATCGACATATCATATCAGGGACACGGGAGTTGCATATGCCGGATTTTCATTAGGTGGATTAATGGCGTTGGATATGGTTTGGAACCATCCGGACGTTTTTTCAATAGCTGGTGTTTTTTCCGGTTCACTTTGGTGGCGGCAACGATCTTTGGATCGGGGATATATTGACCAGGACAGGATTATGCACAATCAAATTAAATCAGTCATATCTTCTCCGAATCTAAAATTTTGGTTTGAATGTGGCACTGCCGACGAAACTGACGATCGTGACAACGATGGCGTGATAGATTCAATTCAGGATACGCTGGATTGTATATCGGAACTGGAGAGAAAAGGATATCGGTGGGGCAAGGAAATTGAATATGTAGAAGTGGAAGGAGGAGAGCACAATCCGGGAACATGGGGGGAGATTATGCCGGCGTTTTTGGAATGGGCGTTTCCTGGGAAGTAGGCGAGTTGTTCGGTTGTCAGGATTAGTCAGGAAATTGTCAGGGGGTGGTCATGAGATTGTCATGAAGTGGTGAGGTTCTGACAGGCAATTTTCAAGGTTTGCCACGAAGACAGCAAGACGTACAATGCTCTGATTAAAAGTCTCGAAGCCTTCGTGGCAAATAATTAACAGTTAGATATCAGAAGGATGAGAGGAATTTCATGGTATCCACATTGTCTGCATAGTCGTTTAACCCGGGATTTTGGCTGTCTCCAAATTTGACTGCGTTCATAAGCCCCGGTGCGGGTGCACCTACAACACATTGGATTTTTTCAACGTTTTCTTCAATTTTAATCGCGACGTCTTCTATAGAAAGATATGTTTCATAATGCAAGACACTAATAGGAGAGACCAAGCCTGGATTTTCCGTGATGATCAGAAAACCATTATCAAAATGGGGAACACGGTTGATCAAAACAATCGACTTGTTGTATTCGTAGTTATTGAAATATTTGTGATGATTCATATATAAAGGGCTCAGATCTTCGATCGCCTCATATAATTGCGTGAAATCATAGCCCTCAGGAACGTACAACTTTGAAACATTGCGGCAACCCAGTCCATAGTATTTAAGGATATCGCTGCCCAGCAACGCAAGTTCTTCTTTACTTTCTCTTCCGGTAAGAACAGCGACTGAAGTCCTGTTTTTTCTTATAATATTAGGTTTTTTGGCAAAATAATAGTGAAAGTATCTTGCAGTATTGTCACTTCCGGTAGCGATAAAGGCACTCGCTTCATTAAGCCGATCTACGAAAACAATCTTGGACGCAAAACCAGGCTCGATTTCTATCAGCTTTTCTAAAATTGAACGGATCAGTATACCGTCTTCCGAACTGAGCTTCGCCATCAGGGCATGGCCGCTGATTAATATACAGAGTGCGTCATGAAAACCTACGGCAGGGATATTTCCAGCCATAACCACACCGATCGACTCAGAAACGGACGGTTCGGGATATTGCGATGCCCAATGAGCGAGCCGTTCGGTATCTAAAAATTCTGAGGAAATTGCTTTTAGTGCATTTTGACAATTAACCGGCGTAAACCAGTTATTTTTAGAATAAGCGCGGCTAACCCACTCTTCAACAATATCTTTATTATCCGGAGACGAGATGAAATTTCCTAATTTGGCAAAAGCTTCAATCCTTTGATTTCTTGAAATCATTATATGGGTAATGTGAAAAATTTAATTGTAATTACGGTTTTTAATTTTCTGATTGTTGTGAAACTTTAAATAGTTATATTTGTTGTCTTAAAGAGGAGAAAGTAGCAACAAATATAAACAATCCGGCGACGATGGCTATAATGATAACCGATGAATGCATAAATTGTGGGGCGTGCGAGCCAGAATGCCCGAATACTGCAATTTATGAAGGAGGAGTAGAATGGACGTGGAGCGATGGAACAAGTTTGGACGAGGTTGATTTCGGCGATGGCACGGTAGTAAGTGGCAAAGAAAAGCAATCCCCCGTTTCCGATGAGTTTTACTATATAGTAACGGACAAATGTACCGAGTGCGTAGGTTTCCATGAGGAACCACAGTGTGCGGCTGTTTGTCCGGTAGACTGTTGCGTGCCTGATCCTGATAATGAAGAAGAAGAAGATACCTTGCTGGCTAAAAAAGCATGGTTACATGGTGAATAGTTAAGTACTATTTATATAAAGATTTGAAAGCCCGCCTTTTGGCGGGCTTTTTGCGTTTTAACTACTTGGATAAATGGTAATTTAGTAATAATGATACTACGGTGTGGTGAAGTATTTGTATTTATAAAATTTTGTAATATTCTAGGTATGCAGAATAATCTGTTAGTTATATATTTTTGTAAAAAATGGCATTTTATGTTACATTTTACTGAAAAAAGTTCACAAAAACATGAAAATTGCATTTTTTGTGATAAAAATCACGAGGATTATTTGATAAATATAATTTTAATACAATATTTGATTCATAAATATTCCCGGAGAGTAATATTAACTATAACAGAATATAATTATGAAAAAAGTCTATTGTACAGTATTATCTTTGATGGTTCCGTTTTTGGGTTTTGCGAAGTCAGAGGAAGAAAAGAAAAACAAGGTTGAGAGTGCTACAACCAGCACAACCGTCGCAGAGGTGAAGGATGATGAAGAAACAAAAGGTGCTTTTGCTTTTTCAGGCTATCTGGATTCGTACTACATGGCTAACTTTAACAAACCTCAGTCGCGCTCGAACATGGGAGCAACTAATGCCCGGGTTTTCGATCAGAAGTCAGGGCAATTTTCTCTTGGTTTGGTTCAAACAAAAGTTGTTTACACAAACGCCAAGTCGGAAGCTGTTGTGGATCTGACATTTGGTCCTAACGCGAATATGGGAAACTATGGTAATGCTTTATTCAGCACCGCACTCGCTATTAAGCAAGCCTACTTTACCTACAAGTTTACCGACAAGTTTTCGATGACGGCGGGACAATTTGGAACGCACATCGGATATGAAGTAATCGATGCTCCTGCTAACTTTAACTACTCACTATCCAACCTCTTTAATAACGGACCTTTTTATCACGCGGGTTTGAAAGCAACCTACGCGTTTTCTGACAGAGCTTCATTGATGTTGGGTGTTGTGAACAATGTTGACGGACTTGGCGATAACAACCGCAAAAAGGGTATCATCGGTCAGTTTTTCTTCTCGCCGGTAGCCAACTGGAATGTGTATATCAACGGTATCACAAGCAACGAGGCTAACATTGACGAGACTACTCATGAAGAACCAGACGCTTTCTATCGTGTAATTGACCTTACGACCAGCTATCAGATCACTCCAAAATTCCTTTTAGGACTTAATGCTGCATATGGAGCTCAAAAAGGAGATTACCAAGGTTTTGGTGGTCCTACAGAATCTGAAACATGGGGTGGATTTGCCTTATATTCAAATGTTGCTGTGACGGACAACTTTGCAATCGGTGCTCGTTATGAGTATTTCAATAACGACAATGGTGTTAGAGGTTTACTTGACAAGCAAGGAATGGGTACAAAAGTTAATTCAGTAACTCTTACTGGTAACATTAACCTTGCTGACGGTCATATTCTGTTGAAACCTGAGTTCAGATTGGACGCCTATCCAAAGCTTAGCGGTTCAGGGGAAGAACAACAGTTTGAAGACAAAAACGGTGAGTTTACTAAAAATAGTCAAACCACTTTCGGACTAGCGTTCATTTACAAGTTCTAATACCGAATAATACCTTCTTAATCATAACAATAATCCCAATTTTAAAAAATGGAAAAACGTAGTTACTTACCATTGATCATTTTGCTGGCCTTCAGTGTTTTGGGCGCTTTTTCTCCAAACGTGCCAACGCAAATTATCACCGAAGGCGTGAACTCGGGTGACACCGCCTGGATGCTTGTTTCATCAGCACTTGTACTACTCATGACTCCAGGTCTTGCGTATTTCTATGGTGGAATGGTGAACAACAAGAACGTAATTTCAACTATGCTTCAAAGCTTTATCGCAATGGGCGTAATTAGCGTACTTTGGGTTGTAGTTGGATTCAGTCTTGCATTCGGAGACGACCTGGGCGGTCTGGGTTTTGTAGGAAATCCGTTGACTTACTTTATGTTCAGAGGAGTATTTGACGCTCCGGTTTGGGGAACTATTCCTTTCGCGCTTTTCGCAATGTTCCAGATGAAGTTTGCGGTAATTACACCTGCGTTGGTAACGGGTTCCATGGCTGAGCGTGTGAACTTCCGTTCATATGTACTTTTTATGATCCTTTTTGGTGTGTTCATTTACTCGCCATTATGCCACATGACATGGCATTCAGACGGTCTTCTTTTCAAAATGGGTGTTCTTGATTTTGCGGGTGGAACTGTTGTTCACATGTCTGCTGGCTGGGCTGCTTTGGCAGGTGCTCTTTATCTGAAAAGACGTAAAGCGTTACTTGAAGATCACGTTTTGCCTCCTGCTAATATTCCTTTCGTTCTTTTGGGAACAGGTTTGCTTTGGTTCGGATGGTTTGGATTTAACGCTGGTTCTGCTCTTGCTGCTGGTCCGTTGGCTGTTTCGGCTTTCGCAACTACAAACACTGCCGCTGGTGCCGCTGGTTTATCATGGGTACTATTTGATGCTGCAAAAGGTAAGAAAGTATCTGCTCTTGGATTCTGTATCGGTGCGGTTGTAGGACTTGTCGCAATTACTCCTGCTGCTGGTTTCGTAACCGTTCCTTCTTCGATATTCATTGGTACTGTTGCCGCAATCATCAGTAACTACGTAGCTCACCTTCGTACACGTTCTACTTTGGACGATACATTGGACGTTTTCCCTTGCCACGGTGTAGGTGGTATGGTTGGTATGTTAATGACTGGTATTTTCGCAACAAGCGGTGTTAACTCTCTGGTAACTGACCAAGGTCTTGCATTCGGCGAAACTAAACTTTTCATCAATCACGTAATCGCATTAGTTGGTGTCTCTGCATTCGCATTTGGTGGGTCACTTCTATTGCTTAAAATTACTGATATGATCATGCCGCTTCGTGTGTCTGAACAAGATGAGAAATCTGGTCTTGACATCAGCCAACACGACGAGTTTCTTGTAGAAGCATAGTTTGATTGGATATTTGTTAACGATAGAAAAGCCCCGGAACTTCCGGGGCTTTCTTTGTTTGTAGGAGCTTTTAGGGGTTAGTTTTATCAATTAATTTTTTGGCTCATTGATCTAAAGAGAGATCGCTAACGAATTCTCATCAATACCTATCCCCTAACAGCTAACACCTAACGGCTAACGTTAATAAGCCATTTCCGGCTCATTCACTTCCATAAATCCTGCTTCATTGATATGGTTGTAAATGACCTCCTTGGTCTCGTTGATTAATAACGGATCATACTTCACAGCTACACGAACGTAGTTTCCTGTAAACCCAAGCATTTGACCATTTTGAATTTCATCTTCAAAAAGAACGATGCCCGATTTGCTGATCTGATTTTCATAGAAGAATCTCTTTTTCTTTTCTGAAAGAATATGGAGCATTTTAGATCGGTCCGCGCGTTCGTGCTTTGGTACTACGGGTTTGATATTGAGTGCAATAGTATTATCTCTTTCGGAATACGTAAATACATGGAGATATGATATGTCGAGGTCGTTCAGGAAATTATATGTCTCCAGAAACAGCTCATGGGTTTCGCCAGGATGTCCAACGATCACATCAACCCCAATACAGCAATCCGGCATGAGAGATTTGATCTTCGCAACTCTTTCTATATATAGCTCCCGGCGGTACCGTCTTTTCATCAAACCCAGAACAGTATTCGATCCGGATTGAAGGGGAATATGGAAATGAGGAACAAATCGTTTAGAATTGGCAACAAATTCAATAATATCGTCCGTCAGTAAATTAGGCTCAATGGATGAAATCCGGAACCGTTCTATACCTTCAACCTTGTCTAGTTCTTTGATCAAATCAAAGAAAGTTTCCTTTCGCTGACCTTGCTGAATTCCAAAATCACCGATATTAACACCCGTCAAAACGATTTCCTTCACGCCACGGGAAGCAATATCTTCTGCAGCCTTCACAATATTCTCTATTGAATCTGATCTGCTTTTTCCTCTGGCAAGTGGTATCGTGCAATAGGAGCAAGGGTAGTCGCAGCCGTCCTGTACTTTCAAAAAAGTACGCGTACGATCATTTAACGAATAGGAAGTATGATAATCGATGGCATCATCAATGGAAGAAGCCATTACTTTGGCGGGCGCTCCAACTGGTTCTTTCTCGAAAGTATCGAGCAAATCCACTAATCTGAATTTTTCGGCCGCGCCCAACACAGCATCAACACCGGGTATCTCCGAAATTTCTTTTGGTTTTAGTTGAGCATAGCAGCCTATAATGGCCACATACCCATCAGGATTTATTTTTTGTGCCTCTCTAACAATCTTACGACACTTTTTGTCAGCATTATCAGTAACGGAGCAGGTGTTGATGATAAATATATCCGGGTTTTCATTGAACTCAACTTTCGAATAACCCTTCTGCTCAAACATCCGCCCGATAGACGAAGTCTCTGAATAATTCAGTTTACAGCCCAGTGTATAAAAAGCAACTTTTTTCATATAATTCTATTTCTGCCGCAAAATTACATCTTTATTATCAACGATTTAAATAATCATTGAAAGAAGCTTGCAGATATGTTTTTCCAATTTCAACTTCGGCGGGATTAATCGTCCCCTTCTTTTCGACAATGTTCCCACCAATATTATCTCTGACGATGTAACCTTCAGGTCGCATCCAGCCGAAGCCATTGCTGAAAGCAAAGTACGCAAAGGCCTGACGTTTAGTTCCAACAATGTCATTACTCCATGAAAACTGACTGGCAGGTATATAAAGCTGATTCAGCAAAGTCGACGCCAAATCTGTTTGGGAAGCGAGAGTGTTGATCCTGATATTCTTTTGCTGCAAAGCACCGCCAAGCCAGAGCATGGGGATATGAAATTCAGAGGGTTTGTCTTTTGACGTTTCGGGAAGAGGATGGCCGTGGTCTGCCAGAATAACGATGATTGTGTTGTTCCACCAGGGTTTGGTCTTTGCATCTTTTATGAAATTTCCGATAGATTCATCGGAATAGTGCAGAGCATTCAGGAACAGGTTTTCCTGGGAATTTCCATTGATCACCGTCGGCACGGGAACCTCAAAAGGTTCGTGACTGCTCAATGTGAAGAGCGTTGCAAAAAAAGGAGCCTTTGCCTGATCCAGATCATCGATAAGGCGTTTAAGCACCACATGGTCATGAGCACCCCATTTGGAGTTCATATCCTTTTTATCAAACGAATTGATATCGGTGATTTTATTGAAATCTTGCTGGAGAAAATAGGTCTTCATATTTGCAAACTCCGTTTCTCCTCCATAATAAAACGAGGTATGATATCCTTTCTCCCGGAAAACATGTGGTAAGGAAGGAAGGCTTCGGGTTTTCGTCGGAATCTTGATAATCGATTCGGTTGGCTGAGCTGGATATCCACTTAGTATTGCAACCATACCTTTGTCACTTCTGTTGCCACTCGCATAAAGATTTGTAAAAAGTATGCCTTCTTTAGTCAATTCATCAAACCGAGGGGTAATATTAGGCAAACCTCCGAGCGAACGGACCACTTTCGCAGTAAAGCTTTCCCATATGATGACAATCACATTTGGGTTGGTTATTCTCAATAGATATTGATCGGGCGTTGAAGCTGTGTAAAGCTGTCTGACTTTCGCGTCAACTTCGTTTTGAGGGAAATATTCGAATGGATTGGTTTTGCTGTAGCTATTTCTGTTGATAATCGAGCGCGCATAATTCCAGGGAACATTGACCGCCGCATAATTAGCAAAGCTCTTGTTGGAAAAATAAACAGAGGCTTGATTCATAGGAGCCAACTGCAGTCCACCTCGTATCGGAATGATCAGAAGGGCTGCCAGAAATATAAAAACAGAAATAACTGTCAGTACATTGACTCCGCGGAAATGAGGCACAAATCTATTCCTTAATGTACCAAACAGCCATATAGACAGCAAACACAGTATAAATAAGAGCGTTAGCAAAAAGCCAACCGGAGCTGCCCCCATGGACGCAAAAGCTTCGCGGGGGGTATTGAGATAATGCAATGAAGACGCATCTATCCGGAAGCCCCATGCGCGGAATAACTCAAGATCGAACGTGACCAAAGTTGCTATTATACAGGACGTTATGATGGAATATACTTTGATAAAGCCGTTATACCATCTCCAGCTGGAAAACGTAAAAGCCAACAGAAGCGTAGGAATCACTAGCAGATATCCCGTAAAGGAGATATCCATTTTCAGACCGTGAAGTGCACTTTGCACCCAATAGGAGCTGGGAATTTCCAACGCTTTCTTGTAGTGATATGCAAAAAATATAACTCGGAAAAATTGAAAAAGGAGAATCCAGCAAAAACTGTATAGTGCAAGAAATGAAAGTCTTATTCGCATGGCGTCAGGTCTAAATTGCAAAATTCCTAAAAAATTGTGATATCAGACCGGAAGTGAAATAAAATATGTCTAGCAAATAATAGTGGTTAAGAACTTGAAATAAATAATTTTGGGATTCAATAATACTTAATTGAGAATTTATGACATTTCGTTCTAAAGCTTTTGAAACTGCTCTTAGCCGGGTAGTTCCTGTTTTAGCCCCTCCAGCAGAAAAGGTTGCTGATTTGTTTGGTTCTAATACATTCAGCGATGAAGTAATGCGAACCCTGCTTTCTCCCGAGGCATATACCAAAATTTCGAACGCCATCAAGTCCGGATCTACGATTGACAGAGAGGTGGCCGATGAAGTATCTGCCGCGATGAAATCATGGGCCATATCAAAAGGTGCATCTCATTATACACACTGGTTTCAACCTTTAACCGGCAGCACTGCTGAAAAGCACGATTCATTTTTCGATTTAACACCCGATGGCAAAGCTGTCGAGAAATTTAAAGGAAGTGCTTTGGTTCAGCAGGAACCTGATGCTTCTTCATTTCCAAGTGGAGGATTGCGAGCTACGTTTGAAGCCCGTGGATACACCGGCTGGGATCCCAGTTCTCCTGCATTTTTAATGGACAATGGGGCAGGAGGGAAGACACTTTGTATACCATCTGTTTTCATATCATATACCGGCGAAGCGCTGGATTATAAGGCACCGTTGCTTCGCTCACTTGTCATGCTGGATAAAGCCTCCACCTCGGTTTGCCAGTTTTTTAATCGTGATGTGGGCAAAGTAACACCGACGTTGGGTATTGAACAGGAATATTTTCTGGTTGACAAGGCTTTATATTACGCGCGTCCGGATTTGCTGATGGCTGGGAGAACCGTATTCGGTCACCCGCCGGCTCGTGGTCAACAGCTTGACGATCATTATTTTGGATCGATATCTCCAAGGGTAAATGCGTTCATGGCGGATTTCGAATTTGAGGCTTTGAAATTAGGAATCCCCGTCAGAACCAGACACAATGAAGTAGCGCCCGGTCAATTCGAGTGCGCGCCGACTTTTGAAGAGGTAAACCTGGCCATCGACCATAATGCATTGCTGATGGATTTGATGCAAAAAGTTGGAGACAGGCATAATTTCCAGGTATTGTTTCATGAAAAACCATTTGCCGGTATAAACGGAAGTGGGAAACATAACAACTGGTCGCTTTCGACCGACACAGGTATTAATTTGCTTGCACCCACCAGTAAACCAAAAGAAAACCTACGCTTTCTCACCTTCCTGATTAACGTCGTAAAGGCCGTACACGATCATGCAGATTTGCTGAGAGCATCAGTGTCGTCGGCTGGGAATGAGCATCGTCTTGGGGCAAATGAAGCCCCTCCATCTATTGTTTCTGTATTCCTTGGCGGCGAGCTGACTAATATGCTGGAAGAGCTTGTAAATAAAGGAGAGATAACATTGGAAAAAGGGGATAATTTTTATTACAAGTTGGGAATCAGCAGGATACCTAATTTGCTTCGAGATAATACCGATCGGAACCGTACATCTCCTTTTTGCTTCACCGGAAACAAATTTGAATACCGTGCCGTTGGGAGTTCCCAAAACAGTGCTTCTGCGATGATTGTCCTGAATACGATCGTGGCGCATCAATTGATGGAGTTCAAGCGTGAAATGGATGAGCGTTTGGCAACGGGAGAAGAAAAGAAAGTAGCGACGGTAGCGATTTTGAAAAAGTATTATACGCAGTCCAAAGATATTCTTTTTGAAGGCAATGGATATTCAGAAGAATGGGTAAAGGAGGCCGCGGCGAGAGGGTTGAGCAATATTAGTGAAACTTACGATGCGTTGCATGCATATACTTCGGAGAGCACGATTCAGGTTTTTGAGAAGATCGGAGTTTTGACTTCGAGGGAGTTGCACGCCAGATATGAGATTGAACTCGAGAATTATGTGAAAAAGCTGCAGATTGAATCTCGTGTCATAGGTGATTTGGCACTCAATCACGTAGTGTCAACTGTCGTAAAATATCAGTTCAAATTAGCCCAGACGGCAAGGTCTCTTACTGACCTTGATATGCTGGAGGAAGCCGAACCGATCAAGGAGATTATAAAAGATATCTCATCTCATGTGGTTATTATTAAAAAAGCTGTGCATGCGATGACAGAGGCGCGCAAAAATGCAAATAACGTAGAAAACCTGTTTGATAAGGCCAAATTGTACGGTACGGACGTAAAAGGACACTTTGATGAGATCCGATATCACGTTGATAAATTGGAATTATTGATCGATGATGAAGATTGGCCTTTGCCAAAGTATCGCGAAATGTTATTTTTGGAGTAAATTTAGATTAGTATCAACACAAGAAATTTTTAAAACTATGAATCCGGGATTTGACCCAGACGAAATTGCTCAGCTAAAACGTGAATGTAAGGCGGAAAGATCTACCTTTATTTATGTTGAGGACGAATTTGACGAAGAGGAGGAAGAGAACAACGAGCATGCTCATATTCAGTTTGTTGGCATGTATAAAAATGCAGAGGTAATTTACGATGCATTGATCTACACTTTACGTCTTCACCACTCTACGTTGGTTTACGACAAGGCACTCGAAAGATTGAAAAACCAAATGCCGGACTATGTAACGCCAGACGAAAGACTTGCTCATGAGCCAGTTGACGAAGCGGCCGACGAGGAAGCCGAGCTTTTGCTTCAGGAGTTCATCGAAGAAATAGAAGAAAGCGAGGAAATCAAGGTAAAAGAGCATGTTGAAACCGATACCGATTTTGAATATGGTATTGGTCTGGAAGTTGGGTTGAACAGAGAAGAAATCGATGATAAGGTAATCAGCGAATTCGTGGCGTTGTTTAACGCGGATCGTCTTCAGCTTGATCCAAATGTGATGTCATTCACGAGCGAGGACGAAGAATAATTTCTACTAAGAATATTTTTACGAGCGACCGGGGCAATTTATTTCCTGGTCGTTCGTGTTTTCTGGCCTTAAGGTGGCAAGCAAAGCGCGCTAAACAAAAGTTAGCTCACAATATGGCTTCTTGCGGGCTTTTCTATTCCTTATGTTAATTTCCGTGAACAATTTAAATGTATACTGAAACACAAAAAGCCATCCGAAGATGGCCTTTTGCAATATAAGTATCTGAATATTAAAGAGCTCCTTTAACAGTTTTGATGATACGAGCAGCAACTTTGTAAGGATCAGCAGCTGAGTTAGGGCGACGATCTTCCAAATATCCGCTCCATCCTTTTTGAGGAACAAGAACAGGGATACGGATCGACGCACCGCGGTCAGAAACTCCGTAGCTGAAATCATGAATACTTGCAGTTTCATGTTTTCCAGTCAAACGCAGGTGGTTATCTGCACCGTAAACTTCGATATGTTCTTTAACAACAGGACGGAAAGATTCGCAAACTTTATCGAAAACTTCTTTGCTTCCAGCAGTTCTCAACGCAGTGTTTGAGAAGTTGGCGTGCATACCGCTACCGTTCCAGTCAAGGTCGCCAAGAGGCTTGCAATGCCAGTTGATAGAAACACCATATTTCTCACCGATACGCTCCAATAGGTAACGTCCAAGCCAGATTTGGTCTCCAGCCTCTTTAGCGCCTTTTGCAAAGATTTGGAATTCCCACTGTCCCGCAGCAACCTCTGCATTAATACCTTCAACGTTAAGACCAGCGTCAAGACATACGTCAAGGTGTTCTTCTATAATCTCGCGACCAAATGCATTTTTTGCACCTACTGAGCAGTAGTATGGTCCCTGAGGTGCTGGATATCCGTTTGCAGGGAATCCAAGCGGTTTGTTAGTTTCGTTGTCCCAAAGGAAATATTCCTGTTCGAATCCGAACCAGAAATCGTTGTCATCGTCTTCGATTGTAGCACGACCGTTTGAAACGTGAGCGGTTCCGTCAGCGTTCAATACTTCGCACATTACCAAATAACCGTTTTTACGCTGTGGGTCAGGGATAATGTAAACAGGTTTAAGCAGACAGTCAGAAGATCCGCCAAGTGCTTGTTCGGTAGATGAACCATCAAATGACCAGTTGCTGCAATCTTCTAGCTTTCCACTGAAATTGTCTTCAATTTTCGTTTTGCTGCGCAAACTTTGGGTTGGCTTGTAGCCATCCAACCAGATGTATTCCAGCTTGGATTTAGACATAATAGTACTAGATAAAGTGGTGACGAATATTTATAACAGCACAATATTAATGTAAATATGTATTTCCAAAAAATAAAACCTAAGAAAAATTAAATAGTTGCCGAATAATATTACGATTATAGAAGTATTGACAGCAAAAACTGCATTATTTTAATAAATGGTACTCGCTGACATTTTTGAACTCTTTTTACGCAAAAAATGCAAAGTAGTATTATTTTGAGTTGTTTGTGGTTCTATTCCCATGTAAAAAATGCTAAAGTTGCAAAAACGCGATTATCGTATCAGTAGCTTATTCTTGGAATAATTAAGTTTTTCTTTATTTTAACTCCGTTTTATTTGCATACATTTGGTCAAGCGAGAAATAGGAGATATTTACTATATTAAAATGCATTTGTTTTATCAACCCCTCCCTGCCGTATTTGTACTTGACGAAGAGGAGACAAGACATATTTCTAAAGTTTTAAGGCTTAGAGTGGGGGACTCAATTCATGTAACCGACGGGCAAGGTCTTCTGCAAACCTGCCGGATAACAGAGATGAACCGGACGGTCGCATACGTCGTCACAGAAAGTATATACGTACCTAAAAAAGGGCCCAAAATCATACTGGGCGTCGCCCCCACCAGGAAAGCTGAGCGGAATGAGTGGATGGTGGAAAAAATGACCGAACTGGGCGTTGATCATATAGATTTTGTTATTACCGAACACACTCATACGGAGGGTATTAATAGGGTAGTTAACTTAACCCGGCTGAATCGCATTGCAGTTGCGGCGATGAAGCAGTCCCAGCAGTTTTATCTACCGGTGATCAGTGTAGGTGAAAAGTTTGGCCATTATCTTGCTGAGCATAATTTGCTCAATAACAAGTTATTGGCCTATGTTCCGGAACATGAAACCTCGCCACATGTTTTTACTGCTGTCGATAAAAATAAAGATACATTACTGCTGATAGGTCCGGAGGGTGACTTCACGCCCGACGAGGTTTCACTTGCCGTTGACAATGGATTTAAAACCGTTTCGTTAGGTCCAACCAGGCTGCGCACGGAAACGGCCGCAGTTGCCGGGTGTCATGCGATAAATTTGGCCCGGAATTTGTAGGATTTTGTTTATATTAGGTAAAACATATTCAGAGCTATGCGTTCATTCCAGAAGATACTAATTGGGCTAGGGTTCATTTTCTGTTCTTTATCGTCAACGATGGCTCAGCCTTCACTGAAGATAGCCAAGCTGAAATATGGGGGAGGCGGTGACTGGTACGCTAATAAAACCTCCTTACCCAATCTGATCAAGTTTTGTAATTCGGAGCTGAATATGAATATTGCTCCTTCCGAAGATATCGTCGAAGTTGGTAGTCCCGACATCTTCTCTTATCCTTTTGTGCACCTGACAGGCCATGGAAATGTGGTCTTTACAGATGCGGAAGCCAGAAATTTGCGTCAATATCTTCTTTCCGGCGGTTTTCTGCATGTTGACGACAATTATGGTTTGGATCAATTTATCCGTCGGGAAATGAAAAAGGTATTCCCAGAACTATCTTTTGTCGAGCTTCCATTTGATCACCCGATATATAAAGTAAAATATATTTTTCCGGATGGCCTGCCGAAGGTTCATGAGCATGACGGCAAAAATCCACAAGGCTTTGGCCTGATCTGGGAAGGACGGTTAGTATGCTATTATTCTTATGAAACAGATTTAGGTAATGGCTGGGAAGATCAAACAGTATATAACGATCCTCAGGAACTTCGTATTAAGGCTCTGCAAATGGGCGCCAATCTTTTAAGCTACGCATTCACAATTTTGTAATATTCCGATATAGTTTAGATTAATCGTTGAATATTAAGTAATTGATTGGATTAATTATAAATTGATCAGTTAAAGCTATGGTTATATGGCAGGTTAGAATTAACTTTGTTATAGTACTGATTAATTATTTGTTGCTTCATGTATATTGTTCTTGCCGTTTTCGCCATACACTGGTACCTGTCACTTTTCTGCCAAACATTCTTCCTTCATAGATATTCGGCTCATAAGATGTTCATTATGAGCAAACCATGGGAACGCTTCTTCTATTTGTTGACATACGTTTCTCAGGGTTCTTCTTATTTAAGTCCAAGAGCATATGCTATTTTGCATAGGATGCACCATGCGTTTAGTGATACTGAAAGAGACCCGCATTCTCCACACCATACTAAGAATGTGTTCACCATGATGTGGGAAACAAAGTCAATATACAATGCGGTTTTGAGCCGGAAGAGAGTGATCGAAGCACAATTCGAAAGGAACTATCCGGAATGGAACTTTATTGAGAAACTCGGAGACAGCTGGCTTTCACGTGTAGGATGGGCCTTAGTTTATTTGGCATTTTATATTCTTGCATATGTGTACCTCGATATGCACTGGATTTTCTTTTTCCTTTTGCCAATTCACTTTTTGATGGGGCCGATTCACGGTGCTATTGTTAACTGGAGCGGGCATAAATACGGATATCAAAATTTTGACAATCATGACAAATCGAAAAACTCATTGATATTCGATTTTCTTATGATGGGAGAGTTGTTTCAGAACAATCACCATAAACGTCCGAACTCGATTAACTTCGGTTCAAAATGGTTTGAGGTAGACCCAACTTATCCGATTATTAAGCTTCTGAGCAGACTCAAGGTAATTGAGATTCGAAAGAAGGTCTGAAGAGAGATTTAAGATTTAAGAGGCAGCAATATCCAATGGGTGTTGCTGTTTTTTGTTATGTACAATTGGCTAATCGATTTTGGAAATCACAGGTTCGGGCAAAATAAATAAGGCAAGCGTAAGAGACGCTTGCCTTATTTGCTTATTAACACCACAAAAAATGAAATCTAGTAAAATCTTTTGAGCCGTATTGGATTGTTCCAGACTCTACACTACAAATAAAATAAGTAATAATTAAAATGAACTTAATACAAAATTAGAATTTGCTTAGAGACGCGAAAAATCCACTTTAAATGTCGTGCCCTTGACGGAATTCGGAATAATTTGAATATTCCCATTGTGAAGTTTGACTATTCGGTCTATAAGTGATAGTCCAATTCCATATCCTTTTATACTTGCCGTGTTGTCACTTCTGTAAAACGGCTGGAAAACCAGATTCCGGTCTTTTTCGGGAATTCCCTTCCCTGAATCAATAAAACAAACGGATAGCAGTTTCTCCGTGCACTTTAAAGTGACGAAAACGTTGTGGTCTTCCGAGAACTTGCAGGCGTTATCCATCAAATTTAGAAACGCGATTTTAAGTAGTGTGGAATTGCCTGCAAGTTCCAGCCAAGCGTCATCGTCAGGCAGATCGTCGAAGTCTATGGTGACATTGTAATTGACGTTTGCCTGCATCATACTAAGTCGGCTGTCAAGCAGCAGGTCGTCTATCCGGATAATTTCAGTTAATAAATCCTTTCGATCCTCACTTACTTTGGCCAGCTCCAAAAGCGCGTTGGACAACTGAGCCAGTTCCTGAATATCCTCCAGGACCGAGCCAATGGTGACCTGATAATCATGAGGAGACCTTTCTTTCAAAAGGCTAACTTCCAATTGAGAACGAATTTTGGTCAGCGGGTTTTTTAATTCGTGGCTAACATTGCCTACAAATATCTTCTGCATTTGAAAAGCCGCTTCAATGCGGTCCAGCAGTTTGTTGAAAGTAGAGGTCAACCTTCCGATTTCATCGTTTTGATTTGGGACTTCGAGCCGTGTATCCAGCTTCTGAGGTAAAATACCTTCTACTGAGTTCATTACTTTGGATATAGGTCGGAGCGCACGTTTTGAAAACTCCCAGCCCACCAGCGCAACTACGACCGTTACTATAACGAATAGTAATGTCAGTAAGGTACTTAGGTTAGACAAGTTGGCTTGCCCGTACAAATCCTGGGCCCCCAACAGAACCACAGCCTGATTAAAGGGGTATTTGTAAAACAGCCCGACAACCTTGTAGTCACCGTCGTCATACCGAATCTGCCCCTGCTTTCGAATCTCATCAAGCCAGTAGTTTGAAACGTGTATAGCTTTATTTTGCGGAGATGCCAGGTTGCTGTAAATCAGACGGTTTTTTTCGTCGAAGATGAGAATATTCTCGTTGTATATGAGGTCACGATTGGTTTCATCAAGGGCTCGGAGTACTTCTATATTGACCTGGGGTTTCAATAAAAGCTCTGCCTGAGATTTCGCCTTTGACCTGAGTCGGTCGTAGAAATCCTGATTAACATTGTAGAAAGTAAAGAAATAAACAGCCACAAAAGTAACCAGGAGGATTCCGCTTACCAATAAGGAGAACTGGACCGTAAGCCTGGTACGAATCTGCATGTCATTCTATTTTGAGTACATATCCCATTCCAAACTGTGTGTGAATCAATTTCACGGGATAGTCTTTATCAATTTTTTTACGAAGATAGTTAACATATACTTCGATCACATTGGTGCCTGTGTCAAAGCCGATATCCCAAACCTGCTCGGCGATCTCGACTTTTGATATAACCCGTCCCTGATTTCTGATCAGGTATACTAAAAGATTGAACTCCCGAGCGGTCAGGTTTATCTTATTGTCAGACCTATATACTGTTTTGGCATCAAGTGAAACCTCCAGATCAGCAAATTTGAGGAGCTGAGAGGTCTGCTGAACGTTGCTTCCTCTCTTTGTGAGAGCCCGAATCCTAGCTAATAATTCCTTGAATTCGAATGGTTTAACGAGATAATCATCTGCGCCGGCATCTAACCCGGTTACCTTATCATCGGTGGTGCTCAGTGCCGTTAGCATCAAAATCGGTGTATTATCACCTGTTTTCCTGATTTCCCTGCAAAGCTCAATTCCATTGATTCCCGGAATGATAATATCGCTGATAATAAGTTGATAAGCGTTATTTTTGGCCAGCTGCCGGCCAATCAGACCGTCATATGCGATATCTACTTCATATCCATTCTCTTCCAATCCTTGCTTGATAGATTGAACCGTTTTCGGTTCATCTTCAATGAGTAGTAATTTCATAAACGGTGTAAAAATAGCTCTGACACTTCCTTCCAACTTGAAACCCTCTGAAAGGTAGTGTCTTTTAAATTGTGCGGGGCGTTAAATAATATTCCTTTACCCTCAAACCCCACGAGGTTTCTGACATGATCATCAATAAGGTAGTCGGAATTGATGATCGTTTTATATCCGCAAAAAACGATATGAGTCCAAGGGATAAATTTAAAATGTTTAGCGAGCCAGTTAAACTTGTCGGAAAACGAATTTGGAAATTCCATACAAGCTGTGGCAATGAATATTTCGTAATATTTTGAAAGCTGCGCCACTGTATCAACCGCATCCTTTTTAACTTCAATATCAGCGAAAAAGCCCGGTGAATTAATGATTTTAAAGAGTTTGGTATACTGTTTAGGATGCAATAGATCTTTGATTGCGCCCTCCTGCAGGTTCTTTTCTGTCAGTGTTGTTGAAAAATCATTCAGGATAATGTCGACCAGTTTTTCGTGTGTGTTGGCCAGCACATCGTCCATATCCAGTGTTAATCTTAACATTAAATCAATGTTCGGGTTAGGTCAAAATTTTCGAGATAGTCGTGTACCTTTTTCAAAAACAACCCACCAAGCGAGCCATCCACAACACGGTGGTCGTATGAGTGGCTGATAAACATCATGTTACGGATACCGATCAAATCGCCCTGAGGTGTTTCTACCACCGCTGGTTTCTTTTTGATCGCTCCAAAGGCCATGATTGCAACCTGGGGCTGAACGATTATGGGGGTACCCATCACATTTCCGAAAGCTCCGATATTGGAAATTGTATAAGTTCCGCCCGCCAGGTCATCAGCCTTCAACTTATTCTCTCTCGCTCTTCGCGCAAGGTCGTTCACTTTTCTCGCAAGTCCTGCCAAGTCATATTGGTCGGCACGATGAATGACCGGTACAATTAGATTACCATCTGGAAGCGCCACGGCCATGCCGATATTGATATCCTTCTTTTTTATGATTTTGTCCCCTTCTACCGAGATATTGATCAGGGGATAATCTTTGATCGCCTTCACAACCGCCTCAATCAGAATGGGTGTAAAAGTGATACTATCGCCGGATTTTTTTCGATATTCATTTTTCACATGTTCCCGCCAGCTCACAACGGGAGTCATATCAGTCTCGATGAATGACGTAACGTGAGCTGAAATCCTCCTGGACTCCACCATCCGCTGCGCAATCATTTTACGCATTCGATCCATCTCAATCACCTCATTTTCTCCATTCAGAGATTGGGTGGATACTGACTGGGTCGCATTAGACTGGGTCGCACTAGACTGGGTCGCACTGGGTTTGTGCGTTCCGGGCTGCGTTGAAAAATGTGTCTCAGGAATCGATATGCTGTGTCTTCGTTTTAAGTAGGCGAGGATATCATTTTTCGTGATCCGCTCTTCTGCACCAGTTCCCTGAATTGTGGCCAGCTCTTCGTTACTGATATGCTCTTCACGTGCAATGCTTAGCACTAAAGGCGAGTAAAATGTATTTTCGTTTTGATATTGAGCGACCGCTTTCTTTTGTGAGCTAACAGAAAGGATATTGCCATGAATTTCATTTTCCAGTTGTTCCGCAATTTCTTCTTCCGACACTTCCGCATATTCTAAATCGCCCGCAGTGACCAGCCCCTGAATGGCGACTTTCACCTCTTCGCTTACTTCGATTTTTGCAATAGGACTTCCAATAGCAACCACATCATCCACTTTCACCAGCCATTCCGATATAACTCCACTATATGGGCAAGGCACCTCCGTATCAACTTTGTCGGTCGCAACCTCCAGAATTGAATCATCGATGGAAACTTTATCTCCTTCCTTTTTTAGTATACTGAGTACTGTACATTCCAGAATACTCTCACCCATCGGGGGCATCAACATTTCTACTATTGCCATATTTTATTTTTCAAGTAGCTGAAATTCAGAATTTCAACCTAATTTCTCTATTTCCGTAGATTTTAATATCGTTTTTCTGAGCAAGTTTAAGGCATAAGATGACGCTAATTCGATGTTAATTGCCCTGACATTCATCAACTTCAACAACTGCGTTTGTGTCTCGCCTGCGCTCGCACATGCGATCCAGACAGTTCCTACTGGTTTGTCAGGCGTTCCTCCATCCGGACCGGCGATACCTGTCGTTGAGATCGCAAAATCTGATCCCAGCAATTTCCGGACTCCTTCTGCCATTTCTATTGCCGTTTGCTCACTCACTGCACCATATTGGCGTATCGTCTCCTCCGACACTCCTAATATGTTTGTTTTGACATCATTAGCATAACTCACAACCGAACCCAGAAAGTATTGCGATGAACCCGAGATACTCGTGATCTCATGCGCTACCATACCTCCGGTGCAACTTTCTGCCGTTGCAAGTGTGGCATTGTTTTTAGTGAGTAACGTACCAATGACTGTCTGTAGTTCATCGTTTTCGAAGCCATAAACATACTCTTCGATATAAGGCATCAATGTGTCGAAGTGTTCTTGAAGTTCTTTATCAAGAATCGCTTCATCAGAACCTGTTCCGGTCAATCTTAGTTTTACCTGACCAAATTTGGGCAAATAAGCCAGCCTAATATGCGATGGGAGCGCGTCTTCCCACTTTTCGATTTTTTCCGCCAGAAAGGATTCCCCGATCCCAATCGTTTTGACTGATCTGTGTTTGATCACAAAATCGTTAAACCTGGCTTTAAGTCTTGGCAGAATCTCGAATTCCATCAGACTTTTCATCTCATAGGGGACACCAGGCAATGAAACATATATGACGCCATTTTTTTCAAACCACATCCCGGGCGCAGTGCCCCATAAATTGGGGACATAGGTTGCTGCGGTTGGCAATGCTGCTTGTTGCGTGTTAAGCTCGGACATAGTTCGACCTCTCTTCGCAAAAAAGGTAGTAATCAAAGCCAAAGCTTCGTCATTAATTTTTAAATCGCAATCAAAATATTCGCAAAAGGCAGTTTTTGTGATATCATCTTTCGTTGGCCCGAGTCCTCCGGTAACGATGATCACATCAGCCCGAGCACTGGCCTCTGCAAATGAGTCAAGTATATCTTTTTTAACATCGCCGACCGAGGTTTTCCGAACCGGTCTAATACCTATGTCAGTCAGTTGAGAACCAATCCATTGCGTATTTGTATCTGTGATTTGTCCAAAAAGAATTTCGTCACCTATGGTTATTATCTCTGCCTTTATGATCTCATTCATGCCCGCTCGTGCACATTATTAGGAACCTATTATTTTCTCAAAAATAAGTAAAATTAATCGTTATTGGTTACGTTTGAGGTCTGTAAGGAATTTAACAAACTAAGAGAATGATGAAACGAAAAGCGTTATTTCCATTAGTGATAATGGTGATATCAGGATGGGCCGCACACGCGCAGGTGAGTTCAGGACTAGGTGATTTATTGGGAGGAATACAAAAATCGGGTGGTGTACTGGGCAATGATGAAATTGTAAACGGATTAAAGGAAGCCTTAATTGTGGGGGTTGGAAACGGATCGGCGGAAGCGTCCAAAGTGGATGGCTATTTCAAAAATGAGCTGATAAAGATCGTATTGCCGCCTGAGGCAAAAAAAGTAGGAGAGACTTTGACAAAAATGGGAATGGGCGCGGAAGTAGACAAATTCACGTTGGCACTCAACAGGGCAGCAGAAGGAGCGGCGAAAAAATCAAAACCGATATTTGTGAAAGCGGTAACGTCGATGACGATACCAGATGCTCTGGATATCCTGAAGGGAAGCGATGACGCAGCTACCTCCTATCTAAAAAAGACAACTAATCAGCAGCTTTACGATACATTTTACCCAGTCGTTGATAGCACTTTGAATAAAACAAAAGCGACGAAATATTATGCTGACCTGGTCAAAACCTATAATCAGATACCATTGGTAAGGAAGGTAAATCCTGATTTGAAGAAGTATGCCACACAGAAAACTATTGATGGGTTATATGTTTTAATTGCCCAGGAAGAGAAGAAAATTCGTGAGGATCCGGTCGCAAGAGTGAGCGATTTGCTGAAGAAAGTTTTTAGTCAATCAGGAAAGTAATGTCTGCGGGAACTTGTTTCACAAGCATTTGCTTTACTTTTGTGAAAATATTAAAATTCACTAATGAAGAATTCTGAAATACATTTTAACGTCGAGCTGGATAACCAGAATATACCTGAGAAAATTTACTGGGAAGCCACCGACAATCCAAACGAAGGAATCAACGATACGAGAGCGATTGCAATAGCGGTTTGGGATCATTACCACAGAGGAACATTGAAAATTGATCTCTGGACAAAGGATATGGAAGTTTTTGAAATGAAGAGATTCTATATCGAAATTATGAGCGGAATCGCAGACACTTTGCTGACAGCTACCAACGATAAAGGTATGGCAGATTTGATCGAGTCCACCTGCGAATCGCTTAGCAAGAAGTTGGATGAGGAGATGAAGGCGGCGGCTAAGTAGCTTGGTTTTGATATATGTTTATATTAGAGAAGCAGGGATTTGATTCCTGCTTCTTTTTATTTTCGGGTCACAAGCCTCAATGACTGTATTTCGGGAATGTTACCCCTTCGGGGTTTTGTGAATATCCGTGATTGTCTTTTCTATAATCATGTCAGCCTTTCAGGCTTTTACGATTGAAGTCCCGAATAATACTGATTTGGAAGCAGATGCATGAAATCCCGAAGGGATGATATTATTATAGAATGAATACATCCGCAGTATTATAAATCCCGAAGGGATGACATCATTATTTGATAGTGTTTTTCTATAATCATGTCAGCCTTTCAGGCTTTTACAATTGAAGTCCCGAATAATATTGATTTGGAAGCAGATGCATGAAATCCCGAAGGGATGATATTATTATAGAATGAATACAGCCACTGTATTTCCAATCCCGAAGGGATGGCATGAATATCGAAATCGGGATAAATGTCGATTTTGTTTTTCGCGGAATGGCAGATGAACGTTATCACCCCTTCGGGGTTTTGTGAATATCCGTGATTGTCTTTTCTATAATCATGTCATTCTTTCAGGCTTTTACGATTGAAGTCCCGAGTAATATTGATTTGGAAGCAGATGCATGAAATCCCGAAGGGATGCGATTATTATAGAATGAATTCAGCCATTGTATTTTCAATCCCGAAGGGATGGCGTGAATATCGAAATCGGGATAAATGTCGATTTTGTTTTTCGCGGAATGGCAGATGAACGTTATCACCCCTTCGGGGTTTCGCGGAAGTTCCCGATCTATGATAATCTATAATAGTGTCAGCCTTTCAGGCTTTTTCTATTCAAATATAGTTTTATGGAAAGAATTTAGCCGTTGACTCTAATCCCTAAGGGATGTGATTACTATAGAATTAATACAGCCATTGTATTTTCAATCCCGAAGGGATGGCATGAATATCGAAATCGGAATAAATGTCGATTTTGTTTTTCGCGGAAATGGCGAATGAACGTTATCACCCCTTCGGGGTTTTGTGAATGTATAGGATTATGTGTTTTGCTATAATAGTGTCAGCCTTTCAGGCTTTTACGATTGAAGTCTCGAATAATACTGACTTGGAAGCAAATGCACGAAATCCCGAAGGG
Organism: Dyadobacter sp. HNCC25DJ184; assembly: GCF_056895215.1. NCBI lineage: Bacteria > Pseudomonadati > Bacteroidota > Cytophagia > Cytophagales > Spirosomataceae > Dyadobacter > Dyadobacter sp. HNCC25DJ184. Next base: position 316,781 of record NZ_JBXHAQ010000003.1, on the reverse strand, counting down.
ATGATATTATTATAGAATGAATACATCAGCAGTATTATAAATCCCGGAGGGATGACATCATTATTTGATAGAAATGTTGTATCCTAAAGCCAACCTATGAGTCTAACTTGCGCACGAAAAGTTAAAAGCTAATGGCGGGAACATATTCTCAAATATACATTCAAATAATATTTGCCGTAAAGGGGAGGGCAAATTTGATTCAAAAGGAATGGCAGGACGATCTGAACAGATATATTAGTGGGATCATTAAAGGAAAAGAACAGAAACCAATCATTGTCAATGGGGTTGCGGACCATATACACTGCTTCGTAGGTTTAAAGCCTTCTATGGCAATATCCGATCTAGTAAGGGATTTAAAGAACAATTCCTCCAAACTTATCAACGAAATGGGTTTGATAAAAGGGAACTTTCAATGGCAGGAAGGATATGGGGCATTCTCATATGCGCACTCGCAAATTGAACAAGTATATCAATATATTCTCAATCAGCAAGAGCATCACAAAACCAAAACATTTCAGGCGGAATATTTAGAATTCCTTGGGAAATTCGGTGTTGAATACAACCCGAAATATCTGTTTGACTGGGTGGATTTGTAGGTCTGATGCTCTTAGGTAATTTTTAGGAGTACCTCCTTATCTTTCTTCGGAAGACTGTGAACAACGAGATCATAAGAATCTTTCACCCAACCAAAAAACGTATCTGAACTGGCAGAGCCGTTTACGTAGACCGTATTCCAATGCTTTTTGTTCATATGGTATCCGGGCACCACGAAATCATGTTTTTCTCTCAGCTCGACTGCCTTTTCGGGATCACATTTGACGTTGAACTGCATTTTGGGCTCATCCAATGGGGTGAGCAAAAACACTTTACCACTTACCTTGAATACTAAAGTTTCAGGGCCAAAGGGGAGTTCTTCTGTTACTCCGGGCAAAGCGAGGCAAAAATCGCGGAGTGTCTCTAAATTCATCGTGTCAGCGCGCGAAAGATCATAATTACAACACAAATCAGAAACATGACAATAGATATCCTGTTGATTCCATGCATCATCCTGAGGTTGAATGAATTCGGAGCATTCGGGTCTGGTTTTTTGAATACGCGAATGAAGTAATGGAAAACTTCACCCAATTGAAAATACTTCTTCATGGAAAATTAATGTTGAATGAGCGAATGAGAGAATGTTGGCGTGTTTGACTTATTGAATTTTGAATTAACTAATCGAATTTTCTTGGAATCACTAAATGATAAGCTTTGTTCATTTCCAAAGCTTTTGAACGAGCAACCATTCGCTCATTCGCTTATTCAAAACTAAACTAGCACCTCCACGTCGGCTTGTTCGATCCAGCGGCCGTCTTCACGGATCAGGCTGATGAGTTCTTCAACGGCCTTTGACGCATGTACTGAACGCTTTATTACTTCTTGACCCCTATATAACGCAATTTTATCTTTACCCATACCTACATAACCATAATCGGCATCGGCCATTTCGCCGGGACCGTTTACGATGCAGCCCATGATGCCAATTTTTACCCCTTTCAAGTGCTCGGTGTGTTTCCGGATTAAGGCAGTTGTTTCCTGGAGATCGAATAAAGTACGTCCGCAGGAAGGGCAGGATATATACTCCGTTTTGGACATACGGGTTCTTGCGGCCTGTAATATCCCGAACGCGATACTGTTGAACGTCGATGCTGTTGCCTTGTGATCATTCGCATTTTCTTCAAACACAGGACTCAAAAGAACACCGTCGCCTAGTCCGTCGATCAATAAGCCACCGATATCCGTTGCTGAATATAACGTCAGCGCGTCGCCCAAAGTAGATTGATATGCTCTTTGAATCACGACAGGAAGTTTTACCTGATGATCGATCAATTTGAAAAACAAGCGGCGGAGTTCCGGCATAGCGTGCTCATTAGATGTATATATCAGCAAAACAAGATTTGCAGCCCTGGATATATCAGCAAGAAGAGAATCAGTCAGATCGCTAATCTTTATTTTCAGAAAATTCAGCGTTTTTGACAAAGATTCTGAATCGGTGTTATGCCAGTCTGATATTGTTAAAAGCGGAAATTTATTGATCTGGTCCTGATGATTTTGCCAGATATCAAAGTTTTGGATCTCCTTCAAACCATTCGGCAACATAAATGGAGTTGGAGTATCGCCGGTATATATAAAATCAGCACCCTGGTCATTCATCGCCCACTTGTCCGGAACCGGCAAAAAGAAATGACCGATACTTTTCAGATCATCGAATTCCCGAACGGCTATATTGGAAAAGTCGGCAATGACCCTTGGAACGTTCGCGCCACCCAAATTATATACCTCTTTCGTTTCTCTTCTTGAATAGTGGAAAGGATTAATTGGAATTTCAAGTACCGGTTCGATAGGAGCATGATTTGAACGGAGGGTATATCGTTCAATCAGCGCGCGTGCAACAGGAGCCTCTTTCTCAGGAGCTTCCGTCAACGAGACACGAACCGTATCTCCCAATCCGTCTTCCAGAAGTGTTCCTATTCCAACTGCCGATTTGATCCTGCCATCTTCCGCTTCGCCAGCTTCTGTCACGCCCAAATGCAGTGGATATGGTTTCAAACCTTCCTCATCAAGTCTTTGAACCAACAAACGATATGCTTCGACCATTACCTGCGTGTTGCTGGATTTCATCGAAAGCGCAATGTTGTAATAATTGAATTCTTCGCATATCCGAAGAAACTCCAATGCCGATTCCACCATGCCGAGAGGTGTGTCGCCATATCGACTTAAAATCCGGTCAGACAGCGAACCATGATTCGTGCCAATCCGCATCGCCGTTCCGTATTCCTTGCAAATAGTAACCAATGGAATGAACTTCTCGCGAATCCTTTCAAGCTCGGCTGCATATGACGCATCGGTATAATCAATGACTTCAAATCGTTTCCTGTCAGCGTAATTGCCGGGATTTACGCGTACTTTTTCAACAATGCGAGCTGCCAATTCGGCGGCATTTGGCGTAAAATGAATATCAGCTATCAGAGGAACTTTGATACCAATTTTGTGCAATCCATTTCGGATGTTTTCAAGATTTTGTGCCTCTTTGACGCTTGGCGCTGTAATTCTCACATATTCACAACCTGACTCCACCATTCGGACTACTTCATCAATCGACCCCTGCGTGTCCATCGTATCAACGGTTGTCATCGACTGAACACGGATAGGGTAGGCGGAGCCCATCGGAATATCTCCAATGTTGATGGTTATTGTTTCCCTTCTTTTATATTCTGTTAAAGACGGGCAATAAATCAATTTTGAATTTTCAGCAGCAGTAACTACAGTCATATTTGGCTATTAGCGATTAGCTATTAGTTTTTAGCTTTTAAATTTATTACGCCGCGGATATGCGAATCCGGGCTTTGTTGTAATACCTCTACAAAGTTCACGAAACAAAAACACAATCCGAATTGATTTGGTGCTTTTTTGAGCCGTCGGCTGTTATGTTTTACCTATTAGGTTGGTTTCGGTGTTTTTAAGTCACCCTGGGGAGGATTGAGACTTTGTTTTTGCCCGCAAAGCGCAAAAGTGAAAAAAGGTAAGATCGCAAAAATGCCTGATTCAGCCTCTTTGTGATCTTACCTCTTTTCTTATCTGGTTTGCGTAAACGCTTAACCAATCACAATATAAGCTCAAAGGCTAATTGCTAACGTCTAAAAGCTCACTCGTTCCTTCATCCACCCGAATGATATAGCTTTTGCCTCCTTCTCTCTCAATCGCTTCCGCCACATCCTCTGCGTTCTTTGGAGCATATGCAAACATACAGCCTCCTCCTCCGGATCCATTGATTTTCCCGCCGAGCGCACCAGCATGAAGCGCGGCGGTCATCATGCGTTCTATTTTCGGAGTAGAAGTGCGCTTGTGATCTCTAAGGTTTTTGTAGTGCTTATATAAAAGTGCTCCAAAAGCGCTGTCAAATTCTGCAGCGGTTTCCGGAGAAGGATTTTGGGTCAGCAATATTTTACCCTGAATCAATATATCCCGATCGTCCAGATTGGCTTGCAGAAGACTCAATTCGTCGGAGGATAGTATAACGCCATATTGAGAACTGCCTTCAAGTGGCGAATGAAAGATGGAAAAGTTCGGATCATAATTGGTGACTTTCCTGATCACATCTTCCATACCATATCTGCATCGGGACAAGATACCGATCGTGTCTTTGGGTTCAAGTGAATCTCCCAACACAAAAGTCCCGAGCGTTGGCGTCAAAGCTTCCACTTTTATTTCGGGCGTTGATTCCAGATAAATTACATTTCCAATTGCTGTGGAATAGTGATCCATCATCCCACCTGGCTCACCAAATTCGGGCACCTCGGCGAGATATGCGATCTCACCGATTTCTTTTTTTGAAAAATTACGGGGCGTGTCACTCATTTTATCCAGAAAATGGGCCCATGAAACAATCAGAGCCGATGAGCTGGAAGTTCCCGAGTTAATCGGGATGTTTCCATGAATAACGCACTCGAATCCCTTCGAAAATGTAAGCCCTTTTCTTTTTAATACATTGATAGTACTTCTGAAATAATCCCGTTGTTTGACATAAGGGAAAGTTTCAGAAAGCGAAAATGCTTCGCTCAGGCCCAGATCAGGCAGGTGTAATATTACCTTGTCATCAGAGCGATAGTCGCCATCAATACTTATTCTTCTTGAAATTGCAGCAGCAATAACGGGTAGTCCAAGATAATCCTGATGTTCTCCAAAAAAACAAATTCTACCAGGGGTTGAAACCTTCATGAACTACCAGCTTTTCTTTTTGTGACCTATTATACCGAAATAAAGGATGAATGCATACAGTGGAAGCACCAAAAGATATGCTTTTTGAGTACTGCCAATCGAATCAGCAATACCTCCGTAAATCAATGGCATAATTGCTCCTCCAGAGATACCCATTACTAATAGTGCAGAAGCAATTTTGGTAAATTTACCCAAACCACTTAATGCCAAAGGCCATAACGCAGGCCAGATTACTGCGTTTGCAAAACCTAAAACAGCTATGCACATAACAGACGTAAACCCAGTGGTCAGGAATGAAGCAATAGTGACAACTACGCCCAAAGTTGCTGAGAAAATCATATATGCCTGCTGGGAGACAAATTTCGGAATAAGCACGATACCTAGAAGATACCCGAACATCATCCCGCCCAAAGTATATGCTCCAAAATCTCTTGCCTCGGATTCCGGGATACCGAGAGAAACGCCATAACTGATGATTGTGTCAGCCGCAATTACTTCCACTCCAACATAGCAGAACAACGCTATCACACCTAATACAAGGTTTGGATACTGAAATACACTGGTCTTCTGAACGGCAACAGGAGCGCCTGCGACTGGCTCATCTTCTTCCTCACTCACCTCAACCAGACCTTTTGTCATACGGATAATAAGTGCAAGTGCAACCAAAATCCCCGTCAGAATAAGATAAGGAACGACCACTTTGTCAAGCTCGTCTTTTGGATCTACGGATGCTACTCCCGCCAAAAGCAATTTGCCAATGACAAGCTGGCTGATAATACCCGCACCTTTATTAGCAATACCCATAACCGAGATCCTTTGGGCAGCACTTTCGCGGGGCCCTAGAATTGTAGCATATGGGTTAGAAGCTGTTTGTAAAACTGTGAGGCCAATACCGATTGTGAAGAGGCCTACCAGAAACAAAGGATAAGAAGCCATTTCTGCGGCTGGAATAAAAATAAGCGTTCCAACAGCCATCACCATCAGGGCCAGCGACATACCATTTTTGAAACCTGTCTTTTTAAGAACCATCGAACACGGGATGGCCATGATCGTGTAAGAAATGAAGAACGCGAAGGTAACAAAGTAAGAACTGGTATTATCCAGTGAAAATGCTTTTTTGAAGAAGGTTATAAGGGTTCCATTAACCCAGGTGATGAAGCCCATCACAAAGAATAAAACACCAATAATAATGAGTGGGCCGAGATAGTTATCTTTTTTGGTCATTTAGAGAGTAATTATAGGTTAGATATGGTTGTCATTTAGGTTAAGTTAAAATTCATCGTTCAAGCCAAAGATGCGTTTGTTGGTCTTCCATTTTCCTCTTGTAAAATCAGGGATTTCTACCGGAGAGCTGCCCCTCGCTATCGAAAGTTCTGACAAAGGACTGATCGCGCTCCAGGCTGCTGCGTCATATACATCAATCGGCGGTGCTACTTTCCTTTTAATCGATTCAATAAAACCTCGGAAAACGAAATAGTCGATTCCGCCGTGTCCTGCATTTTTGGCAGCTTCTTCATTTTTCTTCCAAAGCGGGTGATCGTACTTTTCAAGATACCGCTTGTCAGGTTCAGATGTATGTTCTTTCGGAGAAACGCCCTCAATATAAATAGAATTTCCGTCATTCATCCAAATCCCATTTGTGCCCTGTGCTCGAAAACCCAGTGAATAGGGGCGGGGTGAGTTGGTATCGTGGATGATCACGATGTTCTCTCCATTATGACATTGAATGACTGTCGTAACGATATCGCCTAGTTTGAAATTTACTTTCGCGTTAGGATGCTCTTTTCCGCCATGATCAACAATATACTTATGCAGACCGAGCGATTTCGTTGAAGTTGACGTCAGGTAGGCAAATGCATTCCCTCTGTTGATATCCAGCCAGTGCGCCACAGGACCGAGTCCATGGGTCGGATATATATCGCCATTTCGGTCAACCGAATGTTGCGTGCGCCATTTGGCCTCCGAATATCCCTTTTCTCCAAACTCTACACCCAGCTTGTTGCTTTTACCGTCATTAAGCTTAATACCACGCAAATCGTGCTGATATCCGCAATGCGCATATGTCATTTCACCAAACATGCCTTCACGTACCATTTTCAGGATAGCCATCACATCACGGCGGTAGCATACGTTTTCAAGGATCATGCAGTGAGATCCCGTTTTTTCGAATGTATTCACCAAGTCCCATGATTCCTGTAAAGTAACAGTTGCGGAAACTTCCACGGCAGCATATTTACCTGCATTCATCGCTGCGAGTGTCATGGGTACGTGCCATTCCCAGGGCGTCGCAATCAGGATACCGTCCAGATCGTCTCTTTTGACCATGTTCAGGAAATCTTCCTTGCCTTTTGAATAGACTGCTGGTTCTTTTTTACCGGCCTTTTTTATTTTGTCGAGTGCTTTGCCAACTGAATCCGGGTCGATATCGCATATTGCGTTTACATCAACGTCACTCCTGAAAAGCGCTTGTTCCAGGTGATTTCTTCCCCGAAGACCAACACCAATGAAACCCAAACGGACTCTTTCGGCGGGTTTTGGCTTATTTAATAGGATTGTTGGGAAGATTCCGGTGGCTGAGGCTGCTAGTGTAGATTTTTGAAGAAAATTTCGTCGATCCATATAAGGGTTAGGTAAAATATAGAAAACACAGTCGTTTATTTGCCAAAGGGCGCAATTTACATTCAAAACTTATATATTTTAAATTATTTTAATTAATAATATTGGTCTGCTCAAAACCGGCCATGAATTTTATTAAAGATTTCATTGAACAATTTTGATTTACAATTCGTTGAAGAGGACAAGCAAATCCCAAAGAGCATATCAGGACCTGCTCGGTGGTTTTAATGTGTTGTGCACAAACTTTGTAACGACATTAAACCTTTATCGAATTTTAGCCTAAATCTATGACCTATAAAGTGTCTGTATTCCGTCGCGAATACTTTAATGCAGCTCATCGTTTGAATAACCCGGAGTGGTCCGAGGAAAAAAATGCCGCTGTTTTTGGTAAATGTAATAATCCGAATTTTCACGGCCATAATTATGAACTTGTGGTGCAGGTTACCGGCGTTGTGCATCCTGAAACAGGGTACGTAATAGATATGAAGGTGCTGAGCGACATTGTTAAAGAGCATATTCTTAACAGGTTCGACCATCGGAATCTGAATCTCGATGTCCTTGAATTCAAAGAACTGAATCCATCGGCTGAAAATATCGCCATTGTGACTTACAATATTTTAAGAAACTTAATTGACCCTGAGCTTGCTCTGAAAATACGTTTATATGAAACAGAACGGAACTTTGTTGAATACCCCGTTGATTGAAAATATTGATATTGAAGAGATCGGTGATGATCATGAATCTTCTGCAATCGAAACGCCTCTTCGAACAGATGCTTTTGCTATGGAAGATAGAGAGAAGATCGAGCTCATTGAAAAGCATTTCAAAAGTATCATGGAGATCATGGGACTGGACCTCACCGACGACAGCCTGAGAGGAACACCCAAGAGAGTCGCTAAGATGTATATCAAAGAGATTTTCAGCGGTCTTGATCCAAAAAACAAGCCATCGGCGACGTTGTTTGACAACAAATACAACTACAACCAGATGCTTGTTGAAAGGGATATCTCTGTGTTTTCAAACTGCGAGCATCATTTCGTCCCGATATATGGCAAAGCGCACGTGGCCTATATATCGAGTGGAAAGGTGATCGGTTTGTCAAAATTAAATCGCATTGTCCATTATTTCTCTAAAAGACCTCAGGTGCAGGAAAGGCTGACAATGCAAATTGCAAATGAATTGAAGAAGGTACTGGCAACTGATGATGTGGCCGTTATGATTGACGCGAAGCATATGTGCGTGCATTCCCGGGGGATAAAGGATACTAACAGCTCGACGGTAACTACATCATACAGTGGTAAATTTGAAGAAGAAGCAACTCGTAAGGAATTTTTGGGATATTTGGGGATGTAGTTCTTTCAAATATTCATATATTAAAGAGGCCAGATTTTGTTGACAAAATCTGGCCTCTTTCTGTAAAAGGAATAAAACCCTTATTTGATGGTTGGTCCGATGCGCTCCAAAAGTGCTTTGGTTGCCTTAATACCTTCTCTTTCAGAAAGTTTGCTTCCTTCGTATTCGATACCCGCTATTCCACGGAAACCGCTGTCTTTCACAACTTTGAGGATCTTGGTATAGTCCGTTTCGATACAATCTCCTTTTTCGTCGAAATCATATGTTTTGGCACTAACACCTTTTGCGAAAGGCATTAACTCCTGAGTACCCAAATAGCGATCATAGGACTCTTCACAACCTTTGCTGCCTCTCTTGATACAGAAATTTCCAAAATCAGGCAGTGTACCTACGTTTTTCAAATTAACCTGCTTCATTACTCCCGACAACCATTTGCCATTCGAAGAAGAGCCACCGTGGTTTTCGACGATTATGTTAATACCCGTTTTTGCAGCAAATTCACCCAATTTCCCAAGGCCGTCGACAGCTGCTTTTGCGATTTCTTCGTCAGTTCCTTTACCGAAAGCATTCACACGGATCGTTTTGCAACCCAAAGTTTTGGCAGCTTCTACCCATTTGTAGTGATTTTCAACTGCTTTATTTCTCACTGCGTCGTCCAGCTCGCCCAAGCCACCCTCACCGTCGATCATGATCAGGTTGTTTTTAACACCATTGTCCTTCGCACGCATATTCAATTCAGCCAAATAGGCCGAATCCTGCGCCTTGTCCTTGAAAAATTGATTTACGTATTCAACGATACTTATATCAAATTCCTTTTTTGCAATCGCTGGGAAGTCCAGGTTGGTGATTTTTTTGGCGAAAAGTTCTTTATGCAGGGACCATTCAGCAAGAGAGATCTGGAACCAGAGTTTTTCCGGTGCAGCTGCAAAAAGGTCAGAGAATGTAGCAGTTGCTAATGCCGCGGCACTTGCCTGCTTTAAAAAGTCACGTCTTGAAAAAGTCATTTAGGATAAAGATTTAGAGCTGATTATATAGATGTTATGGTTATTGTTCTTTGATGTGGGTGATAGCCTGGGTGTACAACTTCTCATTTTTGGCCAGTTTTTCAGCATCCCACTCGATATCTTCTACGAAAACATGCTGACGCACCGGGCAATTCTCCATTCTGCAAAACGAACAACATTCTGGAATACATGGATCTGGATGAACAAATATTTCAGTTTCTCCATTATGGCCAGCCTTCAAAATATTTTCGAAAGAATGAATTGCCTCATGGACTCTCACAAGCTCCCAATAATAGGGAAGCGTCAAATGGCAGTCGATATGCAGGTCGGAGCCATATTGCTGAACGCGCAAGTTATGAATATCAATCCAATGTTTTTTCTTGTGATCCTGTAAGGTTTCCACAATTTTATCTAAAAGAGCCGGCTCCACTGCGTCCATAAGCCCTGCAACTGATTTGGAAACCAGCTTGCTGCCGCTATATGCGAGGAACGCACCAAAAAGTAAAGAAGCTATGCTGTCAATCCAGGTATAACCGGTCAGCAAAATCAGTCCGATACTGAAAACCAGCACAATACTGCTGATACCGTCTGAAATCAAATGATTGCCATCAGCTGTGAGCGCTAGTGAATTTGCCTTTTTTCCTTCTGACACGAGCTTATACCCTATCGCCATGTTGACGGCTATAGTAAAAACGATGAAAATCGTTCCGGTAGCAAGATTATCGATCGGCGTCGGGAGAATTAACCGCTGAATGGCCTCATATATAATAAAAATGGAAGCGATTACGATCAGCGCACCTTCAAAACCTGCCGAGAAGAACTCTATTTTTCCATGACCGTAAGGATGGTTTTTATCTTTGGGCTGGGCAGAAAGATAGATGCTGTAAAACGCAAAACCGCTGGCTATTACGTTGATAATCGACTCCAGCGCATCGCTTAATATTGCGTTGGAAGAAGTAAGATAATATGCGAAGAATTTCAAACCTGTGAGGACGATGCTGGCCAGAAAAGACAACAATATGAGCCGTTGTTTGAGCTTATTTTGGTTTATTTGCATTTCTCATGGAGTATTGAGTGCCAAATTTACTAATAAAATACGGGTTATGTCCACAGAAAATAATTGGAAAACACTGTCGGAAACTATTGTTTACCAGAATCCATGGCTGGAGTTAAGTCACCGTGAGGTAATTAACCCTTCCGGGAATGATGGGATATATGGATTGGTTAAATTCAAGAATAAGGCAATTGGTGTAATACCTTTGGACGACGAAGGAAATATCTACTTGGTAGGGCAGTATCGCTACGCGATCGACGAATATTCATGGGAAATTCCGGAAGGCGGAGGTTTAGTGGGAACTGATCCTTTGGACGCAGCCAAAAGAGAGTTAAAGGAAGAAACTGGTTTGGTTGCCGATAAATGGTCGCAGTTGGCGCGAATTCATACCTCCAATTCGGCCACCAACGAAGAGGGATTTCTATATTTGGCCGAGGGGCTGTCACAACAAGAAGCAGAACCGGAAGAAACTGAAAAGCTGGAAATAAGAAAAGTTTCGCTAGAACACGCGGTGGATATGGTGATGAGTTCTGCGATAACCGATTCATTGTCAGTATGTGCGATACTGATGCTGGCAAGGAATAAGGGAGTTTGATATGATAGAATCTTTAATTTACGGGTTCTTCACGGGTGTTGGCCTTTGCCTCACGTTTGGAACCGTTTTCTTTTCACTCGTTCAAAATAGCGTAGATAACGGATATCAGACAGGGATCAAAATTGCTTTGGGCGTTTTTGTCTGCGATACCATTTTTGTTTTTTTTGCCATATTCGGAACTGCATTTTTGCCAAATATTCCCCATTTTCAACAATGGATGGCGGGCGTAGGGGTCGTATTTTTGTTGGCTATGGGATTAGGGAACATCGTCAAAGGCCAGCCGGTTGTTTCTTATCCCAATACCAGATTCGGAAATTTCCTTTTCTACTTTTCGACAGGCTTTTTATTGAACGGTTTGAATCCGGTCAATTTTTTTAGTTGGGTAACGATCGCATCATTCATCAGGAGCAACTTGCATTACAATTTTACGCAAGTGCTCATATTCTTCGGGACCAGCGTAATAGCGATTCTGATCGTAGAAAGTGCGATTGCCATTTTTGCGCATAGGCTTAAAAGGATTTTTACTACACGGGTTTTAACAGTGTTCAATAAAGTGACGGGTATATTTTTTATTCTTATCGCCTGCCAGATATTCTATACTAATTTTATCAAATGACTGAGCTTACACTTAACAAGTTTTCAAACTTGGTAAGTGTAAAAAACGCCTTTTATAGTAAAAATTCCATTCAAAGGTCTTTGCTATCAAATCCACGGAAATGATCATAATGAAAAAACAGACTCAGCTGTTACTGCTTTTTGTGCTTATTTCGCTCAAGATACTCGCACAAAATAATGATCCACGCGTCAAGGCTAATATTCCTTATTATTCGGAAAAAGAGGCGGCTGGAGATCCATACAAGAAGGAGCGGGGCTTGTTAGATATCTATCAACCTCAAAATGCAACGAATTTGCCTGTCATTGTCTGGTTTCATGGTGGCAGTTTGACAGGTGGCAACAAGGAATTGCCCGAGGAGCTCAAAACAGGTAAGTATGTCCTGGTCGGCGTTAATTACCGCTTATATCCTAAAGCTAAATGTCCGGCTTATATTGAAGATGCGGCGGCTGCAACTGCCTGGGTTTTTGGTAATATTCAAAAGTATGGGGGAGATCCAACTCGTATATTTATCAGCGGACACTCTGCGGGTGGTTATTTGGCAAGTATGATCGTACTGGATAAAAAATGGCTCTCCAAATATGATATCGACGCCAACCGTGTGGCAGGATTAGCTCCTTTTAGCGGGCACGCTATTACGCATATGACCATCAGAAAAGAAAAAGGTATTCCAGATACTCAGCCGGTTGTAGACGAATATGCGCCACTTTTCCATGTTCGGGCGGATGCTCCGCCTACACTGCTAATCACGGGCGACAGGGAACTGGAAATGTTGGGCAGGTATGAAGAAAACGCCTATTTGATGCGTATGATGAAGCTCGCCGGTCATAAGCAGACGACATTATATGAGATGGATGGATACGGTCATGATATGCGACTTCCTGCATACCCTTTATTGAAAAACTTCGTTGACAAAATCAGTAGCAGTCAGGTTAAATAGGAGGGAAATCTTATTGATAACTCACAGGTAGGAGGAAGGTCTATATTTATTGTCCTTAACCGGATGCAGTTTTAACAAGCTCACTTACTCAACGTTCCATGAAAACAATAGTATCGCCGTCCACCGGCAGACTGGATTCAATTGACGTCTTCAGAGCATTCACGATGATGCTCATGATTTTCGTAAACGATTTGTGGACGCTGGTAGGGGTACCCAAATGGCTGGAGCACAGCGCCGCAAAAGAAGATGCGATGGGGTTGTCGGATGTGGTTTTCCCTGCCTTTCTTTTTATAGTCGGCCTTTCTATTCCATTCGCAATCTCCAATCGCAGAAAACACGGTGATGGCAATCTGGAGATCTTGGGGCACATCCTGCTCCGTTCGTTCGCTCTTTTATTGATGGGGATCTACATCGTCAATCTGGAAAATGCGGTCGAAGAAGGGATGATGATCAGTAAATATGTTTGGGAGATCCTGATGGTCATTGCGTTTCTCTTGATTTGGAATGTATATCCCGACCGCATATCCACGCAAACCAATTCGCTTAAAGCGGCGGGCTGGATATTATTGGTATTTCTTGGAATCATGTACAAAGGCGGTGACCCTGCGAATCCTTCTGGTATGGAAACCCATTGGTATGGAATATTAGGTTTGATAGGCTGGTCATATCTTTTATGTGCGCTCGCATATTTGTGGGTGGGTGATAATATTGTCGGAATTATTCTGGCCTGGTTGTTTTTTGTAGCCTTCAATCTCGCCGATTTTGCCGGGATACTCGATTTTATGGATCCCGTTCATAAATATGTCTGGATTGTAGGAAGCGGTTCAATGCCGGCTTTTACCATGGCAGGCGTCACGCTGTCGGTTATATACAGGAAGAAGATGTCAGCCTGGACGCCAAATATTCTGCTTTCAGTTTTAGTAGCACTTGGTATTATATGCCTTGGTTATGGTTTTGCCTCGCGCCCATTTTGGGGGATTTCCAAAATCCGCGCGACGCCAGCATGGGTGGGTATATGCAGCGGGATCAGTTTCATATCCTTTGCCATATTCTACTATGTCGTCGACTATCTTGGCAAAAAGGATTGGGCGAAATTGATCAAACCAGCAGGAACTGCAACGCTTACCTGTTATTTAGTCCCATATATATGGTATGCGTTGAACGCATTATTCGGCCTGGCATTACCTGTGTTTCTGAGAACGGGAATAATCGGTCTAGTTAAATCGCTTATATTTTCGTTCGCTGTAATAGTTCTAACAGGTTTCCTGAACAGACGTGGGATCAAGTTGAAGATTTAACAGACTTTGACAGCGGTAATGGAAAAAGTCGACGATCAACTGTTGCTCGCCAATATTGGTTCCCGAAAGCCGAAGGCCCAAATCTTAATGGTAAACTCTGTACAATTCGTCTTTTAATTGTCGGAACCTAAAAACCTATATATCAAACATGAGTTCAAGAAGAGATTTTTTAAAAAAGAGTATCGCTGGTCTTGCTGTCACCACTTTACCAATCAATGATATAACAACTTCCGTTTCGAAGAATACGGCGGAAGATACTTTCAAACTGGGTATCGCAGGTTTTAGCTTTGTCAATTTTAAATTGGATGAAGCACTGGCTATGATGAAAAAGGTCGACGTGCATTATTTATGTATAAAGGATTTTCACCTGCCTTATAAAAGCACGGCAGAGGAAATTGCGGCTTTTCATGCCAAATTAAAGGAGTCGGACGTAACCGGATATGCTGTTGGCCCCATTTATACAAAGACTCACGCCGACATAGACAATGCATTTGATTATGCAAAAAGGGTGGGGGTGAAGCTGATTATCGGTATTCCAAATCATGAGGACCTGCCATATCTGGAGACGAAGGTGAAAGAGTATGATATCAAATTTGCCATACATAATCATGGTCCGGAAGACAAGCTGTATCCTAGTGCCGCTTCGGTATATGAAAAAGTAAAAGATCTTGACCCGAGAATAGGCCTTTGTTTTGATATGGGTCACAATAAAAGAGACAACCATGACTCTGTCGCTGATTTGGGGAAATACGGAAAACGGATTTTTGATATGCATTTGAAAAACGTTACAAAAGCAGAAAAGTCAGGATCCACGTGCGAGCTTGGACGAGGTGTAATTGATATTCCTGCCTATGTTAAAATGCTGCGTAAGATTAAATATCCGGGAGTGTGCGCACTTGAATACGAGAAGGATATGAAAGACCCGTTGGCGGGTATCGCTGAGTCCGTAGGTTACTTCCGGGGGGTGTGCGATGCGTCACGTTGAAATGAAAGTGGTGTTAAGCAGATCAAAGTTTTGGGTTTGTTCATCAAAAATTGTGACGAAATGCTTATAATTGTCGATTGAAGTCATCTTGCTTAACACCATTTGAATATGCTAGCCTCTACACCTTTCGATCAAACAGCCGCCTATAAGAAGCTTAAAACTCACCAAAAAGCGATTTCGCAAAAACACATAAAGGATTTATTTCAGGAAGATCCGGAGCGGTTTCGTAAGTTTTCGATTCGCTTTGGAGACATTATTCTGGATTATTCTAAAAACAGAATTACAACCCGAACGCGCTCTTATTTAATTCAGCTGGCTGAGGAGGTGGGTGTGAAAGATGCGATCGAAAAAATGTTCAACGGCGACAAGATCAACGTGACCGAAGATCGTGCCGTGCTTCATACTGCGTTACGGAATCGGTCCAACACGCCTGTTTTGGTGGATGGGAAGGATGTGATGCCAGACGTAAATGAAGTATTGTCGAAGATGAAAGAATTTTCGGGTCGTGTACGCTCTGGTGCCTGGAAGGGATACTCCAATAAAGAAATAACTGATATAGTTAATATAGGCATTGGCGGAAGCGACTTGGGTCCTGTCATGGTTACCGAAGCACTTAAAGCGTATGGAAAAAAGGGTCTCAATGTCCATTTTGTCTCTAACGTCGACGGCACGCACATTGCAGAAACGTTGAAGGCATTGAATCCGGAGACTACCTTATTCATGATTGCTTCCAAAACGTTTACAACTCAGGAAACGATGGCAAACGCGCATAGCGCCCGCAACTGGTTTTTGGAAACTGCCAGCGATCCGGAGCATGTGAAAAAACATTTCGTGGCGATATCGACGAATCGTGGCGAAGTTGAAAAATTTGGCATCGATCCTGAAAATATGTTTGGATTTTGGGACTGGGTAGGCGGCCGTTATTCGCTTTGGTCCGCTATTGGTCTTTCCATCGCCTGCTTTGTAGGTTTTCAAAACTTTGAGCAACTTCTTGCCGGTGCTCATGATATGGATAACCATTTCAGAAATACCAAGCTGGATAAGAATATACCGGTAATACTTGCTTTGCTTGGTATCTGGTATAATAATTTTTTCGATGCGCAGTCTCATGCAATCCTTCCATATGACCAATATATGCACCGTTTTGCTGCCTATTTCCAACAAGGAGATATGGAGAGCAACGGAAAATATGTAGGAAGAGACGGCAAACCTGTGGGATATCAAACCGGTCCTGTGATTTGGGGAGAGCCCGGAACCAACGGCCAACATGCTTTTTACCAACTGATTCATCAGGGAACAAAGCTGATTCCATGCGATTTTATTGCTCCGGCAGTGAGCCACAATCCGCTAGGGGAGCACCACAAAATGTTGTTGTCTAACTTTTTCGCTCAAACTGAGGCTCTTATGAATGGCAAAACATATGAGGAAGCCAAAGCTGAATTGGTTGCGGCAGGCAAAAGTGAGGCTGAGATAGAAGCCCTTACCCCGTTTAAGGTTTTTACTGGAAACAGACCAACGAACTCATTCCTTGTTAAGAAAATTACTCCAAAAGTATTAGGTAGCTTGCTGGCGATGTACGAGCACAAGATTTTCGTTCAAGGCGTTATCTGGAACATCTTCAGCTTCGATCAATGGGGAGTTGAACTTGGAAAGCAGCTTGCCAACAAGATATATCCTGAATTGCAAAGCGACTGGCCGGTAAATAATCACGATAGCTCAACCAACGGATTGATCAATCAGTATAAGCGTTGGAGATAGTCGTCACTATATAGCGATTCAAAATAAAACCTAAAAATATTCCAGCAGTATCCGCCAGAAGGTCGGTCAAGTCAAAGGTTCGATTGAAAGGCAGGATATGCTGGAGTACTTCGAGAAGGAATCCGTAGGCGATTCCTATTATAATTATATTGAGGATTTTATCGGGGAATCTGAGGCGCCACAATATGGCCCAGACCGCGAATAGTCCAATATGAACAATCTTGTCAAATCCAGGAATTGGGTCTTTGGGGATATCATCTCCCGGCCAGTTACAGGCCAAAAGAATTAATACGGTCCAAAAAATTGCGCTCACCT
Organism: Dyadobacter sp. HNCC25DJ184; assembly: GCF_056895215.1. Classification (NCBI taxonomy): domain Bacteria; kingdom Pseudomonadati; phylum Bacteroidota; class Cytophagia; order Cytophagales; family Spirosomataceae; genus Dyadobacter; species Dyadobacter sp. HNCC25DJ184. The sequence goes on along the minus strand of NZ_JBXHAQ010000003.1, from coordinate 299,495 downwards.
GGGAGGTTGATAAAAATTTGAATATTCCTTTGATGATTTGATTCATCTGAGTTTTTAATGTTAGTCCAATAATTCAACGGGTGTCTAAAATAGAAACGATATTCAATTTTTAATCCTAATTGCTGAAACTTTATACATTATCCTCAAAATTCAATATTTCTACTTAGAATCAGTTTCTAGTTATCAACGTTATGGTCATCCCCAAAGCAAAAATTTTACTAGTCGACGATCACCAGATTGTACTTGACAGTCTTTCTCTCTTACTTTCTTCCTTTCCTCAAATTGAAGTCGCAGCAACTTTTACCAACGGGAACCAGGCTATAGAATTTCTCGAGACCAATTCCGTGGATCTTTTAATATCGGATTTGCGGATGCCGATCATGTCGGGTATCGAATTATGTGAACTGGCGCGTAAAATTAATCCGAAAATCAAGCTCCTGGTGTTGACAATGATTGAAGACGCCAAAAATGTACGTGCTGCCGTAAAACTTGGAGTGGATGGTTATCTATTAAAAATGACGGACGCCGACGAACTTTTGCATGCGATTACTACGGTATTGGACGGTAAAAAATATTTTAGTGATGAGGTTATCATTGAGCTTGCGTTAAACAAGGAGGAATCTAGTAATTTCAAAAATACAACTCGGCTAACTATTCGCGAAGTGGAAATTCTGAAACTGGTAGGTAAGGAAATGTCTACCAGCGAAATTGCTGATAAATTGTTTATTAGTGTACCAACAGTTGAAACTCACCGACGAAATATGATGCAAAAAATTGGTGCGAAAAGTGTGGTTGGGCTTGTTCTTTTTGCGGCAAGAAATGATTTACTGGACTAACATTCAAGGGGGATCTCAATAATTGTTTTGAGGCTTTTTTGGTGGTAGATATTACCATGTAATTTCAAGAGCTGACGTTTAATTTCAATTTCAAATGCGTCCGATCTAAAATTTCCGATGATAATCATCAATCGGTTTCCCTGAATCGTGAAAAAGATGTCCAAATTTTCCGTGGATGGCTGCAGTGTTATCAGCTGAAAAAAATTTCTATGGAAGTGCAGAAGATTATGTCGCTTTTCTCCGCTTAGTGCCTCATCAAGGCATTTGTTAGTTGCATCAAAAGCGTATGATATACCACTTGGCTTTAAGTAATATAGAGCGCTTTTCTGCAAATAATTCCACAAACTCGTGACATTATCCTGCTCAAAATCCGAAATCCAAATTACCTCGCTGACGTTCTCGATCAGGTGATGTGACGTTTCGATAATCTTTTGCAGATATTTATCCTTATCTGTGATCGAGCTTTTTGACAACGCAACCTGGCCCATCAGTTTCAACCCAAATAGTTCAGAACCGAGATTGTCGTTCATATCACGAGCAATTTTACCACGTTCTCTTTCGGTTGAAAATTTTTTCTGAACATCCTGATTTGCCAACGACGTCCTGTTCAGTAAAAATATTTTGCTGCTCACAAAGAATAAAAAGGAAGAAATTAAAAGGCACAAAGCTACAAACCACCACTCACTTCCGATTGCGATCAACAGTGTAATATTATGGCTAATTATAGCCGAGAGATCAAAATTCACCAACAAAAAACTTTTAACATCAAGGATTGGAATGACGTGGGGTGTGTGGTCTGGAATTAAAAATGCTGAGAGTGTGTAGCGCATGTCTTAAAACCATTATGGATACATACTAGTTGAAAGCTGTAATTATTTATTAAAATTTCACCAATTATTTAAGCAAAACAATAGCGAAATACAAAATCATGGTTTCCCAGTTTCATTTATCATGGTTTACCATGATGTAACGTATGCAACAATTTATCAATTTTGTAGAAGTGAAAAAGTAACTGAAAACATTATACACGCGTACTTCGAGACGAATCCAGTTTACCCTCCCCTATAAAATTAAAAACTCCCTCGCATTGAAATGCAAGGGAGTTTTTGCTTCTGAAGAAATCGTCATATGTTTTTTAACTGTCGATCAACCATTATCTGCAAATTCCGGGTATAAGGTCATTCCGCCGTCGATATACATGGTTTCGCCATTAACATAGTCAGAGTCATCAGATGCCAACCAGGCCACTGCCTTTGCGACATCTTCAGCGGTACCGATTCGTTTATAGGGAATAAGGTTCAAAAGCTGTTCATATTTCTCGGGATTAGACCAGACTTCCTGGTTAATAGTCGTCTTGATCGCCCCAGGGCTCACTGCATTCACCCGAATTTTGTAAGGAGCAAGTTCCTGGGATATGGATTTCATTAGCATGGATATCCCGCCTTTTGACGCGGCGTAATTTACATGTCCAGCCCATGGAATGATATCATGAACAGAACTCATCATCACAATTTTACCAATTGAGGTTGACTGATCCGTGACTTCTTTGGTTTTGTCTTGCTGGGAAACAAATTGTTGCGCAGCTTTCTGACAAACAAGAAATTGCCCTGTCAGATTAACATCAATTACTTTTTGCCATTGATCCAGCGTCATTTCCAAAAAAGATGAATCTTTTTGGAGGCCTGCATTGCTTATCATAATATCCAACCGGCCATATGCTTTGATTGTTTCGTCGAACAAAAAATTTACATCAGCCGCTTTACTTACGTCAGCTTTTACCAAAATGGCTTCGCCACCTCTACCTATTATTTCATCATAAGTAGCCTGGCCCTCGGCCTGGTTGCTATTGTAATTTACAACTACTTTGGCTCCATGCTCAGCCAAATGCACGGCACATGCTTTTCCGATCCCTGAACTGGAACCTGTTACTATTGCTACTTGATTCTGAAATCTGGTTCCTGGTGTGTTCATAGTGCTTCCTTGTCATTCAACTTAAGTTTTTTCCAAACTTTCCTGTTCACATTTTTCACCGCCCAATTTTTGGCAATAAGAATAGCCTTCGCAACTGCTTCCTTCGGCGATATATCACCAGCTCTCAGAAGTTCCTGCGTAATAACTATGGCTCTTTCACGTGTGGTTGGAGAAAGGTACATTAATTCGGGAAGTGCTATGGTTGTGTACATATGGCTTTAAGCTAAGTTAAGTTGATTGAAATTCGTTTTTGTTGCCTTATAAAAATTCGATGCCAGTTAGTGAATTGAGATTATGTTTCCCCACTATACCCGGAACTTCAATGGCTTAGCAGGGATGACCGGAGAAATAAAGTGTAAAAAAAATCCCCATCGGTCAAAATGGGGATTTTTGAGCAACCGTAGGTATTATTTTACTTCTTCGAAATTTACGTCAGTCACATCTTCTGTTCCTGCACCGTTTCCTGGTTCAGGATTACCTTGTGCGGCATTACCGTCTGGTTGGCCGGGAGCTCCCTGAGCATACATTTCTTGTGAAGCGGCTTGCCATGCAGCATTTAATTTCTCCATAGCAGCATCAATACCTTCAACATTTTGGCTTGAATGAGCACCCTTCAATTCCGTAAGTGCACCTTGGATTGCAGTTTTATTTGAATCCGAAAGTTTGTCGCCATATTCAGTCAGTTGCTTCTCAGTTGAGAATATCAAGCTGTCTGCCGCGTTGATTTTATCAATTTTTTCACGTTCCGCTTTGTCCGCAGCTTCGTTAGCTTTCGCTTCCTGACGCATACGTTCGATTTCAGCATCTGTTAAGCCACTTGAAGCTTCGATACGGATTTTTTGTTCTTTACCAGTTCCCTTGTCTTTCGCGGAAACATTAAGGATACCGTTTGCATCTACGTCAAAGGTCACTTCAATTTGAGGAGTACCACGTTGAGCCGGTGGAATATCCGACAAGTGGAAACGACCCAAAGTTCTGTTTTGAGCAGCCAAAGGACGCTCTCCCTGAAGAACGTGGATTTCTACGGATGGCTGATTGTCAGCAGCTGTTGAGAAAGTCTCAGTTTTCTTCGTTGGGATTGTTGTGTTTGCTTCGATCAATTTGGTAGATACACCACCCAAAGTCTCGATACCCAATGAAAGAGGTATCACATCAAGAAGAAGTACGTCTTTCACTTCACCCGTCAATACACCACCTTGAATAGCTGCACCAACTGCAACCGCTTCATCAGGGTTAACGTTTTTTGACGGCTTTCTTCCGAAGAATTTCTCAACTTCTTCCTGAACACGAGGAATACGAGTTGATCCACCAACAAGGATTACTTCGCTGATATCACTGTTCGAATATCCTGCATTTTTCATGGCTCTTTTGCAAGGTTCCATCATACGCTGGAACAAACTGTCTGCCAATTGTTCGAATTTCGCTTTAGTAAGCGTGCGAACAAGGTGCTTAGGAATACCGTCTACCGGGAATATATATGGAAGGTTGATTTCAGTCTGAGTAGAGCTAGACAATTCGACCTTAGCTTTTTCAGCTGCTTCTTTCAAACGTTGCAGCGCCATAGGATCTCTTCTAAGGTCTACATTTTCGTCTTTCTGGAATTCGTCAGCAAGCCAGTTGATAATCACCTGGTCAAAGTCATCACCACCCAGGTGCGTATCACCATCTGTTGATTTTACTTCAAAAACGCCGTCTCCCAATTCAAGGATCGAAACGTCGAAAGTACCACCACCCAAATCGAAAACCGCAATTTTCATATCGTGGTGTTGCTTATCAAGACCATATGCCAAAGCAGCAGCAGTAGGCTCGTTGATAATCCTTTTTACATCAAGACCGGCAATTTGTCCTGCTTCTTTTGTAGCCTGACGTTCAGCATCATTGAAATAAGCCGGCACGGTAATCACCGCCTCGGTTACTTCTTGGCCAAGATAGTCTTCTGCAGTCTGCTTCATTTTAACAAGAATGAAAGCAGAAATTTCCTGTGGAGTATATAGTCTGTCTCCAATCGGAACTCGTGGTGTATTGTTAGGGCCTTTTTCAACCGAATATGCGACAGTTTTCATTTCACTAGTCACATCGTCGTATTTCTTACCCATGAAACGCTTGATAGAGCTTACTGTATGTTTGGGATTGGTTATCGCCTGACGCTTGGCAGGCGCACCTATCTTACGCTCACCGCTATCCATGAATGCAACCACCGAAGGAGTAGTACGAGCGCCTTCGCTATTTGCAATCACCACTGGCTCGTTACCTTCCATGACAGCCACACAGGAGTTAGTAGTTCCTAAGTCTATGCCAATTATTTTTCCCATTTTTCCTGATTATAAGTTATGTATTGATTTTAGTTTATGACAACCCTTTTGGTGGGTCAAATTCCCGAGAGAATAAACTCTTTTATAAAAAGCCCGTACCAGAGTTGGCTTTCAAAGAGCGTGGTGACAAAGTGTCAGTACAACCTGAGTGAATATTCAAAAAAGAAAGGAGGTTGAAAAACAGAAAACCCTCTGTTTTTCAAACCTCCTGAAATTTGGAAAAGCCCTATTATATCATTCTGCCCATAAACGGGTCGCTGACGCTTTCATTTCCTGTTTCGATATGACCTGCATAACGCTGATGAAAGCCTGGAATGCCTTCTACCGAAACGGTGAAATCATACCAGTTATGGCTTTTTTCAAATGAGAGTAAGAGGTTCTCCGATTCACCTGCGCGAATCACTTTGTGCTGATTCTTAGATTTATATGCGTTATCCCAGATCAGAATAGTCTTCGATTCTGAGCCAGCAGGGACATTAATTTTTAAGTTTACTTTTCCGCTAGCCTTGTTGCCCTTGATGGTATGATACAAAAACTGAATATCTGGAAGTGCCTGACCATGGCTGCCTGCAAATTCTCTCAGAAAGCCGTTCGGTCCATAAACTTTGATATCATATTGACCATTATCAAAGTCAGCCAGAGCCCACGAATCAGATAATTCATCACCTGCTTTTACGGCATAGTTTCTGATTGCAACATCAGCGTCATTATAATTTCCGTTCGTATAAACGACAAACGGCGCGCCTGCCGACTGACTGTCAAATATGACATTTCCTGCTTTGAATTTTATTTCGAATGCTTTTTTGTCAGTAGAAAGCTTGCCATCCGCATAAAGCTCATACGGCAATGCACACGACGGCCGGGTACCTTTTTCCTGTTTAGGCATTAAAGAGGTGCTAGAACTTTTATTCACACGGTCAATTTCTTCGCTATTCAATGCCTTATACCCGGACGGGAGTTTTCGGTATTGGGCATTATGAATTGTTTCCATAAAGTCTTCCCTATTCAAAAATGGGGGGAGTGCCACCGGTGTGCCGTCATATGGCTTGAACGTGGAAGTTAAATCTCCGCAGACCGTCCTCCTCCATTCCGAAATGTTTTCCTCCTTGATATTTTTCCCGGTCTTGTGGCTCACAAATTTTTCCAGAAACTGAAGAATTGAAGTATGGTCAAAAACCTCTGAACACACATTCCCGCCTCGATTCCATGGAGAGGCCAAAACCAGTGGAACGCGGAATCCCAATCCAATCGGACTTTCTCTACTTTCAGGTTTTTCCTTTTTGGTCATATCGTGCTCCAGCGTCACGAATTCTACCTTTGTGTCAATACCGGCTGACACCTTCCCGGTATTTTCTTTATATGGATGGGGAACGACGAAAGGAGGGACGTGATCGAAGTAGCCGTCGTTTTCGTCGTAACAAAGAATGAAAATCGTTTTCTTCCAGACCTCAGGATTTTTGGTCAGGATATCCATCACCTCTGACACATACCACGCGCCAAACCAGGGAGCACCCGGGTGATCGGAAAAGTTTTCGGGTGCGACCAGCCATGAAACGGTCGGTAATTTTCCGCTGTTGACATCATTTCTGAACTGAAATAAAGTATCGCCTAATGGAGCTTTTGCCTCATTTTCAATATCACCGTCCATATACTTCACCGTTGTGATGGATCGGTAATCCGGATCATTTCTATTGGTGGTAAAAGCTTTTCGATGGATATTCTTTTGATAGTCAGTGAGTTTGTCAAAATTTTCCGGGCTCCATTCGTTGAGTTCAGCCTTCAGGAACTCATAGAGAAGACCCTTTTCTTCCATTAAGTGGTTGATTTTGGTTGCCTCTTCTGAACCAGCTTTCAGGTCTTTTAATCGACTCCTCAATTCGCGCACCTCTTCAGGAAGTTCCTTGAGTTTTTGGTTTAAATAATTTTGATATCCGGTATGGAATCTTACATGATATTGCTTAAACCATTCAATCGGACTGTCTGTAAAATTGGCAAGCCATGAGTCTTCTTCTCCCGTAAATCCGGTACGGATACTCAATTCATTTTGATAAATACGCCATGAAACGTTGTTTTCCTCCAATCGTTCCGGAAAGGTTTTCCAGGAAGCCTCGCGATCGTCCGTGACATTTTCGTTTCTGACATTGGCATAAGACTCAGGCTTAGGTTCTTCTCTTACAGTTCCTGTCCAGAGATATAGCCTATTGGGAGTTGTTCCGGTCAGGGAAGAACAAAAATTCTGATCACAAACAGTAAATGCGTCAGCAAGGGCATAGTAAAAAGGGATATCCTCACGATTATAGTAACCTTGAGTTAAAGGCATTTTTTGGTAGTCTTTGTTTCCGGGCTGTTTGGCAATCAGCCATTTGTCATATTGGCCCTTGTTTCTCGCGTCAACCTGGTTTGGCCATGAATGAGGGAGAGAACCCATCCACGTAGCTTTTGACTCTTTCATATTGAGGCGGAAAGGCACATATGTTTCGCCAAAGGCGTTCGTCTGTAACCAGACCAAATTTTTATTCGGTAGAGTTATCGCTCGAGGATCGTTAAATCCGCGGACACCTCGAAGCGTTCCATACGCGTGGTCGAAGGAACGGTTTTCCTGCATTAGTATCACCACATGTTCGGCGTCGAGATATGTAGTTCCGGGTGCTGGATTTATGGCAAGGGCTTTTTGTATAGAGTCGGGAAGGGCACTGAATAGTCCGGCGGCTCCGGTGAGCATCGTCGCTTTTTTAATAAATTCTCTCCTTGATTCCATTAGGCAAGTTCTTGGTGGTTTAGTCTTAACTATTGAATTACGTAGTTTTTTTCAAATGTACCATCAAATGAACGCCGCGATGCATATCATTCATTAAGAAATTTTAAAAAATCTCCATATTAGATGCTTCACAGGTTAACAAATACTGAAAAAGGCCCGCCATTCAAAACAGAATGCGGGCCCTAAAAAAGGTAACAATTTACTTATTTTCCAAAAAGCCCTCCCAGCATACCGCCGAGATCCAGGCCTCCTCCTTGCTGAGATTGGTTATTACTTCCGCCACCAAACATGCTTCCCCCAACACGCATCAGATCATTCATGTCCAGCTTTCCATCAGCGAGTGCATATCCGATCTGGTTAAAATCGAATCCCGAGTTTTGAGATGTCTGAGCATTGCCTGCACCCAGCAACCCACCGAGCAGACCGTTAAAATCCATACTTGAATCATTTGGGTTGCTCACTTTTCCGGCAAGTGCGCCGAGCACGCTTGGCAATACCGAGGCCACGATACCACTTGCTGCGGAGCTATCTAGTCCGAATTTTTCCATGATACTGCCAATCGCATTATTCGATATAGTAGAAGCAACGGGATTTGACATTAACCCTGATGTGCCACCTTGAGATGCTCTGCCTGAAAGCAATCCCATAATATCCTGAACGTTGCCGCTTTGCGCATGTTGCTGCAACCCACCGGTGATGGAACCCAGAATGGTCTGCATTACATCGTCATTATGTTCATTAGGCACGGCCGGATTTTGTATAATGGCTTCTTGCGAGTTGTCCTTAATAAGTCCGAGAAGTTGTTCTAGCATGTCAGTTAAGTTTTTAAATTTGAAAATTTAAGACGCTAGGAGTGAAGAAGTGTAACGGGAGGGGTGACAAAAAAAATCCCGCCATCAGGCGGGATTGCTGTTTTATTTTACTTGATCAACGACTGCCTTAAATGCATCCGGATGATTCATTGCCAAATCGGCAAGTACTTTTCTGTTTAGCTTAATTCCACCGGAAGTCAGCTTACCTATAAGGGCAGAATATGAAAGTCCGTGAAGACGTGCTCCTGCGTTAATACGCTGGATCCAAAGTGCACGGAAGTTACGTTTCTTTTGTTTACGACCTTCGTACGCATAGCCCAAACCTTTTTCAACGGCATTTTTGGCTACGGTCCAAACATTTTTACGACGGCCATAATAGCCTTTCGCTAATTTTAATACTTTTTTACGTCTTGCACGCGACGCAACGTGGTTCACTGAACGTGGCATAATTTTAACTGTTTTTGAAAGTCGGCGCCCATTTAGGAGACTTTAAGCCGGCAATCGGGTTGAACAAAAAACCGAAATGGTATTTTTAATTTTTCTGGCCGCAGCGGAAATTATTTCCGAAGCATTGCCAATACTTGCTTCTCGTTGCTAACATCGATCAAACCAGTTTTAACCAAATTGCGCTTGCGCTTGTTTGATTTTTTGGTAAGGATGTGGCTGTGAAACGCATGTTTACGTTTGATTTTACCTGTTCCGGTTAATGCGAATCTTTTTTTCGCACCGGAGTTGGTTTTCATTTTAGGCATGATACACTTAAATAATAGTTGATTAAATATAAAACAGCGCGCAAAATTAAACAATTTGTCCGTAAACAAAAAATCGTATGAACAACAAGTGGCTGTCCATACGATTTTGTCAAATATATATATCTGATTCCGAACCGGCGAAATTACTTCTTAGGCTGTGCAGGAGTAAGAATAATAGTCATTCTTTTTCCTTCCAATTTCGGCTCCATTTCCAGCTTGCCGTATTCGGTCAAAGCTTCGGAAAATTTGTTAAGCAGGTTTGTACCTCTTTCCTTGAACACGATCGTACGACCTACAAAGTGTACATAAGCTTTAACTTTAGAACCTTCTTTCAAAAAGTTGATCGCATGTTTTAATTTGAAATCAAAATCGTGATCATCAGTATTAGGACCGAATCTGATTTCTTTAATAACAACTTTCTGAGCCTTTGCTTTTATTTCCTTTTGTTTCTTCTTCTGCTCGTATTTGAATTTGGAGTAGTCAACTACTTTGCAAACCGGAGGAACTGCTGTGGGTGCAATTTCAACCAGATCAAGGCCTTGCTCTTTTGCTAAAGCCCTTGCAGTGGCGATATCAACAACACCAGGCTCAATATTTTCTCCAACCAGGCGGACTTCTTTCGATGTAATTAGTTCATTTATTTTGTAGGGTTCTTCGGGAACTCTCAACCGGCCTCTAGTGGGTCTTAATGCCATATATTATTGGATTGGTGACTTTTTTGTTTAGGTGAAATTTACAATTCTAACATCCCTGCTACAAAAATAGTGCGTTATTGGTTGATATTCAGTATTATTTTTAAATTTTGGCTTCTTTTTTGAAGAATGCAGCAAACTCTGCTACCGTCATACTTCCCAAATCGCCTTCTCCCTTCCGCCGTACAGACAATTTGCCTTCTTCCATTTCCTTCTCACCGACGATCAGCATGAAAGGAACCTTGGTAACTTCCGCATCACGAATCTTACGACCAATTTTCTCGTCACGATGGTCTACAAATCCTCTGATATCACTGTCCTGAAGCTGGAAAAATACTTCTTCTGCGTAATCAGCATACTTTTCGGAGATTGGAAGTATCGCGATCTGATCAGGTGAAAGCCAAAGTGGGAATTGTCCTCCCGAGTTTTCGATCAGGATAGCAATGAAACGCTCCATAGATCCAAAAGGTGCACGGTGAAGCATTACAGGCTGGTGTTTCTGATTATCCGAACCGGTATACTCAAGGCTGAATCTTTGTGGAAGCTGATAATCTACCTGAATAGTGCCAAGCTGCCACTTGCGACCCAATGCATCTCTCACCATGAAATCGAGCTTCGGGCCATAGAATGCCGCTTCACCTAATTCCGTAACAGTGTTCAAACCTTTTTCGGCAGCGGCTTCGATGATGGCGGATTCCGCTTTTTCCCAGTCAGCATCGTTACCGATATATTTCTGCTTGTTTTCAGGATCACGAAGTGATATCTGTGCGCTATAATCATCAAATCCAAGCGATTTGAATACATAAAGCACCAGGTCGATCACGCGGATAAACTCTTCCTTAACCTGGTCCGGCCTGCAGAAAATATGCGCATCATCCTGAGTGAATCCCCGAACACGTGTCAAACCATGAAGCTCACCACTTTGCTCATAACGATATACGGTACCAAACTCAGCAAAACGCAACGGAAGATCTTTATACGATCGGGGGGAGGTTTTGTAAATTTCACAATGATGCGGACAATTCATCGGCTTAAGCATATACTCCTCGCCAACGTTCGGAGTTTTGATAGGCTGAAATGAATCCTTGCCATATTTATCCCAGTGACCTGAGGTTACATAAAGTTCTTTGCTACCGATATGCGGCGTAACAACCGGCAAATATCCCGCTCTTGTCTGCGCTTTTTTCAAAAAGCTCTCCAGACGATCGCGAAGCATCGCGCCCTTCGGTAACCACAACGGAAGTCCTTGGCCAACTTTTTCAGAAAAAGCAAAGAGTTCAAGTTCTTTTCCCAGTCTCCTGTGGTCACGTTTTTTCGCTTCCTCCATTAAAGTAACATACTCTTCCAACTCTTTTTGTTTTGGAAAAGTGATACCGTAAATACGGGTAAGCATTTTATTTTCCTGCTTGTTGCGCCAGTATGCACCCGCAATGTTTGTCAGCTTGATCGCTTTTACAAAACCGGTGTTAGGAATATGTGGTCCGCGACATAAGTCTGTAAAGTTTCCCTGCTCATAGAGCGTAATTGAACCGTCTTCAAGACCGTCAATTAGCTCAAGCTTATATTGATCTCCCTTTTTTGTAAAAAAGTCAATTGCATCTGCTTTACTGATCGGTTTGCGGATATACTCGCTTTTCTGGCGTGCCAGTTCCAGCATTTTCGCCTCGATTTTAGGAAAATCGTCTTGTGACAATGTATTTTCCCCCAAATCAACGTCATAGTAAAAGCCTCTTTCCAATGAAGGACCCGTACCAAATTTAATACCCGGATATAATGCCTCAAGTGCCTCAGCCAGTAAGTGAGCCGAAGAGTGCCAAAACGTCGCTTTGCCATCGTCGTCATTCCACGTCAAAAGTTTGACGCGAGAATCTTCATGAATGGCACGGGTTGGGTCCCAAACTTCGTCATTAACTTTGGCGGCTAAAACATTTCTTGCCAAACCTTCACTGATACTCAGTGCAATTTCCAGGGCAGTTACTCCTTTTGGATAGTCACGCTGACTTCCGTCGGGAAGGGTAATTTTTACTAGGGAATCGTCTTTCATTAAAAAGAATTCTATATATAATCGTTAATGCTTGCGGCTGATATTAGATAATGGGCTATTGAAAAATGCCCATTTCAGGTCTATGCGGTACAAATCTATTGAATTTTAGCTTTTCGAGAAGAATCTACATTTATATTTGTCACACCGCGCGGCTGTATCATTTGCAGTTTTATGCGTGTTGTGTCGAGCGATTTTCGAAATTCCTTTTCTTCGGATTCGGACAGATAAGAATCTGTAAGGTACGCATTTTCTCGCTGCCTGATCCTCCACATACCATATCGGGCGTCTTTGTCTGTCGGAATTTTAGCTAAAATCTTTCCGTAATATTCTTTCGCCTTTTCATAATCGCCTAACTTTTCGTTGCAAAAGCCGAGCTGTGTGATGATCAGCTGATCTTCGGGTTTAAGGCTAAGTAGTTTTAAAAGAGGCGGAATAGCCTCATTATAGGCTCCTATCCTGATACTTGTTTCGGCAAGAGTCTGCATGGTAACCTTGTTAGAAGGATTCAGCGCGAGCGACTTCTTATAAAATATAATTGCAGTGTCAGGTTTTGCCAACACGTTGAATATTTCTCCTCGTTCAAAAAACAGCTCGGCACGCTCAGGGAAAAATCGGATTGCTCGATTGTTATATGAAAGGGCTTCGGCATAGTTGTGTTGTGTTCTATATAATATTGTTGCTTGCAGATAAGCCCTAAGCAGACGTGGATTCATATCAATAGCCTCATTGAGGCTGGATAAACTCGCGAGAGTGTCGCCCTGATTCGCCTGCAGCATTCCGCGGATGTAATAAACGGATCCGTCATATGGAGCCATCTTCATCGCCTGATTCAGATAAGCAGTGGCGCGATTGAAGCTTTTTCTGGTTTGATATATATCTGCAAGCAAAATGTACAAATCAGAAGAAGACTGTTGCAGGGCCTCCGCGCGTTCAGCATCTTCCAAAGCATTATTGACGCGGCCAAGCTCCATATTAATCTTTCCGCGCAAAAGGTAATATTCACCAGCGTTGGGTTGCTCATAAACAGACTCATTTATATCACTTAGAGCCTCCTGATATTTCTCCTGATCCAGAAAAATCCTTGCCCTTTTAAAGTAATTGATATCAATGTCAATCCCTCGGCTGATAAGGTCAGACAGAGAGCTAAGCGCATCCTTTTGCCAATCCGCTTTCGATTTTTTGACAAGTGGCGGAATCTTTGTGCTATTTCTTGCATCGCTTTGGCACGATAGGTTCAGGGCCAGCAAAATGATGGCGAAGATATAGACGGCAGTTTTCAGGACTTTTGACTTATACATAGTGTCTTGCAGCGGGAAAGAAAAAAGCGAAACTCTTCTCCGAAAAGCAAAGGACAAATTTGGACAAACTTTTTTCAATATGCGGTCTACAAATCTGAAAATCTTGAAAAAACACCTAAAGGGAGGCGTTTGCCGAAGGAGTCAGGTATATATAGTTCGCCATACTCGTGATTGATATCCTTGCCAAAATGGGCTTTGATCAGGTTGTCGACGATCAAGGCAGAAAAGCCTAACGAATACAAATTGATGATGAAAAAGTAATTTTCTTTCTTCAACAACTGGGCGCAAAGGCGGAGAATTTCGTTTAAATTCTCTTCTAAAAGCCATTTTTCTCCATCAGGCCCACGACCATATGCAGGTGGATCCAGGATAATGCCATTATATTGATTTCCCCGGCGCACCTCACGTTGCACAAATTTCAGCGCGTCTTCTACTACCCAACGGATATTTGTCAATCCGCTCAACTCCATATTTTCCCGAGACCAGCTGATCACCTGTTTTACAGAATCCACGTGGGTAACATCCGCACCAGATGCTTTGGCGGCCAAAGAAGCTATTCCGGTATATGCAAACAGATTCAAAACGCTTGGTTTATCTTCTTTTATGCCCGAAAGCTTTTGAGAAATGTAATCCCAATTAGTTGCCTGTTCCGGGAATATACCAACGTGCTTAAATGAAGATAATGCCAATTTGGCACGCAAATGGAGTTTTCCTGATCGATATTGAACTACCCAGCGCTCCGGCATTTCACCCTTTGTAACCCATTGGCCTTTTTCCTGTGAATTTTTATCTCGCTTAAAAACAGCATTAGTTTGGCGGTCCCATTCAGCTTCTGAAAGGGACTTGTCCCATATAGCCTGAGGCTCAGGACGTGAAACGATATAAGGTCCAAATCTTTCCAATTTCTCAAAAGATCCAGAGTCAATAAGTTGGTAATCAGTATTTTGTTCTGGTGTTAAAAGTAGCACGAGGGGAGCTATTAGCGGTTAGTGATTAGCTATTAGTTTTTGGCTAGTAGCGGTTAGTTTTAATTATTGATTTTAAGTCCGTGAAAAATGAACTGGATTTCCCAGCCAAATTATGAGACCAGGGTTGTAGCAACGCAAATAAGTTGATTCTCAAAAAACGAAAACGAGCTACATCTGCTCTTGGCTAACCCTTCATTCCTTACAACTCAAAAGGCTATTTTATTTAGATAATAAACATTCCTGCGTCCACGTGTTTGGGCGTCACCAGCTGCGTTGACGATACGTTGTTCTCCCCAGGCAAGGAAAAAATTGTCATACCAATAATCCAGTCCGTCGGTGCTCGTTCTTTTGACTTTGTCACCTTCCACATTCGTTTGGTTTGGAATAGACTGGTCGGCGTTGACAACCTGATCATTTTTGATGATCTTACTTTTTATGGCTCCGTTGTGGCTGTATAATAATTTGGTATTGCCATTTGGTTCCATCTGTATCTTTATTTTTTCACGGAGATCCATCGTTTTTACATTATCAAAGCTAATGCTGTTGTCCCAAAGTAACTTTCCATCCGCTCCTAATTCTGCCACTACGGCATGGGTGTAGGTGAAGCCATCAAATATTTGCTGACCATAGCCTCTGCCGCCGTACATTGGATTCCAAAGATATGGATTGTACAATCCGACACCCATTGGGTAGCCCATCATGTAGCCATAGCCCAAACCACCCATCATACCTGAATTTTGGTATCGATATTCTGGGTAGAATACTTCGGCGACCAAAATGAAGTCGTTGCCTTTCGGTATCAGATCATGTACTAACAGTCGATAATTCAGCTTAACCTCGTCGCCGGTTTCCTTCTTTTTTTTGATCTTCTTCTCCATCTTTTCCTGCTGCCTTTCGCTCATATAGTCGAAAAAATTCTTAAAATCAGTGAAACTATGGTATTGGGTAAAGATGGTCTGATCGTTGATAATCTTGCTAACATATAATCCCTGAGACGCGGCGTTTGTACTACTCTGCATGTTCCGGTAGCCATATGTTCCAATTACGACGCGGACAGAATCATTCAATATTTGCAAACGTCCGTTCAGAAGGGAGTAATCCTCATCCGGATCTACGCTAACCTGGGTATACAATTCTCCGTTTTCCTGATAAGAACGCGCCACGATCTTGGTTTGACGTCCTTTTTTTACAGCAAAACAAACATTGACCAATTGATGCAAAGTATCGACTTCAACAGTTTGAATAGCATTTGAACCCTTTATAGCAGTCGGCAAAATCTTGGTTTGCGAGTTCGTAAGGTCAGTATATATCAATACAGGCTCATTTCTGACCATTCCGGCCATATAAACTGAGTAGCCCAAAGTTTTAAAGTCTGTGATTTCAAACCGGTCAACGGTATTAATTGTGAAGCTTTCTACAAAACCGGGGCCGATATTCACCTTCACAATCTGATATAAAGAGCTCCTGTATTTGGCAAAGAGAAGAAACACCGAACGGCCGTCATAAGAGGAGGCCATATAGTCCAGATTATTTTCAACGGGTCCGTCGATAGACCAAATTCTGTCGAGATTGGTATCGAATTTCTGAACGTTAAACTGACCCTTATCTGGTTTTGAAATAACGAGAACCCCCTTATCGCCCAGCGCAATAGTTTGATATGGTATCTCACTTCCGTTGAGCGGCAGTTCAATTCTTCTGGAAGATTGAGCCTGCGCAATTTGGAAAATCAGAATACTTAATACCGAAAAAAGACAGAACAGCTTTCTTTTATTCATGTGCCAAAGCAACAATTAGGTCAAATTCTTCCGGTCTTACCGGCGATACAGACAAACGGGAAAGCTTTATAATCGCCATATCCTGGAGGCGTTTATCGGCTTTTATCTGAGCCAGCGTGACTGTCTTGGGAAATTTTTCGACTGGGACGAATTCTACAACAACCCACCGAGGATCGTCTGTTGTCGGGTCAGGATAATGTTCTTTTGAAACTTTTGCCATACCTACAACTTCCTTGCCTTCGTTGCTGTGATAAAACAAAACGAGGTCACCAACTTTCATTTCCATCATATTGTTACGAGCCGCATAATTGCGTACGCCGTCCCACATAGATTTGCCTTCCTCTACAAAATGATCCCAGGAATATTTAAAAGGTTCCGATTTAATCAGCCAGTAATTCATTTACTTTTTTGCTTAAAAACGACCGCATAAAGCACTGTCGTTTAGTATAAGTTTAATATTTATAAAACGGTGAAATTCGCGAAATCCTTGTAGGTCAGGGAAATTTTGGGAATTTGCTGAAATCGGGCGTTCTCTTTTCAAGGAATGAATTGAAACCTTCTTTCGCTTCATCGCTCAGGTAATATAGCAAAGTTGCGTTACCCGCCAATTCCTGAATACCTGCCTGACCGTCCAGTTCGGCATTGAACGCGCTTTTTAGCATCCGGATCGATAGCGGACTTTTCACCTGAATTTTTTTACACCATTCAATGGTAGTGGCTTCCAAGTCTTCCAGAGGAACTACTTTATTTACCAATCCCATATTGAGAGCCTCTGACGCATCATATTGATCGCAAAGGAACCATATCTCTCTTGCTTTTTTCTGTCCAACCACACGAGCGAGATAGGAAGCACCAAAACCACCGTCAAAACTTCCGACTTTTGGTCCTGTCTGTCCAAAACGGGCATTTTCAGCCGCAATCGACATATCACAAATTACGTGAAGTACGTGTCCGCCACCGATAGCCCAGCCAGCTACCATTGCAATCACTACTTTTGGAATGGAACGGATCATTTTCTGCAAATCCAGAACATTCAGACGTGGAATATGGTCGTCACCGATATAACCTCCGTGCCCGCGAACCGATTGATCGCCGCCGGAGCAGAATGCTTTTCCACCTTCACCTGAAATGACAATTACCTCAATCTTAGGATCTTCCCGACAGATATGCATCGCATTGATCATCTCGTCGATGGTCTGAGGCGTAAATGCGTTATGCTTGTGAGGACGGTTTATGCTAATTTTGGCGATACCTTCATGAAAAAGAAAAAGTATATCCTGATATTCTTTGATGGTTTCCCACTGAACTGAAGCAGACATAAAATTATTGGTAAATGAAAGAAAGGGAAGAATATTCATCCCGTCAGTTATGATCTGCGAAATTAAAGATTGTTTGGTGACCATCAAAAAACAAAATTTGCAGATCAGATTTCCAAGCCAGCCAGAAACGATATTGTGATGCTATAAGCTGACAACAAAGTGTCTTTTAATATGTGGAAAGTAACCCATTTAGAAAAAATAACTGCTCCAACTGACCCGGAGCCTTACTTCAAAAGAGCATTTGAATTTGTTCAGTTCTGGAAAAGCGGGGCTGAAAAACTGATCTTGCATACATCTGGCTCTACCGGAACTCCAAAACCCATTGAGATTTACAGATCGCAAATGGTCGCCAGTGCCAGGATGACGGGCTCAGTTTTTAATTTAGGCGAGGGTACAAAAGCTTTGGTTTGTTTGAATATAGATTTCATTGCTGGAACGATGATGTTGGTGAGAGGATTGGAGCTCGGTTGGGATCTGACAATTATAAAACCATCATCAAATCCACTGCTTGATATTCCCAAAGAGGCTGAATTCGATTTTACTGCTTTAGCGCCTATGCAACTGGCTAATTCCCTTCGTGATTCCAAAACAACCGATGAGGCAAGGCGATATGGAAAGATTTTGCTGGGTGGCGCACCTGTTTCGTCGGCACTTCAACACGAGATTCAACACCAGGAATTGGAGGTATATCAAAGTTATGGGATGACGGAAACGGTGTCTCATGTGGCAATTCGCCAGCTTTCACCGGTTTTGGAGGGAGAATACACGATTTTGGGTGAGACAATTTTGGGAGTGGATGACAGAGGATGCTTACATGTTTCCGGTCCGGTGACCAATTTCGAAAAAATTCAGACGAACGATATCATTGAAATAATCTCCCCTAAGACTTTTAAATGGATAGGTCGGGCGGATAATGTGATCAATTCAGGTGGAGTCAAAATTGTGCTGGACAAAATCGATGATATCTTGTCTAAGATATTCTTTGAATTGGAAGTTGATAATTCGTTTTTCTGCTGGTATGAAGCCGACGAGTTGTTAGGTCAGAAATTGGTACTATTTATAGAGGGAAGCCATGAGAATGCGTTGTTTGAGACGGTTCGCGAAGAAATTAGAAAGCGTGTTAGCGCGTATGAAATACCAAAACATGTTTACTTTGTAACACAATTTGAAAAAACAGCTACCGACAAAATAGATAAACGACGGACTGCTGATATAAATATAAATCGATCTTATGAATAAGGAAATAAGTATACCCGGACGATATATCATTCGTTTTCAGACCGCAGGAGCTATCCCTGCACCATTTTCCCACTATGATAGTCTGGAATTGAATATACTTTCCGCCGACAAGCTGAACGTGGACTTTGCCATCACGTATCTGGATCGCGATGAGCTGACGGAGGACGAAATATTGGATGAAGGGTTTACGATGGATGATAATTTCAAATGGAAAGGTCCGGTTTCTCCCGTTTGGACAAAAGAATTTCAGGACATTCTGGCTTCTTCGAAAATTATCAGAAAAAGAGAGGAAAAAGAGTTTGAAGATTTTGTCGAAATCGAGTTTGAGGAAGACGGGAAATTTGTAACTGCATATCCGGTAGATACCGAGCGCTGGGCTTATTTTATTCAGGAGTTTATGCAGGGAATTCTTGAAATTGCAGGCCGGGAAATGCCGTTCGAACTGACATTCATGGACGTGGCAGATAAGACAACTACCGTTGATTTGAAAGCTTCTTTTGCCGACAAATCGTTCTCAGTGAAAAACGCGGCTTCTGGCGTTAAGAATATGGAATGGAAGAAATTACAATCCATGCTGGATATCATATATAACGCCGAATTTATCGCTGATGAGGCTTTAACCAAAACGCCTTCCAAAAAAGGCAAATATATCTCTGCGGGCGACGGCTTGTGGTACGAGCTGGGAGTGGCAGTTGTAGAAAGCTCTGGAAAAGGCAAAGCACTCGTAAAAATCGAAGAGTTATTTAACAGCCTCGCATCCTAAAACATAACATTAACTTCATTTCTAATTAGCTCCTATGAAAATTTTGAAAAGCCATGTTTTTTTGGTGATTGCAACGCTGCTGATTTGTTCATTGAATTTAAAAGCGCAGAAAGTAGAAGAACCTAAGCCGTTCAGCGCCGACTGGGCAAAAAGTTATCCGGCTTTTAGAATTGCAGGTAATTTATATTATATAGGCACTTACGACTTGGCCAGCTACCTGATTACAACTCCGCAGGGGAATATTTTAATTAATACTGGTCTTGCGTCTTCTGAAAATGACATAAAAAAGAATATTGAAAGCTTGGGGTTCAAGTATAAGGACATTAAAATTTTATTGACTACGCAAGCGCACTATGATCATATGGGCGCCATGGCAGCCATTAAAAAGGAGACAGGAGCCAAGTTTTATGTTGATAAGGAAGACGCTCCGGCATCGGAAACTGGTGGTAAAGCAGATTATGAAATGGGAAAGTATGGTGTGACTTTCAAGCCAATAAAAGCTGACCGATTGTTGAACGACGGAGATATCATTAAGTTGGGCGATATGCAACTGGTGATTTTACATCACCCTGGCCACACAAAAGGTTCTTGCAGCTATATGTTTACTGTGAAAGATGGCAGTGCGTCGTATAAAGTATTAATCGCCAATATGCCGACCATTATTAATGATCGACCGTTTGAGGCCATTACTGACTATCCAACTATTGACAAGGATTTTGGTAGTACCATTAAGAAAATGAAGACGTTGGACTTTGACCTTTGGCTGGCATCGCATGCAAGCCAGATTAATCTGCACGAAAAGCATAAGCCCGGCGACGCATACAACCCGAAAGTATTTGCAGACAAGAAAGCTTATCTGGAATCTTTAGATAAATTACAAAAAGCTTATGATGATAAGCGGAGAGAGAATTCCTCGAAATAAATGAGGCTCGGATACGGAGAAATATAAATTAAATGGCCAAGTAGATAGCATTCTACCTGGCCATTTTTCCTAAAAGCTAAAAGCTAAAAGCTAAAAGCTAAAAGCTAAAAGCTAAAAGCTAAAAGCTAATGTCCAATCTTATCAATCTCGCGCTTTGCCTCGTCCAGTAAATCATTAATTCTGTTCAAATTAGGCTGGGTTGATGGTAATTGGGTTGAGACGAATGCCTTGATTTCCCAAACTTCAAGCACCTCATTCAGACTGATTTCGGTATTCGCAATTGTTGAAATATCGGAAATCAAGGTAAGGATGCCTCGTTCTTTCACTTGATTGATTGCCTTTCGAAAAACAATCCCCTGATTGTGAAGAACAAATAGATATTGTTTTCCTGTCTGGATATCAAACCAATTTCTGACGAACGTTCCAATCAATAAAGAGTTCGCCAGGGGGAAGTCTGGACCGCTTTCAAAACCGCGATAATAGCCCGATGGCAAATTGGGCAGTTGGAAAGAGGGCAATTGGTTGAGATAGAATGGATTTTGATGGTTAGCCAAATATTCATTTTGCCGGTAAGAGGATACCCATTGAATGACCGGATATTCACTTTGAGCAACAGTTTCGGTTTTAACGGATGGGGAATATTGGTTGTTAAAAACAGGAATTTGATTTCTAACAGTGTTAGATTCGGCAGAAAGTCCGCTAAAAGTCTCAGTTTTTTGAAAATTTATCTGGTTTGGTGTTAACGGCGTCGGTTCATAAAGATTGGTTTGAAATGCCTCACCATTCACAGGTTTCAAATTTACCTGTCTCGACACTGTCCTGATTTCCGGGGCAACTGGCTGGAATTTCTCCACAATTTTTGAAAGAGGCTGGGGCTCGTTCATCGCGGCAACTCGAGATACCGGACCTTGTCCCGAATGCGAAACCGTCATAGGACGCGAACTGAGCGGCAGCGACATATCGGGCGTTTCTCTTAATTTTCGAAGGTCATTTTTTAGCAATTGATCGACACTAATCCCAAAGGCGGCCGCCATATTTTTCAGATTAGTAAGATTCGGGTTAGCGCGTGCTTCTTCATATGCTCCCAAAAGAGACCGCTTAATGGCTATTTTTCTCGCGAATTGCTCCTGAGTGAGGCCATTCAACCGACGAAGATATTTGATGTTGTTGCTAACAATACTCATAAAACCATTTTCCTGAAAATATTTGCTAAATAGCAAATTATTTAGCAAACTAAATATATGAGACACATTTTTCTCTAATTTGGCTATATCTAACGCTTGAACCTACTGCGTTTAAATTGCTATAACGAACACGCCTATGAAGACACCAACGCTTGATCTGGCTGAAATATTTGAACTGCAAAAAAGGAACAGGCGAGCTACCAGTCTGACGTCCACTGCAACGAGACTGGAAAAGTTAGAAAGGCTTCGAACGTATCTCCTAGCGCATACCGATGAGATTTGCCAGGCAGCAAGTGCGGATATGGGCAAGCCTGCTTCTGAAGCGATCATCGGGGAGCTGTCGGTTTTAATTACTGAAATCAGTTATGTGAGAAAGCATTTGAAAAGGTGGTTAAAACCCCGAAGAATGCCCAACACGCTGATTTCGATCGGAACGTCATCATATATCCATTATGAGGCAAAGGGAAATGCACTGATCATGTCGCCCTGGAATTATCCGATCAGTTTGCCTCTGAAACCATTGATATATGCTATTGCAGCGGGATGTGTCAGCATTATCAAGCCTTCTGAATATTCGCCATTTTCTTCTGCTTTTGTAGCCAAGTTGGTGGGTGATTTGTTTCCGCGAGATGAAGTGGCGGTGATCGAAGGCGGGCCTTCCGTGTCACAAGAATTGCTTCAATTGCCATTTGATCATATATTTTTTACTGGTAGTACTGCTGTTGGAAAGGAAGTAATGAAGGCTGCCGCGGCGAACCTTACATCTGTAACCCTGGAGTTGGGAGGTAAGTCGCCAAGTATCGTGGATGAGACAGCTGATATAAAAAGCACGGCCGAACTGATTGTATGGGGCAAATTTTATAACAACGGACAGACCTGCATTGCTCCAGACTATATTCTGGTTCAAAAGGATGTTAAAGAAAAATTGATAGAGGCTTTAAAGGCAGCCATTGTAAAGATGTATAACGTTGGGAATGAGGGAGTAGACAAATCAGCTAGCTATGGTCGGATAATCAATGATAAGCATTTTAACCGCCTGGTTTCTTTACGGGACGAAGCGCTTCAAAATGGCGCAAATCTTGCATTTGGAGGAAATTCAACTGTTAATCAACGGTTTATTGAGCCCACATTATTGACTAATGTAAGCACCTCCATGCGGGTTATGCAGGAGGAGATATTCGGACCGCTTTTGCCAATTATTGAGTTTTCGGAATTGTCAGAGGCAGTTAAGTATATCAATGCAATGGAAAAGCCGTTGGCATTATATATTCATTCATCCAAATCAAAAAATATCGACTATGTTTTGGAAAATACCAGTTCCGGAAATGCCTTGGTCAACGAAGTGTTGACGCAGTTTGGAAATGCGGAGGTGCCGTTCGGAGGCGTTAATCACAGTGGTATCGGAAAGTCGAATGGATATTACGGGTTTCAGGAATTTACTAATCCGAAAGGAGTGACTAAAAGAAGATTTGGAACGATCAAGTTTATATATCCGCCATATGGCCCGAAAATGGTGAACTTGTTAAAGAAAGTCCTTACCTGGTTATAAAATCAAAGCGAAGCATCATCATTCAGATACTTCGCTTTGCTGATTATCAGGCATATATCTCTTTTCTCGCAGCCTTGAGCGTGTTCGTCAGCAACCCGCATATGGTCATTAAACCAACTCCTCCCGGAACCGGGGTGATAAAGCTTGACTTTGGAGCTACGTCAGCGAAGTTAACATCTCCTTTGATTGAAAAACCGCTTTTTTTAGTAGCATCTTCAATTCTTGAAATACCTACATCTATTACTACGGCGCCTTCTTTTACGTAATCCGCAGTAACAAATTCAGGACGGCCCAATGCAACGATCAGTATATCGGCAGTTTGGCAAATTTCTTTTAGGTTTTGTGTTTTGCTATGGGTAATCGTAACTGTACAGTTTCCCGGGTATTCATTACGCTGCATCAATATGCTCATCGGTAGTCCGACGATCTGGCTGCGACCTATTACCACGCAATGCTTTCCTGCCGTTTCGATTTTCGCGCGAGTCAGCATTTCGAGAATTCCGAATGGTGTTGCGGATATATATGCCGGAAGCCCTTTGCACATTCTACCGACGTTGATCGGATGAAATCCATCGACGTCCTTTTTAGGATCGACAGCTTCCATAATTGTATTTTCGGAAATGTGTTTTGGCAACGGCAGCTGAACGATAAATCCGTCTATTTCAGGATCATTGTTTAGCGACTCAACAGCTTCTAGAAGAGCCTCTTCCGTAATATCGCTTTCGAATTTAAGCAGGGTAGAAGTGAAGCCTATTTCTTCACAACTCTTTATTTTGGAAGCAACGTATGTCTGGCTCGCCCCATCTTGCCCTACCAATATTGCGGCCAAGTGTGGCTTTTTGCCACCAGAGGCAACCCATTGATCGACTTCAATTTTTATTTCAGATTTTATCTGGGAGGAAATCGCCTTCCCGTCAAGTAGCTGCATTTTTTTCTTCTTTATAAGTTACGTTATTAAATTTTGTCAATGGTGGTCAGGAGGTTGTCAGTTTTTTTCAGGGTATTCAGCTATTGTAATGGGCAGTTTGAAATTGTCATTTATTGTCAGGTGTATTCACGAATTCCTGACTACACTTGACCATTTTTCCGACGATACTTGACAATTACCTGACTGTTTACTGACCAAGCTTTACCACTTTATTCCTGCGTTTTCTTCAATTCCTCCATCAATTTTGCCATTCCAACCGTGGCTTTTTCCTTGATGAAATGCATATTAGGCTTCAAAACGATATCCGGTTTTGCAGGATCAATGAGATAGATCGGTTTTCCCGCCTGAACATAATGCACTAGACCCGCAGCGGGATAAACCGCCAGCGATGTGCCTATAACAAGAAATATGTCTGCTTGAGTTGTGATATCAATCGCAGTATCCATCATTGGGACTTCTTCTCCGAACCAAACGATATGGGGTCGCAATTGGCTCCCAAGCTCGCACAGATCTCCTTTTTTCAATTCCCAGCCTTTCAAATCGTATACCAGTTTCGGATTTTTGGTACTCCTGACTTTGAAAAGTTCTCCATGCAAATGAACGATATTGGAAGATCCTGCCCGCTCATGAAGGTTGTCGACGTTCTGAGTAATGATCGTTACTTCATAATTCTTTTCCAGTTCCACAAGCTTCAAATGAGCGGCATTAGGCTCAACCGATAACGCTTGTTTTCTCCTTTGATTATAAAAATCAAGCACCAGATCCTGATTGACCCGCCATGCCTGAGGTGTGGCGACATCCTCAATTCTATAGTTGTCCCAAAGTCCGCCGTTATCTCTGAACGTGCTCACTCCGCTTTCGGCACTGATTCCAGCACCAGACAGTACAACGAGTTTTTTCTTCATAAAACGGACTGAAAAGGGCTGTTCTAAAATGAGGATCAGTTGAAGCTTTTCATTCTTTGGGTGTGATTGCCACAACGACTCGAAAAGACAAAGAAGGACATAACCTTTGTTATAATCTTTGAACCTTTAAGAGATTGTAGCTAAAATTTAAATCTAGCTCTTTTTTGTCGCCTTCTTTGCTGTCGTCGTTTTGGCAGCAGTTTTTTTAGCTGCTGGTTTTTTTGCAACAGTCTCCTTTGGTGCCGCCGCTTTTTTTGCAAACCTTCCTGCTGGCTTATCAGGTGTTTCAGCTGCGAGCTTTACAACTTCCTCATATGTTAAAGCCGATGGCTCGGTGCCTTTCGGAATTTTGACATTTTTCTTTCCAAAAGCGATATATGGACCATACTTACCGTTCAAAACTTTTGCCTCAGCATCTTCAGCAAATTCTTTAATGGTACGATTACTTTCCTGCAACCTTTTCTCCTGAATAATTTCTATCAAACGTTCCTCGCTAACCGTCATCGGATCGTCGGTTTTCGCAAGCGAATAGTACTTGGATGTATGTTTTACATATGGCCCAAAGCGGCCAATATTTACAGTCAACTCACTGTCTTCAAAGGTTCCGACAGTCCGTGGCAGTTTGAAAAGCTCCAAAGCTTCTTCCAACTTGATGGTTTCCATCAACTGGCCTTTTAGCAAACTCGCGAATTTTGGTTTTTCCTCGTCTTCTGCATCACCAATCTGAATATAGGGGCCGTATTTTCCGATACGAACCGACACCTTTTTTCCGGAAACAGGATCCTCCCCGATATCTCTGGAAGTCAGGCTTCTATCTATTGCTTCTTCTTTTACCTCATTCAATTTTTTGTGAAACGGCTGGTAAAAGTTTTTGATCATTTGCTGCCATGGAAGTTTCCCCTCTGCGATATGGTCAAAGTCTTTTTCGACATTGGCGGTGAACGAATAGTCGACGATATCCTCAAAATGGTTAACCAGGTAATCGTTCACAATCATACCCGCGCTGGTCGGGAATAATTTTGACTTTTCAGCACCATAATTCTCCTTTGCGACTCTCGAGGTAATTGAGTTATTTTTCAAAGTAATTTCTCTGAAATCGCGTTCCATTCCGTCCCGATCTTCCTTGACTACATATTCTCTTCGGATAATGGTCGAAATAGTCGGTGCGTATGTAGACGGACGGCCAATGCCCATTTCTTCCAGTTTTTTCACCAAACTGGCTTCTGTATATCTTGGTGGATTTCTGGTAAATCTTTCTGTTGCTTTTAAGTCGCTAAGATTCAATATCTGATTGATATTCAATGGCGGCAACATCCCTTTTTGCTCTTCATCTTCTTCGTCGCTTGACTCAAGATATACCTTTAGAAAACCTTCAAATTTGATAACTTCGCCCTGAGCTACCAACTCTTCGCTGGTTGACGATATTGCAATTGTTGCGGTTGTTCTTTCCAGTTGAGCGTCAGACATTTGTGATGCAATGGCGCGTTTCCATATCAGATCGTACAGCCGTTGTTCATTACGATCTGAGCTGGCCTGAGTGGTCGAAAAATCCGTTGGACGGATGGCTTCGTGAGCTTCCTGTGCCGACTCCGATTTTGTCTTGAAAATTCGCTGGAAAAAATATTCAGGGCCATATTCCGTAGTAATCTGCTGACGGGACTTGGCAAGCGCTTCCTCTGATAAATTCGTCGAGTCAGTACGCATATAGGATATCTTTCCCGCCTCGTACAGTCTTTGGGCAACCTGCATGGTTTGCGCAACTGAGAAACTGAGTTTTCTTGACGCTTCCTGCTGTAACGTAGAAGTGGTAAACGGCGGTGCGGGAGACTTTTTCGCAGGTTTGGTTTCGAGGCTTTTTATCGAAAAGCTGGCTCCAACACATTTTTGGACGAAATTCATCGCTTCACCTTCTGCCGGGAAATTCTTTGGAAGTTCTGCGGTTAAAACTTTACCATTTCCCAGATCAAAATGTGCGGTAACTTTAAAACTACCCTTGGTTTGAAATGCTTCGATTTCTCTCTCGCGTTCCACTACTATTCTTACCGCCACCGACTGCACACGGCCGGCAGAAAGATTATTTTTTCCGATTCTTATTTTTTTCCAAAGAACGGGCGATAATTCATATCCAACCAAACGATCTAATATCCTTCTTGCCTGTTGGGCATCAACGAGATCAAAATCAATGGTGCGAGGTTTTAATATTGCGTTTTGAAGCGCCGTTTTCGTAATCTCTCTAAAAACAATTCGTTTGGTAGAATCCGGTAGTCCCAGTGCCTCTTTCAAGTGCCATGATATTGCCTCTCCCTCACGGTCATCATCCGTTGCCAGCCATACTTCCGCCCCTTTAGCCAGCTTTTTGAGCTCGCTGATCACCTTAACTTTGTCAGATGAAATTTCATACGATGGCTGAAAACCATTCTCAACATCGACACCCATATCATGCTCCGGAAGGTCACGAACGTGCCCGAAACTTGACTTTACCGTGAAGTCTTGTCCTAAATAATTCTCAATGGTTTTGGCCTTCGCCGGTGACTCAACGATCACCAGATTTTTTGACATAACTGTTGGCTTAATATAATAAGTGGCTGTTTAGAGGCTCAAATATAGGAGAGAAACCTTCAAAAATTCAAAGTACTTGGCAAATAGCCCTCAAAATTAAAATCAGAAACTGGCCGAAAGCAGCGGTTTTTTTGTGACAATGCGGCATTTATAAGAACAAATCCTTAACTATTACAGTTGTAAAATAAAGGGCTTAGTATATAATGATGCTAAATAATGTTGAAAAACGTATAGAAGCCCGATAGATATTCGCGAAATTTGTATTTTGCGCGTTTAATTAACAACAGATTATTCCAATACTGAAATTTTTACTATGGCTTATCAGGATTACATCAAAGAGATTGAAGAAAGAAAAACCCAAGGGCTTAATCCGAAGCCAATTGATGGTGCAGAATTGTTAAGCGAAATAATTGCACAGATTAAAGATACAGATAACGAGTATCGCGAAGATTCTCTCAAATTTTTCATTTACAATACCTTACCGGGAACCACAAGTGCCGCTGGTGTAAAAGCCAAGTTTTTGAAGGAGATCATTCTCGGTGAATCGTTGGTAAGTGAGATCACTCCTGGTTTTGCCTTCGAGCTACTGTCACATATGAAGGGAGGCCCTTCGATCGGAGTGCTTCTTGATCTGGCTTTGGGTAATGATCCGGCTATTGCGAAAGAAGCTGCAGACGTACTGAAGACCCAGGTTTTCCTTTACGATGCGGATGTAGATCGCCTGAAAGAGGCCTTTAAGAATGACAACGCGATTGCGAAGGAAATTATTGAAAGCTACGCTCAGGCTGAGTTTTTCACTAAACTACCAGACGTCCCGGAGGAAATTAAGATTGTTACGTTTATAGCTGGCGAAGGCGACATATCTACGGATTTACTCTCACCCGGAAATCAGGCCCACTCTCGTTCGGACCGGGAACTTCACGGTAAATGTATGATCACTCCTCAGGCTCAGGAGGAAATTAAGGCTATGCAGGAAAAACATCCTGGCGTAAGTGTGATGTTGATTGCCGAAAAAGGTACGATGGGTGTGGGTTCATCAAGAATGTCAGGGGTAAACAACGTGGCACTTTGGACCGGTAAACAAGCAAGTCCATATGTTCCATTTGTGAATATTGCGCCGATTGTTGGCGGTACAAACGGTATATCTCCAATTTTCCTCACAACGGTCGACGTTACTGGTGGTATTGGTATCGATCTCAAAAACTGGGTGAAAAAAGTGGATGCCGATGGTAACATTGTCCGCAATGAAAATGGGGATCCTATTCTTGAGGAAGTATATTCTGTCGCTACAGGCACCGTACTAACGATCAATACAAAGAAAAAGAAGCTTTACAATGGAGATCAGGAATTGATTGACATTTCCAAGGCATTGACTCCGCAAAAAATGGAGTTTATAAAAGCCGGAGGATCATACGCAATCGTATTCGGTAAGAAAATCCAGACAGTTGCAGCGAAGATTTTGGGAATTGAAATTCCTCTTGTATATGCTCCATCGAAAGAGATTTCTCATGAGGGGCAAGGCCTGACTGCAGTTGAAAAAATCTTTAACAGAAACGCTGTTGGGATATCACCGGGTAAGGTTTTACATGCCGGATCGGATGTTCGTGTGGAAGTTAACATCGTAGGGTCACAAGATACCACGGGTCTTATGACTGCGCAGGAACTTGAGTCTATGGCTGCAACAGTTATCTCGCCAATCGTCGACGGAGCATATCAGTCAGGCTGTCACACTGCTTCAGTGTGGGATAAGAAAGCGCAGGCAAACATTCCGAAACTGATGAGGTTTATGAACGATTTCGGGCTGATCACAGCTCGGGATCCAAAAGGTGAATACCACTCCATGACGGACGTGATTCACAAGGTTCTTAACGATATCACTGTAGACGAATGGGCGATCATTATCGGTGGTGACTCTCACACAAGAATGTCCAAAGGTGTTGCTTTTGGTGCTGACTCAGGAACGGTTGCACTTGCACTTGCTACAGGTGAAGCGTCTATGCCAATTCCTGAATCAGTGAAGGTGACATTCAAAGGAGATATGAAGGAGC
Source organism: Dyadobacter sp. HNCC25DJ184 (assembly GCF_056895215.1). Classification (NCBI taxonomy): domain Bacteria; kingdom Pseudomonadati; phylum Bacteroidota; class Cytophagia; order Cytophagales; family Spirosomataceae; genus Dyadobacter; species Dyadobacter sp. HNCC25DJ184. The sequence continues at coordinate 269,861 of NZ_JBXHAQ010000003.1, read as the reverse complement.
ATATGGATTTCCGCGATGTGGTTCATGCTACACAGGCGCAGATGCTCCAGAAATTCGGTGGGGAGAATGTATTCCAGGGGAGAATTATCGAGGTTCATATCGGAACGCTTCCTGCCGACCAGGCATTTACTTTTACGGACTGGACTGCCGAAATGAAGGCAAAAGCTTCGATTTGTATTTCTGAGGATGATACCTTGATCGAATCGCTGGAAATTGCGAAAGGCAGAATCCAGATCATGATCGACAAGGGCATGGACAATCACAGACAGGTTCTTCAGGGATTGATCAACAAGGCTGATAAAAGAATTACAGAAATTAAATCGGGTGAGTTACCTGCTCTTGTTCCGGATGCGAATGCAAAGTATTATGCTGAGGTCGTTATTGACCTTGACGTGATCGTAGAGCCAATGATTGCAGATCCTGATGTTAATAATAAAGATGTTTCCAAGCGCTACACGCATGATACTATTCGGACGCTGTCATTCTATGGCGGAGATAAGAAAGTAGATCTTGGTTTTGTCGGTTCGTGTATGGTTCACAAAGGCGATCTGAAAATTGTTTCTCAGATGCTCAAGAATATCGAAGAGCAACAAGGTAAGGTTGAGTTTCATGCGCCGCTTGTGGTGGCAGCGCCAACGTATAACATCATCGACGAGCTCAAAAATGAAGGTGATTGGGATGTTTTACAAAAGTACTCTGGTTTCGAATTCAACGATAATGCTCCGAAAGGCGCGGCACGCACTGAATATGAAAATATGATGTATCTTGAACGACCTGGATGCAACCTTTGCATGGGTAATCAGGAAAAGGCTGCTAAAGGCGATACAGTATTAGCGACCTCAACTCGTCTTTTCCAGGGAAGAGTCGTTGAAGATTCAGAGCGTAAAAAGGGAGAATCTTTGCTTGCATCCACACCAGTTGTTGTACTTTCTGCAATCCTTGGACGAATCCCAAATATGGACGAATACAAGGCTGCTGTTGTCGGCATCGACCTGACCAAGTTTGCACCTCCTGTCAAACAATTGAGCAGATAGTCATTGGTGGCTCAGTTCTTGTAGATAAGTGTGAATGTATAAGCTTTAATTTAATTACTATGGCATTTGACTTAGATATGATTAAGGGCGTTTATGCCCGCATGCAGGAAAGGGTGGAAGCTGCACGTAAAGTTGTAGGCAAACCTTTGACTCTATCAGAAAAAATACTTTACTCTCACTTGTGGGAGGGTACTCCTTCGCAGATGTATGAACGGGGTAAGTCTTACGTAGATTTTGCGCCGGACAGGGTTGCCATGCAAGATGCAACGGCTCAAATGGCGTTGTTGCAATTTATGCAGGCGGGCAGGCCTAAAGTAGCTGTCCCGTCAACTGTTCACTGTGACCATCTTATTCAGGCGGAAGTTGGAGCGGTTAAGGATTTGGCAAATGCGGTGAACAAGAATAAGGAAGTATACGATTTTCTATCATCGGTTTCCGATAAATATGGTCTAGGTTTCTGGAAGGCTGGCGCTGGTATAATCCACCAGGTTGTACTTGAAAACTATGCTTTTCCAGGTGGCATGATGATCGGAACAGACTCACACACGCCGAACGCGGGTGGTTTGGGTATGATCGCGATCGGAGTTGGAGGTGCTGATGCCAGTGATGTAATGTCAGGATTAGCCTGGGAATTGAAAATGCCCAAACTGATCGGTGTTAAACTGACTGGTAAACTGAGCGGATGGACAGCAGCAAAAGATGTAATTCTTTGGGTGGCGGGTCAGCTTACCGTAAAAGGTGGAACAGGATATGTAGTTGAATATTTCGGCGAAGGAGCGGAAAGTCTTTCGGCAACTGGAAAAGGTACTATATGTAATATGGGTGCTGAGATCGGCGCAACGACTTCCATTTTTGCATATGACTCAAAAAGCGCTGCATATCTTCGCGCCACTGAACGTGCTGACGTTGCTGATGCTGCAGATGCAGTTGCAGAGTACCTTCGTGCAGACGATGACGTTTTAGCAGATCCGGCAGCATATTATGATCAATTGATCGAGCTGGATCTTTCAACACTTGAACCGCATGTTAACGGACCTTTCACTCCGGATCTGGCATGGCCACTGTCTAAATTTGCGACTGCAGTGAGAGAAAACGGATGGCCTGAAGAATTGTCGGTTGGTTTGATCGGCTCGTGTACAAACTCTTCTTATGAAGACGTGAGCCGTGCGGCTTCCCTGGCGCAACAAGCGGTTGATAAAAAACTAAAAGTTACTTCTGAATATACCATCACTCCGGGTTCGGAACAGGTAAGATATACGGTTGAGCGCGACGGCTTCCTTGACACTTTCGCTAAAATTGGTGGCGTTGTATTGGCGAATGCTTGCGGGCCTTGTATCGGTCAGTGGGCCCGTCATGGTGCTGAGAAGGGAGAGAAAAACTCGATTATTACCTCTTTCAACCGTAACTTTTCGAAACGGGCGGATGGTAACCCAAATACGCACTCTTTCGTGGCGTCTCCGGAAATCGTAACGGCTCTAGCTATTGCAGGTCGTCTTACTTTCGACCCACGTACTGATAAACTGGTTAATACTGAGGGCGTTGAAGTGATGCTCGATGAACCAAGCGGTTTGGAGCTTCCGACAAAAGGTTTTGCTGTTGAAGATGCGGGATATCAAGCACCGGCAGAAGATGGAAGCCAGGTTCAGGTTTTGGTTAGCCCAACTTCTGATCGTCTTCAGCTTTTAGATCCATTCAAAGAGTGGGAAGGTACCGATCTGACAGGCCTTAAACTTTTGATTAAAGCCAAAGGAAAATGTACGACTGACCATATCTCAATGGCTGGTCCATGGTTGAAATTCCGTGGACACCTTGACAACATTTCAAACAACATGTTGATAGGTGCTGTTAACTTCTTCAACGAGAAAACCAACACCGTTAAAAACCAGGTAACTGGTGAATATGGCGAGGTACCGGCTGTGCAGCGTTATTACAAGGCTGACGGGATCGGAACGATTGTTGTGGGTGATGAAAACTACGGCGAAGGATCGTCTCGCGAGCATGCGGCTATGGAGCCCCGCTTCCTTGGAGTTCGGGCAATCTTGGTAAAATCGTTCGCCCGTATCCACGAAACAAACCTTAAGAAACAAGGTATGTTAGCTCTAACCTTTGCCAATCCTGCTGATTATGAGAAGGTTCAGGAAGACGATACGATTGATATAGTTGGACTTCAGACGTTTGCAGAAGGTCAGCAATTGACTATCGTTTTGCATCATGCTGACGGCACAAGTGAATCGTTTCCTGTAAATCATACTTACAATGCACAACAAATAGAATGGTTTAAGGCTGGTTCAGCATTGAATATCATTCGCAAATCTGTTGGCGTCTAAGTGTTAAAGTCGAATAAATTATAAAATGAGAGCCTCCTCCAACGGGAGGCTTTTTTAATGCTTAGCAATTGTCACAAAGATTCGAAGACACAAATTCACGACGAAGTGTAATCTGAAAGAAAAAACTCTGAGAATCTCAGCGCAAAACTCCCCTAACTCTGCGTTTAGAAATCCAGTTTGCCGGGAATACTTAAATCAATTTGCTTCTTTTCAAATAAGTCTGGGCAAAGTATAACAGCAATCCAAACGTTATCGACACGTCGGCCATGTTGAAAATGCCGGTCTGAACGAATCCCAGGTCAATATGAAGGAAGTCTGTGACGGAGCCGTGGATGATACGGTCATAAATATTTCCAATTCCACCGCCGATCCCAAAAGCCAAAGCCAGCGCACTTATTGTGGTTAGATGTCGTCTCGTGAACAGAAATACCAGGCCATAACTCAGTACAAGTAATGGCAGAATAGCGAGAATAAAGAATTTGACACTATAAGGAAGGGAACTTCCGAAGCTTAAAAAAGCACCAGTGTTTTCGACTTTGGTAAGAATTAAATAGTCTTTAATCAGATGGATTGTTTGAAAGTCCCCGACTTTGCTTCTCACGTAATCCTTGGAAATCTGGTCGCACCCGATGTTTGTTAACAGCACAAAAGCAATGACAATATTTCTTGTTATTCTATTCACTCCGCTTGGTTTTTTAAAGTCAGTGTCATTAAAACGGCTTTTTGGTGGAGATCGTCCCCAAAGTGTATGAAAGTATTTGGCTGCATCACAAAACCACACTTTAAATAGCAGTGAATAGCAGGTTCGTTATTTTCGAGTACAAATAAATGCACAATTTCCGGATTGTAGCGTCTTACACATTCCTCTACCATCAGGTGAACCATTTCTGAACCGTATCCTTGTCCTCGTTTTTCTGATGATCCGATGACCAATCTACCCAATCGAGGCGAAGGATTGTCATCATAGATAATCTCTCCAAAACCAATTGCCTGCAAATTTTGATCCTCCATAATATAAGCCTGGCGATCTTTATTGAATGAAAAATAGACAGAAAGCTCTTCATCGTCCAGCGGGAAATGCCAGGAATGGCCGGCAAACTGGAACAGCAATTCGGAAGAGGTTACCCAGCTAATCAGGAGTTTGATATCATCGTTCGTAAATTTCCTTAAATGCATAAATGGCTAAAATTGTGGCTGTTATATTATTCCGGATCTTATTCTCTAACCAATTCTGTCGAGTCAGTAAAATATTATGTGCCGTGTTTTAGTTATAGCAAGGATCGGAAGATATAAAATTACAGATAGGGTTGGAATATTTTAATATAGAATAATGGTATCGTTCAAGGGTTGGGGATTGATGGTGGCAATTATTTTCCTGATATATGAGGAAGGATTGTCTCAGGAAAATGTGAAACGGTATAGCGGTAAAGTTAGTCAGCAAATTGTGATTAACAGCCAGTCGGTTATCATTAATAAATCGACGAGAAAGAAGCTCAGTTATAAAGAATATGAGCAACTGGAAAGGGCAAACCCCGGGTCTTATAAATTGGAGCCGGTCTTCGACGAATATGGTATAGCATCCTCCTTCTGGCTGACCAGAATATCTTCACGCCAAAATGATCATGTTATTTCGTTCGACGAAGACCTGATGCCGGAAATAGGAGAGGAGTTGCCTCATTTTATAATGAAAGGACTGGATGGAGTTACTTATGACTCAGAGAGATTAAGAGGTAAATTTGTGTTACTCGGCTTCTGGATCAGATACGAAAAGCCACTATACTCCCAGGCGGCGACGAAGGTAATCACCGATTTCATCAACGATCAGAAAAGTCGGGGAGTTGATGTTGTGTCGTTGGGTACCACTTTAGACAACCGTGAGGAATGCCTGCAAAAAATTCCGAAGAGAAATTGTGGCTTCGTGCCTGTTCCGGAAAGCTACGGCTTCAATCATCGCTATCATGTGGGCGAAACCCCGTTCTTCATATTGCTTGATAAACAAGGAAAAGTGAAGGCTATGGCGCCCCACACGGAATTCTCCAAAATAGGGGACTTGACTTTGCGTTGACAACAGATCCTAACTATCAACCAAGCTGGCCGCTCACTCTATTGTATATGCAAAGTGGATTCCATGGTCTTTCAGGTCCCAGGCGCATTCGTCTGGAAACTTTGTATTTTTCAAACCCAAGGCTATTAAGCTGGTCTATTGCGAAGATATTGGCAGAAGGTAATATGGCTCTCTCGATTTGCTGAGTTCTAAACACCAATAACGCATTACCAGCTTCGGCATTTTCAGCCACAATGGGAAAGTCTCCCCAGCCGGGTATATAGTAACCTGAGATCTTTTCATCTTTTACGTAAACGAAGGACTTTACGATAAAGTCGGCCAATATGCCCCTTCGATCTTCGCCATACGCGTCAAAATCAAGTTGACATATCCTTGCAAGGTGTTCGGGCTTATATGGAACAATTTCGCTGGGCACGTCTGAAACAGGGAACGGAGCTTCTACTTTGAGGTGAGTATACTCGGCTTCCAATTCAAATCCCAATTTTTGATAAAGGGGGAAACCATATACGGTCGCGTCCAGGTAGATAGTCTTGTAGGTCTCACGATCAATACTGTCAATGAGCGCATTAGTTATGATTCGCCCCAAACCCATACCTCGATATTCCGGGTGAACAACAATGCACGCAAGCCAGGCAGTATCAGCATGAAGCATCGTTGTACCTATTCCGACGATTTGATTATCAACGGAGATTTTCAGCGGTTCGCAAAACGCAGACTGAATGAAATACTGAAATCTCGGAACAAGATCACCCCAATCAGATGGTTGGAGTGCTGTTAAAAATGGTAAATCAGCTGTAACGAACGGTAGAATTTGCATGGAAAAAAATGAATATTGAAATATAGATACATGGCGGTCAGGGGTAGTCAGGAAAGGTTCGGGGGCGCCAGGTCGTTCAATTGTCAAATAATTAAAAGCTATGGTCAAATAAAAAGGACATTTTATACTAGTACCTGTGCCTTCGTGGAGAACACAATTTAATTGTTTATAAAATCGAGCATATATTTCAAGACAATACTTTGTTGTTGATTGCGACTGATAGTTGCTTCCCTATCCCCCAATTGGTAACCATAATAGCCAAACTGCATATGATTTGCCCCCGGAATAGCTATATATCGGGTATGCCTAGGTAAAAATTTCATATTGGCTTCAACATCTTCCGGTTTAGCAATTCCATCATTCAAACCATAAATTTTTAGCACAGGAATTTTAAGGGTCGACAAATCAAAATCCTTGGGATTGGTAGAGCCTAAAAGTATCAATTTATCAATTACGCCAGGATTCTCATACACAAACCGTGCTGCCATTTTCGCTCCCTGAGAATGTCCTGCCAGAATATATTCTTTCGTAGAGTCATCAATGATATGCAATTCCTTCGGGATCTTATAGCCTCGTGTGGCAAGCCGGAATGGCATTTTGATAATCACCGTCCGCATTCCATTTTTCGCAATATTGCGGCATAAAGGGATATATGCATCAGGATCGACAAGGGCTCCGGGATAGAAAATCACCACTTTTTTATAATTTGTGGTGGGAAGAAAGGCAATGAAATCGCTCGTTTGCTCAACACGTATATCCTTATCAGAGCGATATAACTGATTCTCCACATTGTGGGCTTGATAGCTATATATCAGCCAGCAGGTAAATAAAAAGCCCGCTGCGGCCCAGGTGTTTCGTATGTACTTGATGATCTTGCCTTTCATGATGCTTCTTTATAGGAGGGGATGAATAGCGCATAATCCGTGTCTATCCATCGCCAATTTAAATCGATATTTTTAAAAACTATGAGTATTATTTGAAAAGGAGGAATTTTAAATGCGTTTCAGTAGCTGGTAAAAAATGCCATTCATCTACTTTTACTTTAGTCAAACATAAACAAGTCTCAAAAAATGAATCGTCGTCAAGCAGCATCTTCTCTACTTGCCCTGTCCGGAACATTGATGGTAAAGCCGGATTATGAAGTTAAAAAGGAACAATCATTTATATATTCCTTAAACATGAGTACGCTCAGAGGGCATAAGCTTGGGTTCAGAAAGGAGCTGGAAGTGGCGTCAAAGGCAGGCTACAAATCGGTTGAAATATGGATTAGTTCATTCCAGGATTATTTAAAAGAAGGCCATTCTCTGGCCGAAACTAAACGGATGATCGACGATCTTGGAATAAAAGTAGAAGATGCAATCGGTTTTGCAACCTGGATTGTTGAGGACAACGCCGCGCGCAACAAAGCACTAGAACAGCTGAAAATGGAGATGGATCAGCTTGCCGGAATCGGTTGCCCCCGTATCGCAGCGCCACCGATGGGTGCAACAACCGGAGAGTATCTTGATTTGAAAAAAGTATCAGAACGATATCGTGCCATACTCGAATTAGGAGACAAGACCAGCGTGGTTCCCCATCTGGAATTGTGGGGTTTTTCAAAAAACTTAAGCCGGGTTGGGGAAATATTATATGTAGCGACCGAGGCATCTCACCCCTCTGCAAGGGTATTAATGGATGTATATCACCTACACAAAGGTGGTTCGGGTATGGATAGTGTGAAAAATGTGGGAAAACCGTTGATCGAAATTTTTCATATGAACGATTATCCGACCACCCCGCCAAGGGAAACCATCACAGATGCAGATCGAATATATGCAGGAGACGGAGTTGCTCCATTGCCCGCATTACTTAAATCTTTAAAGAATCCGGAAAAGCCTGTTATACTATCTTTTGAGGTATTTAATAAGGATTACTACGCGCAAGATCCGCTGGTTGTAGCCAAAACAGGCTTAGAGAAAATGAAGAAAGTTGCTGCTGGAATTTAATACTGGCGTTCGACTTGCCAGGTTTTGAAAACCTGGTAAGTCGAACACATTTCACAATTCCGTAAACCGGCTGGAAACCATCCTAATCCATATTTTTTGTATTTTGCGCTCTTCACTCCGTTTGTCCGCATGAAGAACCTACGCAACGTACTATTCTATACGATCACCCTCGCTGCCTTCTCGTTATTGCTCTACTTTTTCATTAAGGCAGGAAGAGGACTAGAGGTAAAAACGTCAGCTGACACCCAAATTTCACAAGTTTCTGCATCGAGCTCCTGGCATGAGTTCATTGAGACTTTTACGCATAACCTGAGCCATCCGTTAGCCTTGTTGTTACTGCAAATGGTAACAATAATAGTCGTTGCAAGAGTCCTGGGGATGTTTTGTAAGAAAATCGGACAACCAACTGTTATCGGTGAAATTGCTGCTGGTATCCTGTTGGGGCCTTCTTTCGCGGGTATGCATTGGCCCGGGTTTTCGGCCTTTTTGTTTCCTGCTCAGTCTCTGAGCAATCTGCAGTTTCTCAGTCAGATTGGGTTGATTTTGTTCATGTTTATTATCGGAATGGAGTTGGATCTGAAAGTATTGAAGACCAAGGCCCAAGAAGCAATCGTGATCAGCCATGCCAGTATCGTTCTGCCATTTGCATTAGGAATTGGACTATCTCTATATATGTATCAGCAGTTTGCACCTGCCGGTATCAGTTTTCTTTCATTTTCATTGTTCATCGGAATTGCGCTGAGTATCACCGCTTTTCCTGTTTTGGCGAGGATAGTGCAGGAACGGGGACTATCCAAAACCAAACTCGGGACAATGGTAATCACTTGCGCAGCGACAGATGATATCACGGCCTGGTGTATCCTGGCTGCTGTCGTTGCAATCGTAAAGGCCGGGAATTTTGCAAGCTCCATATACACAATATTACTGGCGGCTGGATATGTCACCGTTATGTTACTGGTTGTCAAGCCTTTTTTGAAACGGATTGGAGACTATTATGCGTACAAGGAAGGTCTAACAAAGACAGTAGTCGCTTTTTTCTTTTTGATTCTCCTAATCTCCTCATATTGTACCGAGATAATAGGAATTCATGCACTCTTTGGTGCGTTTATGGCTGGAGTTATTATGCCTGCCAATCAGAGCTTTAGGAATCTGTTTATCGAAAAAGTGGAGGATGTTTCGATGGTACTGCTTCTTCCGCTCTTCTTTGTTTTTACAGGTTTGAGGACGCAGATAGGACTCTTGAACGACGCCCATGCATGGACGATCACAGGGTGGATCATCGGTGCCGCTGTGTTAGGAAAGTTTGTCGGAAGTGCAGTTGCTGCGCGCTTTGTCCGTCAAAGCTGGCGGGATAGTCTAATCATCGGCTCTCTTATGAATACCCGAGGGCTTATGGAGTTGGTGGTTCTGAATATTGGATACGATATTGGCGTATTGTCGCCTCAGATTTTTGCCATGATGGTCATTATGGCTTTGGTTACTACGTGCATGACGGGACCAGCACTTGATTTGATTGATAAACTTTTGCCTGAAAAAAAGCAGGATTCAGCACCGACAATTGCAGTCGAAAGATCACGCTTTGCAATCCTCATTGCCTTCGCCAGTCCACAGGGAGGGAGGAAAATGCTGCGGATTGCAGACCATTTAACTGGACCAAATCGATTCGAGACTGATGTCACTACGCTTCATTTATCTCCGAGTAGCTATCTCAGTCAGGTTAATACTACCGAATATCAGGAAGAAACTTTCAGACCGATTGGCGAGGAAGCGAGGGATTTAGGAGTAAGCGTTCATAAATTATTTAAACCTTCACAAAATATTGAACATGACATCATCGAGACGGCAAATTCCGGAGCGTTTGATTTGTTGCTCCTAGGAATCGGTCATTCTGTGTTTGAAGGGACATTATTGGGTAAGTTGCTGGGAATAACCACCAAAATAATTAGCCCTGTACGGCTTTTAGATTCAATTACGGGTAAAGAAAGCCTGTTCCATGCAGATATCTTTGATGAAAAGACTACGCACATTATCAAGTCGGTAAAATCTCCTGTGGCCATTTTGATTGAAAAAGATCTTCAAAAAATCGGAAGGGTTTTTATTCCTATTTTTTCAAATACGGATCATTTTCTTCTAAGATTTGCCGACAGAATTCTTTCAGGGTCAGATACTTCAATTATCGTGGGTGATTCGTCATCAGTAATTTCAAGATCTTTGGACATAACTGATGTAATTCAACAGATGACCAATTCTTATCCAAATAGAATATCTGTTTTGAACGGTCAATTTGAAAAGAATTTTCTGGAGCAGCAGGATTTGATGCTTATCGGATTAGATAGTTGGAAAAAGGAAGTTGAGGCTCATAGTGCCTGGTTATCAAATTCTCCTTCTGTGTTGATTATCAGAGATTAAATTGATACTATTTTCTATCAAAGATTTCTTTGAGTATGCTGAGCACATTTTTCCGTGCACTGATCCGCAGCGTATTATTCAGTGAGTTTAGTAATTCCCTGCACCTTCAAATCCTTGAACTCTACTTCCGCGCCTTCTGCCTGTAATGCAATTTGCCCGTTGGAAGCCGTTGCGTTATAGCCATAATTAACCAATACGTCGTTCAACCAAACCTTGATTGTGTTTCCAACGCATTCGATTCTGTAAGTATTCCATTCTCCAAGCGGTTTTTCAGTTCCGTCAGTCAGGTTTGGAATTCGACGGAGTTTATCACCATTTACACCCCATTTTTCTTTCGGACCGCGTCTTTTTTCCATATCAGGCGTCGTGATATCCTCCTGAATACACCAAAAATCGCCCGCATTTTGATGCATCATTTGAACTTCAATTGACTTTGGGAACATATCATATAGTGCTCTCGGTGTCGATACAAAAACCAAAACACCGCAGTTGCCTGGTTTTCCGGCAAACCTGTATTGAAATGTAAGTCGGAAATTGTTGTACTGTTTGTCGGTAATGAGGTGTCCGCCCGGCTCTCCCAAACTGACAAGTAATCCGTCACGGACGATAAATGGTGTTTTTAATTTTGGATTTTTATCCATTTCCGGAACGTCGGCGTGCCATCCCGCCAGGTCCTTCCCATTAAAAAGTGAAACCGGCTTTTTTTGAGAAAAACAGCTAGCTGAAAGGAACAATAATATACAAAAAAGGGATATCAAGCGCGTGAAAGACATGTTTAAGAGATTCGTTTGGTAGTTTAGGTTAAAAGATTATTCCCTCTGAACCTACTCTTCCGAGAAAATTATTGTGTTGTAGCATTATTTTCCCGCATCACATCGCTTTAAATAAACAGGAACCAGAAAGTGAAAATGAAACTCATCTTATAAGTCCTCTGATTTTAGAAGTTTACAAGATAAAACATGGAATATAAACGGTTTGAACTAATAACTAAAAGCTAAGAGCTAACAACTAAAATGAAAGATCAGGATATTTCAAGAAGACAGTTTATGGGTGCGGCCTCTTTGGCAGCAGCGACACTTGTTTCGGGCCAATTGTTTGGGGCGCCTGCATATATTCGTAATCTGGGTAAACCAAATTCCCTTTTTAATGGAGTACAAGTAGGAGCGATTACATATTCGTGGAGAAGTATGCCGGGAAGTGCAGAAGATATTCTAAAATATTGTATTGATTGTAATATCAGCGCCATTGAATTGATGGGTCCTACGGGAGAATCTTTTGCGGGGGCCCCTGAGATGCCCAAGGCAGTAGCGGGACAAAGTGCGGAAGATCGCAAAGCACAAGTTCAGGAATTTTCAAAAAAAATGACCGAGTGGCGTCTTAAAGTATCGATGGATAAGTTTGTGCAACTTCGCAAGATGTATAATAAAGCCGGGGTGAGTATATATGGGTTCAAGCCTTCGGCAATGGATACCAAAAATTCAGACGCGGAGATAGACTATGCTTTTCGCGCTGCAAAAGCGTTAGGAGCGAATCAGGCAAATATTGAAAAACCGAATGATGCCGCGCAGACAAAACGTTTAGGTGAAATTGCCGCACGAAATAAGGTATTTGTCGGATATCACGGTCATACTCAGGAAACTCCAACTTGGTGGGATGAAGCAATTGCGCAATCGCCATATAATGCCATGAATTTCGATATGGGGCATTACGTTGCAGCAGGTTTTGAGCCATTGGAATTGATCACGGCCAAGCACGACCATATTGTAAGTATGCACGTTAAAGACAGGAAATCAAAAGCAAATGGCGGTGCAAATGTGGTGTGGGGTGAGGGAGATACACCTATTACAGCAGCTCTTGAACTCATGCGTAAAAACAAATATAAATTCCCAGCGACGATAGAGCTGGAATATGAAATACCGGCTGGCTCGGACGCGGTGAAGGAAGTAGCGAAATGTGTTGAATATGCACGAAAATCTTTAAACGCATAGGTATTTATTTCAAGAAGTCCCGGTTCAGCAATAAACCGGGACTTCTTTTTTTGCTATGAATTCAAAATATTTCAGTTGAATATTCCTGTAGGATGGCCATTGAAACTAACCGTATTCTTGCGCTCCCAATAATCTTGAATTCCTTCCTCGCCTTGTTTCTCTGCCCACTTGTTAAGCTCATTTCTTTCTTCTTTATAATCCATAAATGGAACTGCCATACCGCATGAGGTTTGGACGGTATCTATATGAATGTCAATGATTTGTCGGCTGCCAGGCAGCGGAGGAAAAAGATGAAAATACTGATCCCATTCTGCATCGTAATGATGGTAAACTTTTGCGGTTCCATAGAGCCTTAAAATGAGTGGCTTTCCCTCAAATGCGCAAAACATAATCGTGATCCTGTCGTTTTCCAACAGATGTGCAGCAGTTTCGTTTCCGCTCCCGGTCACATTCAGCCACATAGCCCGATTTGGGTCCAAAATCCTGAAACTGTCCATACCTTTCGGTGAGAGGTTGACGGCTCCCTCGCTCATCGCCGTGGCAACAAAGTATATCTTTTGATCTTCGATAAACGATATCAATTGGTCTGTAAGACTGTCAATTCGCTTTCCCATAATTGCTTTGATTTGAATACTGCGAAGATAAAGCATTATTCAAAGTTGTTTTAATGTTTTGGATTGGAATGGGTTGGGAAGTCAGGTTTTGTCAGGATATGGTCAGTTAATTGTGAAATTGCCAAAGTTTGTCCCGGTAGGTTTGGTTTTAGAAAAAAGGGGAAACTGCTGTCCGGATTTATTGAATTAGCTTGTCTTTGAATTGAGAGTAAAATGTAAGAAAACCGGTATTTTAGCTATATACCCTTTAAAATAAACCACAACAGCCATGAAAACAGAGGTTTATAATATTGAAAATGACATACGAGTGATGTTCGTGCAAGCCAGCGCATTGGAACCAGAGGCCTTTCAGGAAGCATATTACCAACTTGAGATTAAGCTATCAGGAAATTCCACTGGGGAAGGACAAGCCTGGCGCTCGTTTCTGGACGGCTATGAAGTGTATGGGAAAACAGCCATAGAGGAAGGTAGTATAGTATACCGAGCCTGTGCAAAAGAAAATTTCGAAGGAGAAGCAAAGGTGGTCGGTTTGCCGACAGATATCATTGAGGCCGGGGCATATAACAGCCTTGTATTCGAAAACTGGATGGAAAAAATGCCTGAAATCTCAAACATTTTTGGAGAAATGCTGGCGCAGCCTGAAACCGAGCCATCAAGCATATGCCTGGAATATTACAAAGCCGATAACGAAATGCTCATGTTAGTAAAAAGAAGCGCTTAATCGCACTGCTTATTGATCCCACCACTCACTCATTCTCACATTAACTCATTCAAAATTAGACATATGGAAAAGTTTTTGTTACTCATCCGCGAGGATATGGAAAATCTAAAAAAGATGCCCCAGGAAGAATTTGACGAATGTATACGCGTGATGACCGACTGGGTTCAGGAGCTTGCTCAAACCGACAATTTTGTTGCTGCTGAGCCACTTACAACTGCCGGTCGGTATGTTTCGAGGGACAATATCATGTCCGACGGCCCTTTCATCGAAGCCAAGGAAGCTATCAGCGGATATTTTATAATCAAAGCAGACAATCTCGACCAGGCCGCTTCGATTGCGCAGAGCTGTCCGCAGGTAATCAACAATTCGAGTGTTATAGAAGTAAGACCAATCATGGAAATAGGGGATGAGTGAGATTCCTGACCATATTGAAGAGGAAGTGAGCCAGCTTTACCGGAAGTCTTTCGGTAAGATGGTTGCTTCTTTGATGTATTTCAGCAAGGATCTGGATCTTGAAACGGCAGAAGATATTGTGCAGGATTCATTCGCGACGGCGTTTTATTCCTGGAAAAACGACGGTGTGCCGTCCAACCCTGGCGGCTGGATTTATACCGTTTGCAAAAACAAGGCGATCAACAAAATTAAGGCGGATAAGAAAGTCAGGGGTTTTTATGAAAATGAAGATTTCGATTCCGGTACTAAAATTCCGGTAGAGTCCGTTTTGGAGGATCAGGAGCTGAAAATGCTTTTTGCCTGTGCCAACTCAGAACTCGCGCCGAAAGTGCAGGTGGTGATTACGCTTAAATATGTTGTCAATCTAAAAGTAGAAGCGATATCCAAAGTGCTGGGAATGAGCCTGGATGGGGTAGATAAAATGCTTCTGAGGGCTCGACAAAAGATTCGGAATGAAAAGATACTTTTAACGGCTCCGGATTTTAGCTTACTGAAAGATCGGCTTCCGATCGTGCACAAGATCATATATCTACTTTTTAATGAAGGATATAAGTCGTCATGGGGCAAGGAGATATTGAGGGAGGAATTGTGTGAGGAAGCGTTGTTGCTTTGTAAGTCGTTAATTGATAGTGGTATAGGAAACAAAGAGACGATGGCGTTAAATTCGTTGATGTTGTTCAATGCGGCGAGGTTCAAGTCCAGGTTTGGCGTAAACGGTGAGTTGCTGGATTTGGAGGAACAAGATCGAAAGCTATGGAATCAGGATTTGATCATATATGGCTCAAAGTTCATGGCTATGTCGCGGGGCGGCACTGTCTCCTCGTATTTTTATGAAGCGACGATCGCATATCTGCACTGTGTTGCAAAAGATTTTTTGTCGACAGACTGGAAGACCATCAGTGATATATATCGACAATTACATTCGCTAAACGGTAACCCATTCGTGGAGCTCAGTTACGGGATATCACTTTATTATGCGGGTCATAAGGGAAAGGCTTTGCATATTCTAAATACACTGAAACACAAGCCATTTTTAAATCAATATTATCTTTTGAACGCCGCGTTGGGCAAAATCAGTCTTATGGAAGGCGATCTAAAAGCTGCACGTGAATATTTCAAAAAGACAATAACTCAAACCGATTTTCAGGTTGAGAAAGACTATGTCAAAAAGCTAATGGCCAGAATGGAGCCAGCTTAGTCATCACTACTAAGCCAATCTGCTGAAAATTGCACGTATGATTTCGATAGAATATTTAGAAGAGATATTCTGAATGAAGGCAGGGAAATCATCGGGCGATTTTTCGTCTGCTGTATCCGAGATTGTTCGAATAATACTGTACGGAACATGATGTTCATAGCAAACCTGCGCCACCGCAGCTCCTTCCATTTCTACGCAGAGCACTTCCGGAAGTGAATCCGATAAATGTTTTTTATCATATTCCGTTGAAAAGAACTTATCTCCGCTGGCAATTTCTCCGGCGAAAAGAGCCGGTTCGGAAATCCCAAATCGTTCAAATTCTTCGTCGCTGATAACCTCGCTTAGGCTATTGCTTTTCAGCAGCGCTGCAATCGAATCCTGCACAAATTGGAACTGTGCTTTATCGCTTTCTAAATAAACGATCCCATGTAAGGGAAGCTCATATTGTGCGATGATGGGCCTTGCATCCATATCGTGCTGAATGAATTTTGTACCTAAGACGATATCACCAATTTTAAGATCCGGATGCATTCCTCCCGCTACTCCTGTGAATATCAGCTCGGTAATTCCAAATTTCAATATTAAAGTCGAAACAGTCGTCGCCGCAGCCACTTTCCCCCACCTGGAAAATACCAAAACAACTTTGATATCATTGATACATCCAGTGTAATACGTTCGCATTCCGTAAGTTACCGCCTTGGGTTCGTCGATCAATAATTCAAGTCCTGCTATTTCCTCGGGCATCGCACTCATAATCCCGATTATCCTTTCTGGCATATGTGGTAGGTTGTTTATTCAGGTCGCAAAAATAGTTGGCTTGAATGGATATGCAATAAGAGCACCGCTCACGCCGATTTGAAATCGGTGTGTTTTGGTTTTGCGATTGTATCGCATTTTAAATTTTACTATAATAGTTATTGGAAGAACGCGTTAAAAACGCTAAACCATAGCGAACCGATTGCAAATCGGTTCGAGCGCCAAATCGGTTGGAGCATTCGTTAAATCTTCTTCCCTTGAATTCGATATGCGTTCAATATCGCTAAAAGCGCAACGCCGACGTCGGCAAACACGGCCTCCCATAGTGTGGCAATCCCTCCGGCTCCCAAAACCATTACGGCTATTTTGACACCTATGGCGAGTGTAATGTTTTGATATACAATGTTCCTGGTGATTTTTCCAGCGCGAATTGCTGATACAATTTTGGAGGGTTGGTCATTTTGAATGACGATATCGGCTGTCTCAATTGCAGCGTCTGAACCTAATCCTCCCATGGCAATACCAACATCAGCGAGGGCAATAACCGGTGCGTCATTAATACCATCCCCAACGAATGCAATCGTATGACCGGTGTTCTTAAGGCGCTCCACCACCTTAACTTTATCCTCAGGAAGCAGGTCGCCATAGCTGGTTCTGATGCCCAGTTTTTTTGCTATCGCTTCCGTAACCATATGTTTATCACCTGAAAGCATAATGACATCCAGATCCATTTTGTCTAAACCAGACACCATTGCTTTGGCGTCTTTTTTTACTTCATCAGCTATGGTGATATATCCCTGGTAGTTTCCATCAATCGCCACCAGCACGGTCGTTTCTGCAATTTGCGAAATTTCGGAAGGGAAATTCACTCCATATTTATGCATCAGTTTCTGATTTCCGGTCATAACCAGTTGTCCGTGAACTGAACCCATCAAACCGTGACCCGAAATTTCTTCCACATTTGACGGATTGACAAGTTCGATATCTTTTGCATAATCGACAATCGCCTTCGCGATGGGGTGCGTGGAAGCACGTTCAAGTGATGCGACGATCTGCACAAATTCATGCGTTTCCATGTAGCATTCCACTTCTTGAACCCGAAAAGTTCCTTTGGTCAGTGTACCGGTTTTATCAGTTACCACGGTGTCAATTTTTGTGATAACATCCAGAAAATTGGAACCTTTAATCAATATGCCATTTCTTGAAGCAAGCCCAATTCCTCCGAAATATCCTAGCGGAATACTGATGGTCAATGCACAGGGACAGGCAATTACAAGAAATACCATTCCGCGATATAACCATTCGTTGAAGTGGTAAGGGCTTGTAAATAAGGCTGGTAGGACAATGATCAGCACTGCCAGCGCAAAAACAATGGGCGTATATATTTTTGCTAATCTCGTGATCATCAACTGGGTAGGAGCTTTCCGGGCCGTCGCTTCCTGCACCATTTCAAGGATTCTGGAAAGTTTGGAATCTTTAAATAGTGCGTCCACTTTCACCTCAACGGCGCGGTCTGTATTAATCATTCCGGCAAAAACCGCCTCACCTTTCGTTTTAGTATCAGGCTTGGACTCTCCTGTTAAAGCAGCTGTAT
The DNA here is from genome assembly GCF_056895215.1 of Dyadobacter sp. HNCC25DJ184. Lineage (NCBI taxonomy): Bacteria > Pseudomonadati > Bacteroidota > Cytophagia > Cytophagales > Spirosomataceae > Dyadobacter > Dyadobacter sp. HNCC25DJ184. The sequence continues at coordinate 251,900 of NZ_JBXHAQ010000003.1, read as the reverse complement.
TAAAAGTGCCTGATTCAGAGGTTAGTAACCCATCCAGCGCAACTCTTTCTCCAGCTTTCACATAGATCAAATCTCCTATTGCAATCTCAGACGGAAGCTTAGAAATATGTTCGCCTCCTTGAATAACTGTCACATTATCGGGGCGAATATCGAGGAGAGCCTTAATGGATCGCTTTGAGCGTCCAACTGCTATATCCTGAATCAATTCCCCGATTTCATAAAATATCATCACCGCAACGCCTTCGCTGAATTCGCCTATATAAAAAGCGCCCAGAGTGGCTATGGTCATCAGCGTAAACTCATTGAAAAAATCCGCCCGTTTTACGCGTCTGAACGCAACTCCGATGGTTTTATAACCTGCCAAAATATATGCAACCAACATCGCACCTATTTCCAAAACTTTCGGAATTGGCAAATTGAGGGCATATCGAGCAATAAGAAAAATGAATAATATAGACAGACTTAACCAAAGTGGCCAACGATCCTTTAACAGGCTTGACTCCCCTTCGTGGTCATGATTATGCTCATGGTCGTGCTCGTCATGGGAGTGTGAAGCGACAGTTTTTATATCATGCTCATGGCTACAGCATTCATCGGTGTGTTTTTGTGCGTGAGGTTCGAATTTCGTATCTTTCATATTGTTTGAGATTCACCGACTTTATTAGAGTGAGATGAAATATGTCTGTATATCCTGATTTTGTTATACAAAGGTAAACCAGAATAGCGTGCAACAGGGTTTCAAGTACTGAAAATCAAGTAGTTGCAATATGGTTGCAGCAATCGTTGACGTTGAGATTTGCTTTCTCACCTGAAAATCAACGGATTGGTATTCGCACGGTTTCAATCGAATATTTATGAATGAATCATAGATTTTATCAATTCTCCCAATTTTTTCAATCCCCTATTAATTTCCTCACTAAATGGAGTTCCAAAACTGATTCGGGCAAAATTCGTAAATCGGCCGTCAATACTGAAGATTTGTCCGGGTGCAAAGGTGATCTTTTGCAAAACTGCTTTTTCGAACAATTCATATGCATTAACAGTAGGATTCAGCTCAATCCATAAAACGTAACCTCCCTGAGGTCTGCTGATTTTGGTATCTTTAGGGAAATGTTCGGCCACTGCCTGAATATAACGCAGCGACTGTGTATGCAATGTTTTTCGAAGTTTGCGCATGTGCAAATCGTACCGACCCGTTTCAAAAAAGTTGGCAATTGCTGCCTGCGTAGGAGTGGCCGACGATACCGAATGCTGTAGTTTGATTGTCGTAACTTCATTGATAAATTGGCCGGGGATGCACCAACCAACGCGATATCCGGGTGCCAGGGTTTTGGAAACCGACGAGCAAAGCATTACCATCCCGTTTTTGTCAAAGCTTTTACAGGTGCGTGGACGCTGCTTACCAAAATACATTTCGCCATATATATCGTCCTCAATAAGTGGTATATTTCTCAAATAGAGTATATTGACAAGTCTGCTCTTATTTTCGTCAGACATAAAGCACGCCGTGGGATTACAGAAATTAGGGACGAAGAGGCAAGCTTTGATCGGTTCGTTGTCTAAGACAGATTCGAGAAAATTGAGGTCAATGCCATGCAGCGGGTGAACCGGTATTTCTCTCACATTCAAACCGAGACTTTTAATTACAGAAAATATTCCAAAATATCCCGGACTTTCGATCGCAACGGTATCTCCCGGCTTAGTGACCGCTTTAAGGCAGAAAACCAGCGCTTCCATGCATCCCTGCGTCGTGACCACATCATCTTCAGAAATATTTCCGTTCCAGTTAAAAGCATATTTAGCAACCTGTTGCCGCAGTTTTTGATTTCCCTGAATCTCGTCATATTGCGTACAATTTGCCGGATCTTTGCGCAACACTTCCATCATCGACTTGTTAAGCTTCGCGCGGGGGAGCAGGTCGGCAGAAGGAGAGGCTATGGAAAGTCGAATAACACCATGTGAGGTCAGTGACTTGTTGACTGCCATGATCATCTCGTTAACATCTTTTTTCCCAGGGTCTTGCACAGATTGGATAGGAGCATGCTCAGAAAGATTCGCTGTTTTACTGAATCGGACATAATACCCCGATTTGGGTCTCGCCTCAATAAATCCCTTATTTTCAAGGTCGATATATGCCTTAAAAGCGGTACTGAGACTAATTCCCTGCTCTTTGCTTAACGCCCGGAGGGAAGGAAGTTTGTCTCCGGATTTCAAAGTTCCTTTCTGAATCTGTCTGCCCAATCGATCAGAGATTTGAGAGTACAAAAAATCTTCCTCCGGCGCGATCTCTTTTAACTCTAGCGTATCCATGGCATCTGTTATGCTTGAAAAATAAGAAAGTGAATCTGTTTTTCTGTTTCGAAAGGTAGCAATTTTGCATCCACATCCACAAATTGAATTTTAATATGGAGTCGAAAACAAAGGCGTACATCGCTCTGGTGCTGGTTTGTTTCATATGGGGCACCACTTATCTGGCAGTGCGTATCGGCGTTGCGCATTTTCCCGGTCTGCTATTTATGGCAATTCGGAATATACTTGCAGGAGCGTTGCTTTTAGGTGGCCTTTGGATTTTCAGGAAAGAGGAAAAAGCAACCTGGGCTAATATCAAATTGCAGATTATTCCGGGTTTATGCATGATCACTTTTGGAATTGGTATGGTCGGCTGGGCGGTGAGATATATTCCTAGTGGGCTTGCTGCACTAATATGCGCCATGATTCCGATTTTTACCATTATTGTCAATCTTATTTTCGATCACAACGAACAGATTAACAAACAGATAGCGATGGGTGTGCTGTTAGGCATGTGCGGTTTAGCAATTGTTTTTGGCGACAATCTGGCTTTGGTCCATGATACCAACTCCTTCATAGGAATTGTGCTGACGGCAATTTCATGTGTTTTTTGGGCGTTTGGCGGACTATATACGAAATTCAATAAGTCAACATCCAGTCCATTTTTCAACGCTGGGGTGCAATTGTTTACAGGCGGAATTGGGCTCACAATCCTGAGTGCCTTTGCTGAAGATTGGAATGGGCTGACTTTTCCTGAAACCACTTCTATGTTGGCGTTGCTATATCTGGTTTTTATAGGATCAATACTGGCTTTTTGCTCGTATTTATATGCCATGTCAAAACTACAGGCGGGGCTTGTTTCGATATATGCTTATATCAATCCTTTGGTAGCCATTGTGTTAGGGTATTTAATTTTAGATGAAACCATCACTATTTTTACAATCCTTGCATTTGTGATCACAATGGTTGGCGTTTATCTGGTTAACTTGGGATATAGAATCAAAAATCTTAAAACAACTCCATTCCCAACTGAAAAAGAAAATGCATCAATCTAAAACAGCGATCTTGTTCGAAAGGGGTCTTCAAAAACTGCACGACGAGGTGGGACTATACACCTCCGAAGAGCAGCTTTGGAAGGTAATTCCTGAAACTATAAACACCGGTGGAGTCCTTGCGCAACACCTGATCGGGAATTTGAGAACCTATATCGGACTCACTTTGGGGAATATCCCGTATATACGCAACCGTGACGCAGAGTTTTCTGAAAAACGATTTGATCAAGAAGGATTGTTATTCGAAATCAAGGACCTGATGCGGATTATTCCTCAAGTAATTAATGATATGCACGACGATCGCCTCGCTGAACCATATCCGCACGAAGTATTTTCTCTATATCCCGATCAGGATATTGCCACTATTTTAACGCATTTGCTTATGCATCTTGCCTACCATAATGGACAACTGAATTACCATCGGAGAATTTCGGCGGCTTCCTCACTACTTCTATAATTAGATAATCTCTTCATATATTAATAACCAACCTGCTTTAACAAGCAGGACAGAAATTCTATTGACCATGTTTTCAAATTTCAACGAAGAACTCACTCAGTTGCCTCAGATTCTGGAGGAAATAAAAAGATACAGCGATCAGTATTTAAGCACCATAACAGAAAGACCTACCTCAGGCTTACCGGCGGTTACGGAGACAGAATTGCCTGAAATCGGGTTCGGTAGTTTGGAAACGCTGGGAGTCTTTGATGAAAATTATAGAGATACTTTAGTATCCAGTTCAGGGCCGAGATATTGGGGTTTTGTTACGGGAGGAGTGACTCCGGCGGCTCTGGCAGCGGACTGGCTTACCTCCGTTTTTGATCAAAATCCGCAGTCCGTCGCCGGGATGGGTGATATTTCTGCTAAAATTGAAATGGACGCATTGACCCTGCTTCGGTCTCTTTTGAGACTGCCGGATACGTTCAACGGCGCTTTTGTGAGTGGAGCGACGATGTCCAATTTCACAGGTTTGGCGGCGGCCCGGCAATGGGCAGGGCAACAGTTTGGGAGAGATATTGCCAGGAGAGGAGTTGGAAATGAGTTGGTTGTGATGGGTGCTGTCCCTCACTCATCAGTTATTAAGTCTTTGTCAATGCTAGGTTTGGGTAGTGACAATTTGGTAAAAATCAAGGTGATTGAAGGTAGGGAAGCTGTCGATCTTGATCACTTGGAAAAGCATCTTAAAGTGCACCAATCTGCTCCCGTAATATTTACATGTAGTGCAGGGACGGTCAATACCGTCGATTTTGATGATATTGAAAAGATCGTTGAGTTGAAAACAAAGTATAATTTCTGGCTCCACATTGATGCTGCTTTCGGAGGTTTTGCGGCTTGTACTGACGAATTTAAGCACTTGCTGAAAGGGTGGGAACAGGCCGATAGCATCACCATCGATTGCCACAAATGGCTCAATGTTCCCTATGACAGCGCGGTAATATTTACGAGGAAAGAACATGCTCATTTACAGATCCAGACCTTTCAAAATTCGAACGCAGCTTATTTGGGAGATGCGAATGAGAGTTTTTCATTTTTGAATTTCGTTCCCGAAAACTCCCGGAGGCTTCGGGCGCTACCAGTATGGTTTAGTCTGGTGGCATATGGCCGCGCCGGACTTAACTCAATTTTTGAAAACAGTATTGCCAGCGCCCGACAGTTTGCGGACGGGATATCGAAAAGTGATAATTTTGAATTGCTCGCACCGCTGCGACTGAATGTTGTTTGTTTTGCTTTAAAGAATGGAGACAATAGCCTGTTTTTGGAAAAGCTAAATAAAGCTGGTAAGGTCTTTATGACTCCGACTATGATTTTTGGAAAGGCTGGTATTCGTGCAGCTTTTGTCAACTATCGGACGTCGGATGAGGACATTCGGATCGCTCTTTTAGAATTAGAAAAAACCATTAAATTGTTGTGATTTTTTATGTTTGAAATGGTATATTTATTCAAATGTATTTTGATAAATATGTAATGAAATTTAGCCGTCTTTCCTTGATTTTTGGCTTGTTGCTTTTTGGCTGTAACAGTGCTCATTCTGTTATAGATGTTACCAGTCTTCCCAATTATAATAAGAATGCATCTGACCACATCGTTTTTCTGAATTTCAAAATCAGTGAAAGCAATAAAGGCCGACGGGAGAAGGTGGAGCTGGTTCACGCGGTTTCGGGTACCGGTAAGATGAAAACCAATGAGAACCACGTTGAATACCCCAGCTATATCAAGGCCGTTCGTACTTACGCCGATGGCCGGAATCAGGAATCTATTTATCAGCATCCACTACATAAACAAGTTGAAGTTTCGTCTCCGGGAGGGAAAATCAAGAGTGAATTGCTGACTTCGGATGAAGGGGTTTTGACTATGCGTTTTCAGGAAGATAAGTCGCTTGAGAAAATTGATTTGTATAGCGTAACCCGTCGTAAAGGAAGCAGGAAAATATACACCCTCTCATTTTAAGAAAGATGAAGAAAATCATTACCTCTTTGTTGTTTTTATTCCTGTGTTCCAGCGGCTTTTCCCAAATTTTTAAGGTGGACACGCTATATAAATCTGGTCCGATCGACAGGCGACTCAATGTTGTAATCTTGGGCGATGGATTTACAGAAGATGAACTCCCGAAATTTAGCGATGAAGCAAAAAAGTTTGCCGACTTTTTTCTGAATTACGAACCGTATAGCCATTACCGCGACTATTTTAACTTTGTTGCGATACCAACACCTTCCAACGAAAGTGGCGTGACCAACCCCGGAACGGCTCCCGACGCATATCCCGATCAGCCTGTCGGGGTGAAGGATACATATTACGGCGCGACATTTGGGACATCGATTCACAGGCTCGTCACGATTAGCAAGGTATATGTGCTTTTTGATGTGCTCAGCTATAATTTTCCTGCATATGATCTTATCGTTGTGTTGGTTAATACACCTTTTTACGGTGGTTCGGGTGGCGGTATAGCGGTGCATACCCTGAATATTGCGGCAAACACAATTGGTGTTCATGAAATTGGACACACACTCACTGGGCTCAGCGATGAATACTGGGCGGGCTACGGTTGGGAGAGCCCCAATATGACGCAAATCAACGATCCCCGGATTATTCGTTGGAAGAATTGGCTGAACGAATATAATGTTCAGATATATCCTCATGGGATAGACGAATATGCATCCAAGTGGTTTAAACCGGTAAACGGTCGTTGTTTGATGGAGTATTTGAGTGAGCCTATGTGCGCTGTATGTAAGGAGGGGACTGCGGAGAGGATTTTGTCGGCTGTAAGTCCGCTTGATAAGGTTGAACCTGATACTGCTGATGTTCTCACGCTTAATTCGCCGCAGGTTTTTAAATTAGGCCTTTTGAAACCCCAGCCCAACACACTTGTCGTAGAATGGCGGGTGAATGGAAAGCTCTTACCGACAATAGGAGAGGAGCTAATTTTATCGCCCGGCGATGCACCGGATCATTCAATTCTAAGTGCGACCGTTTTCGACGCTACAACATTGAGCCGGCGCGACGATGCGAAAGACGTGCGAACATGGTCTGTCCAGTGGGACTTGATATCGACAGCGTCTGATATCTTTCGCGTTATCGCCAGCGCTGACAGCGTCTGTCCAGGTAGCCCGGTTAATTTGTCGGCTTTAGGATGTCGGGGAACAGTCACATGGTCTACTGGTGAAAGTGGGAATTCGATAGATATAATGCCAGCTGCTTCCGGCCAATATTCAGCATTTTGTGCGGTCCCGAATCAGCAAACGGATACAGTTTCAATGGAGGTCTTTGTGTATGCTGCGCCCATCGCAACTGCGTCGAATACCGGACCATATTTTGAGGGGTCTGAAATTAGCCTGAGTTCATCCGGCGGAACGAAATATCAATGGACCGGTCCGCTTAATTTCGCATCCTCGGAACAAAACCCTGTTTTAGGAAATGCGAAAGTCAGCGAGGCTGGGACTTATGTAGTGAGTATAACAGATAGCAACGGATGCCAAGCTGAAGCACAAACGGTTGTGAAAGTTGATCCAATTCTTGGAATTGGAACGGAACCAAGTGAGATTGTAAAGATTTCTCCCAATCCGACAAAAGATATAATCAGTGTAGAAACAAAGCTTAGTGGCCAATCAGAAATTTCGATATACGACTTGAGCGGTCGAAAATTGCAAAGCATTTCATTTTATGGAAAAACCGAAATAAAAATGAACACCTCTGCTGGAGTATATATTTATCGTTTCAATAATCAAAAGGGAGAGACCACAGGGAAAGTAATTGTTCAGTAGCTGGTCACCAAAATCAAAAAAGCCAAGTCTCGTATGTATAGACTTGGCTTTTTTTAATATGATGCACTTTTAGGCTTTCTGCCAACTTTTGGCCGTTGTCTGATTTTATCAGGCCGTGGCCGGATTTCCTTGTCTTCAAAATATAACCTCAATGATTCCAGAATAATGTCTTTTTGAGTCAGACCCTCCCAGTAGCCGTAGTCCTTCATGTTTTCCATCAACCGGTAGTCGCAGTCGAAAGTAACTTTGGTGGGAGGTCCGTCTACCTCTTCAGCAGGTACTTGAATTTCCTCCTCGTCTCTGATATCCGCTACCAATGGAAGGGGTGCAAAATCAAATTTCCTTTCTTTAGCCATTGTGTCAGTTGTTAATTCGTTCTAAAATTTCTTTTGTAAGTTTATAATAGTCTTCCGCACCGTTGCTGTTCGGTGCATAGTCGAAAATTGTCATTCCACTTGCCTGCGCTTCTGAAAGGGCGATGTTGTCGCGGATATAAGATTCCATGAAGACGTCACCCAATTGTTCACGTGTAGCGCTGATCAATTCATGACTGATCTTCTTTCTGATTTTTGGATTATACCGTGTTGCGAATACACCACCCAAATTTGTGCTCGGACTGATTTTCTTAATTTCTGCCGAGTATACCAAAAAGTTTCTCAAACCTTCATAACTCAAAAACTCCGCCTGCAAAGGCACATAATATTGATGACAAGATACAAGCGCAAGTCTCGTATTTCCATATAGTGCCGGTGGGCAATCGATCACCACAAAATCGTAACGATCTTTTACTTTCTCCAACGCAATCTTAAGATTGAACGGAAATATAGGCGCCGATTTAATCGTGTCTTCGCGGTGTATCATTTCCGCAGAGCCTGGTAAAATATCTATATCTCCAACACGCTTTACTATTTCATCAAATTCATACTCGCCGGTGATAAAAGAACCGCTGTCTTTTTTTAAGCCCGCATGAGTAATGCCGAAACTTTTGGTTAAACTAGCCTGCGCATCCAAGTCAATAACCAGCACGCGTGCATTGGCAAATTTGGAAAGACCAGCGGCAATACTTTGAGCTGAGGTAGTTTTACCTACACCTCCTTTGTTGTTCACAATACTTAAGATCTTCATTTAAAAGTATTATATGTATAAATAGTTAATAGTTTATCTCATGTTGGATATGTAAATAAACGTAAAATATTTATATAGCTAATCTAATTAAATGAAAAGTGTTAAAAGTTTTTGTTAGTCATAAAAGTAATAAACATATTATAATAAATAAAAGTATTTGCTGGTAAAATTTTGATAATAATTGTAATATATTGATTTGCAATAAGTTGTATTCGTAAAAGAAAAAAGGCGTAATCAGACTGATCACGCCTTTTTTGGATATTTTTAAAATTGAGTAACTGTTACGAGGCAGTAGTCATTGGTGCTTGTTGAGCAGCTGCCCTTTTTGTGACGTATTTATGAATTTGATACATCAATACTATCGTAAGAATCACAGCAGCTACTACCACATTTCCCAAGGTAGGATAGTTCGCAATGGTGCCTGTTGGCGTTTCATAAACAATTAGCCCGGCAATCATGGATGCAACACCGCCGGATATTTGCTGCACGGATGAGTTGACCCCCATAAAAGCCCCGCGATCCTGGGGTTCCGGAACACCAGTCATAAGCGAGGATGCGGAAATCATCCGCCCGGTGATACCGACAAACAACAAAATATTGAAGATATTGATCAGCCAAAATGGCGTTATACCTAGGTTACAATAGATCAGAGTCATGATACAAGTGATCGTCGAGCCAATGATGAACATCTTATATTTACCAATTTTGTCGCTCAATGTCCCCATGAGCGGACTGAAGATAAGCATGCAAATTCCCGTGATCATATAAAGTAAGGGAAGTTGATCAAGCGATATCCCCAAATTATGAACGCCATATGCACTACCAAAAGGCATCAGCATAAAACCTCCCGTAGCAAGTAATGTGGTGGCTGCAAAAGCACGAAGATATTCAGGCTTCGAAACGATGTTACTTAAGTGTTGAAAGGCGGTAGTTTCTTTCTGAATTTTGAGATGTTCCGAAATTGGATTCATTTTTAGAAATATAATTATTCCAATAAGCGCACTGATCGATGCTATCATTATAAAAGGGAAGTGCCAACCCCAATGAGTGGCTAAATATAGACCAACCGGTATCCCTATTACCTGACTAAGCGCAAATGCCATTTGAACGAAGCCCATCACACGCCCCCTTTTTTCAATCGGGAAAAGGTCTGTTACGATCGCAAAACTGATGGAGCTGATGACTCCTCCAAAAATTCCAGTGAATACACGGGCCATGAGTAAGAAATTGTAATCAGGAGCCAACCCGCAAAAAAATGTCCCGAGCACAAAGCCTGAATAGAAAAAGAGCAGCAATTTTTTCCTGTCAAATTTATCAGCAAAGCCAGCGGCTAGCAATCCGGAGGCACCCGCGCTGAATGCGTAGGCGGAAACCACTAGTCCGAATTGGGTGGTTGAAATTGAAAGTTCTTTCAGAAGAATGGCACCCAGTGGCGAGAGCACCATAAAGTCCAGAACGACTGTGAATTGAAGGAAAGCCAATATGGCAATTATGAATTTTTGATAGCCGGTAAAGGTCGGAGCTGTTGCTTCAGGCATAAATGAGTTGTTAGTATTTGGAGTTTGTGGTGGAATTTGGTTGTTATACCAAGATTAAAAGGATTTGGCCTTCCGTTTGGTTCAGGTTTATGTCTTTTTAATTTAATATTAATATGATGTGGTTACACATATTTCATTGATAATCAGGTTTGTATCGCTATTATAGTGGCGAAATGAGTAAAAAAGCCAGCTTCAGGTTTTCTACCTGCATTCTAATCACCAATCAGTCGGAGAGGCATTGTGATGCTGTCACTCAATCTGACGTACTCCAGTTCGAATTTTGAAATAGCTGAAATCTAAACATGCCTTATAGAACAATAGACGAAGAGCTTTTTCAAGCATGATGAAGAGGAGAACAAAATTAGTGACTTGTTTGAATTCGGAGATATAGATAGGTGTCAGAAGTTAAAAATTTCGCGAATATTATGAAATGTCTCAAAATCAAAGCCTCTGAGATTTTTATAGAGCGTCCTCCGTAGGTCGATGCTCTTCAGGCTTAGGAAATTGTAAACGCGTAAAATTCATCCAGAGCGATCCGGAATCTACAAGGTTTAAACTGGTAAGTATCTGTAAACCAATGAATTAAATAGAATTGAGAGAATGGGAAACACATTTGAAAATTTGCGGTTGAAAATTTCAATTTTGCGTCAGATTTTGCCAAAACCGACTTATGAAAGGAAGATTTCGCTTAAGTGACCTGAACGCAAAAAAAAATGGGTTGAACAACTTGAAATTGCCCAACCCATCTTTTTACACTCAACAATTATAAGCTTAGCAGGAACCCGATCGTAAAGTTGGCGTCCCAGTCAAAGACGAAAGTCTTACACTCTGTTCCGTCGGCAATACCTTTGTAAATATTGATTCCCGCTTTCGACTTTGCATTTGTCAATTTGGAATAGGCGAGAGGCGCACGTAAAACGGTATAGCGCTCTTTTCCGTTTCGTACTTCCTTGGCCATTTCGTAAGGTACACCTCCGATAATGAAGCAAGTATTACGTAGACTTGCAGGTATTTGTTTTACAAGGGAGCTAACTTGTTCATAGACTTGTGTGTCGCTGACACCATTTTGGAAATATTTTGCACCCAAAGATTCCACTGCTTTTACATTTCCATTTTCGATCCAGGATATCTTGGTATTGCCTGAACCGATGTCAGCAACAAATGCTTTGTCTTGATAATCAGCGGGTAACACCGATTTTAGTGCTAGTTGACCTTCCTGTTCCGGCGTCACCTGATTGACCACATAACCCATGGATTTGAGTACTTTGGTAATCTTTTGAGTAACATCCGCCTTAGCTGCGCCAGAGCTTACTACGAAATGTATATTCTTGCTTCCGACCCCGAAGTCGAGCATGGTTCCAATATACTTTTTTAAACCGGCACGTATATCTTCCTCCGTTGCCAGGTTTTCAGTAACCAGGCTGTTTCCGAATTCGGATTTTTCAAGACTCCATCTTTTCTCCTTATCTACATTGATAATGAACGAGTTAAACCCACTAGCTCCCAGTTCAACAACTCCTTTTAATGCTCCATCGACTGGGGCGGGACTTTTATATGTGAAAGATGTGGTGCCGTCTGCCGCAGATGATTCTGTGTCAGGCATTTGCTGAGCGGTGTCAGCAACGATCTCCGAATTTTCGGTACTCTGCTGACTAGCAGCCATTTTATCAATGGCCTGCTGGCCTCCAAGGTATTTATATCCGGCAAAAATCGCAGCCAGTATGATAGCGGTAATTAGTAACCTTCCTGCAACTGTTAGTCTTTTCATGGTTTATATATTTTTACTTTTAGGTTGGTAAATGTAAATGAATATGAAGTTTAGTTAGTCTAAAAGGCCTTTGTAACCAGAATCATTTCCACCAGCCAACGGTTTATTTGACTCAATTTTAGGGCCATCCAGGTTAATCAACTTGAATTCTCCATGGTTATATGCCTCAATCATGGCCTGACCTTTATCAGAAAGTATACCGTTTTGGACGTCAACTCCATTAATGAAGTCCATGGATAAGTCCATTGCACGTTTCATTTCTCCCAATTTTTGGCTCATATCATCCTGGATATATTCCATCGATTCATCGAAATAGAACTTCTTATCCGGATTACCTTTGAATATACTAACAGCTGTACGCAAGGCACTAGAGCTCTCCTTTACAATTCTATATTCAACTTCTTTCAGTTTAACTTTTATCTCTGTTTCTTTAATAATGTAATCGGCACTTTTGTTTACTTTTTCCATAAACTCCAGCACTGTTTTCATATTACGTTGCAGTGGGAAAAGCTTTTCATTCATTTCCTGTAAACCTGCCCCCTCTATGGTGGCCAATGAAGCAGTTTCCTTCATGCCGGGTCTGTCCGACAGCTGATTAGCCTTATTTGCCTCGGCAAATTTCTGCTTTATCTGCTCGTTGTTCTCGTTGATTTTCTTATTGAGTTTTACCAATTGCCCTGCAAGGGTATCTATTTGCCCCTGCATTTTCTGGCGCTTCTCTTTCAAATCATCGATGTAGATTTTCATGATAGCGATAGGGTCCAGTTTGATCACCAGCCCGGTTATTTTGCGCATCATTGTCTTGAACAAAAAGAACACTGCGGTGCGAACGTCTTTGCTTGTGAAAAGGAAGATGAGAATCGCAAGTAAACCCGCCAAAAACGCCAGATATAGCGTGTTTTGTGTAACTGTGATCAGGAAAACAGCGATTTTATTCCAATAATAAAGCGCCGCTGCACCCAGTCCGCCTAGTACGAGAAGCGACGTAACACCTTCTGGTTTGCTCCAATAGGAGCGTTTTGAATTGTCATCGTTACCGCCGCCGAGTTGTGTGAAATCAGGAGTTGCCATATATATTATTGTTTAGTCAGGTACTTGTTTATTTTTTCTAAATCCTGTCGAATCTGGTTCGTAAAGGACGAGAATGTCGTTTCGTAGCCGTCTTTGTTCTGGTTTATTTTTGTGGTTTGCTCGTTTATTTCTGATGAGATCTGACCCATCCGGTTTTTATTTTCTTCGATTTTTTGTTGGAGCTTTTCAATTTCGTCAGCATATCTTCTATTATTTTCCTCCAGATTAAACTGTTCTTTTTTCAGAGATCCGACTCGCTCGTTAATCGCTTTTTCAACATCTTTAAGAAAAGAATCACGGTCTCCTTCCAGAATCTTCAGATATTGTTCTCCCGAGCTTTGTAGAATCGCGGTCTCTTTCACCCCACCCATGGCCATAAAACTTGCCCAGGCCGCCAGATACAGCTTTTCTTCCGATAATTGAAGGCTCTCCATATTTTTCAGTACTTGTTTGTACTCAAAATAGTCAGGGCCGGGAATATTCGACTTGTTCAGCAGAGCTGCAAAGTGATCCAGAAACTTACTGTCGGGTTTAGGCGTGACAACGGGATTAGTATTAACTACCTTAGCAGGCAAATTCACCGACGAGTCGGTTTGGGGTTTTGCCGATTTAGGTTGGCTATCTGATTGGTTTTCTGTGTCTTCATTGATAAAAAAACTTAGTATTTTTTTACCAATACCGGGTTCTGGATCTTCCATGTTATCGTTTGTTTTCGTTGATTATGGGTCAATATTAGCAGGTTTATGGGGAATGAAGCATACTATTTTAGGACAGATGGTAACGCGGTTTGATAAACCAAGGCAAAAACTTGATGAAATTTTTAAAGGCAGTCAGGTATTTACTATTTTCACAGCTTAGTGGTGACTTTCCGCTCTTCCAATTTACCTTTTTTTAATTTTTGTTTATGCTTAAACTTGGATTTGTAAGTGCTATTTTAGCTGATTTCAGCTTCGAACACATGGTTGAATTTGCTGGTAACCATGGCTTCTCCTGTGTGGAGGTAATGTGCTGGCCCAAGGACAATGCTGATAATCGACGATATGCCGGAGTGACTCACATCGATGTGAATGACCTTTCTGATGCACGTTGCAGACAAATCAAGAATTCATTATCGGAGGCTGGAATTTTTATTTCCGCGTTGGGTTATTATCCAAATCCGTTAGACCCTGCGCCGGGAAGAACCGAATTTTACCTCGAACATATCAAACAGGTTATCCGAGCTGCCGCCAAACTTCGGATTCCGGTCGTCAATACATTTATTGGTCGCGATCCGGCAAAATCGATCAAGGATAATTTGAAAACGTTTGCTGATGTTTGGCCGGCTGTTGTGAAAGTGGCGGAAGAGAATAATGTAAAGCTCGCGATTGAGAACTGTCCGATGTTTTTTACAGATGACGAATGGCCGGGAGGCAAAAATCTGGCGATCAGTCCTGCTGTTTGGGATCGTATGTTTGAGATTATACCTAGTCCGATTTTTGGGCTAAACTACGACCCGTCGCATATGATATGGCAGATGATGGACGAAGTGAAGCCGATTTACAACTACTCTGACCGGATCCATCATATTCATTTGAAGGATGTGAAAGTGTACCGCGACAAACTCGACAGGGTAGGGATTATGGCAAATCCGCTCGAATATCACTCTCCAAAATTACCAGGATTGGGCGATGTCAATTGGCGTGGATTCTTTGCTGCATTGACGGATGTTCGTTATCGTGGACCTGTTGTGATTGAAGTAGAGGACAAAGCTTTTGAGGGGCATATCAACGACGTTACAGCGGCAATTTTGGCGAGCCGTAATTATCTTAGGCAGTTCGTGATATAGGTTTTTTCACCATTTGGGATTTTAGAAAGGTTAAGATCACTCTTCTCAATGGTTCTAAAATCCTCAATGGTGAAAATATAAATACCTATAAATAAAGTAGTTACTCCGTTTGCAAACTCTTTACAGGATTCAGAAGTGCCGCTTTGATGCTTTGAAAACTAACTGTGAAGAGTGCAATTGCCAAAGCCAAGACACCTGCGATGGCAAATATTTCCCAGGTGATATCGATATGGTAAATGAAATCTTCAAGCCATTTGTCCATTATATACCATGACAGAGGCGTCGCCAAAACGATTGATATAATAACAAGTTTTACGAAATCCTTCGATAGCAAAGCCACTACGCTCGCAACATTGGCTCCCAACACTTTCCTGATGCCAATTTCCTTTGTTCGCTGCTCGGCAGTAAAAGCAGCCAAACCAAGCAGTCCGAGGCAGGAGATAATGATAGCAAGAAATCCAAAGTATTGTATCAATGTGTTTACGATCATTTCTGACCGGTACATACGCTCATAATCTTCATCCAGAAAATGGTAGGTGAAAGGGTAATTCGGGTTAAAGTCTTTCGCGATCTTTTCGACCTGTTTCAGAGCTCGTTGTGTCTGTCCAGGTCGGGTTCTGATCATCATGAATTCTGTATTCAGGCCTTTGAAATTGACTAAAATTAACGGTCTGATTGCCTCATGGAAGCTGTTGAGGTGAAAATCTTTCATCAAACCTATAATGTTGCCTTTTCCCGTCCAAAATTTCACCTGCTTACCAACCGGATCTTTCATCTTCATCATTTTGGCAGCTGCCTCGTTGATGATATAGTTGGCAGTATCGGCTGCAAAATCCTTTGAGAAATCACGGCCCGATAATATTTTAATATTCATGGTTTTGGCGAAATCATATCCTACAGTGCTGACTGCGACCGAATTGTCAGCGTTCATGTCGCGACCAGTCCAATCCAGATCGCCCGATGTACTGCTAATATTAGTTGGTAATGATCCAGCCGTCGTGGCAGACAAAACAGTCGAAGAATTGATGATCTGCTGGCGAAATTCCTCCAGTTTGTCGTTCAAACTTCCCTCCAGTGGAATGTAAATAACATTTTCGCGTTCCAGTCCCAATTTAGTATTCTGAATGTAATTCATTTGCCGTCCTATAACCAGCATCCCCACGATCAGGAAAATGGACAGCCCGAACTGAAATACCACCAGCCCTTTTCTTAGATAGGCGCTGGAGTTATTAAATGTAAGTTTTCCTTTCAGAATCCGGATCGGTTGCAAACCTGATAAAAACAGAGCAGGATAGCTTCCTGCAATGATGCCTGTTACGCAGATCAGACCAAGAAACGAAAGCCACTGGATTGGATCTCCCGTTAGGGTTATATCTTTTTCAACAATTGCATTGAATGCCGGAAGCAATGTCATTACAAAAATGAGTGCCAATACTGCGGCCAAGCTGCTCACGATAAGCGACTCACCCAGAAATTGGATCACCAGGTATTTACGTTCCGCTCCAACCACTTTTCTTACGCCTACTTCTTTCGCTCTTTTGACCGACCGGGCAGTGGCAAGATTCATGAAATTGACGCATGCAATCAGTAGGATAAAAATGGCGACGATAGAAAAAATTCGTACATATTCGATTCTTCCGCCCGAGGGTTTCAGGTTTTCAAAATCTCCGTGGAGATATAAATCGGTCAATGGTTGCAAAAGTGGAAAACTGATCAGGTCTTTCGGAGCATTCTTTTTGATCACTTGCCTCATAATTGATTCTGCATGAGCTGCATTAGCGGTCGGCTGTAATCTCACATATGTTTTGAAGCTGGAATTCCCCCACCATTTCATCCAATCCTGCTCCTGAACTTTGAAGTTTACAATCCAGTCAAAACGTTCAGAGGCGTTCAAAGGAATGTCCTGAAAAACGGCGCTTACCGTGAAATCCTTTGCATTATCCAGTTTGATCGTCTTTCCGATCGCTGAGTTATTTCCGAAATATTTGTCAGCCAGCTTTTTGGAAATAGCGATTGAACCTGGTTCCTTAATCGCATTGGTTGCATTTCCTTCTAAAAATGGGGTAGGAAAAACCTTGAAAAAATCCGATGAGGCGTAAATTCCATCCTCTTTGATTGATTTTTCGCCGACTTTGACAAGCAGGTTTCGGGTCCAAGTTACCTTCGTTATGGCGTCTACTTCTGGAACTTCTTTTTCGATTGCGTCCGCCCAGGGACTTGGTGTAGGGGCTCCAACATTTTTCTGACCATGCCAATCCGAGGCGGAGTGCACATAATATATGTTTTCGACCTTAGGATAGAATCTGTTGAAAGAAATTTCATCCTTCACCCACATTCCGATAAGTAAACTGCATGACATGCCGAGGGCAAGTCCGAAAATATTGATAAAGGAAAAGAGCTTGTTTTTGAGCAAACTGCGTATGGCAATTTTGAAGTAGTTTTTCAGCATGGGGATGATGGTTGAAAAGAGAGACCAATAGCTCAGGCCAATAATACAAACTTTATGCCATCAACCTTTTACGATATAGGATATTGAATATCAGTCTTTTATGTCGATATAGCTCGATAAGTCTGTCCGATTCCGAACAAATGAAATTGATATTGAACACCGAAAGGGAATAGGTCGGATTTTTTGTTTGATAAGCTTTCCAGGCATATGAATTTGTTTATCAAATCAGTCTCAGGCGCTATTTTTAGAGAAAAGTCTTCAGTGGTTTAAAAAATCTATCAAAGTCTTCTATATGAGGTAGATGCCCTATATTGTCGAGTTCGACGAGTTGACTGTTTTTGATTTTGCTTTTCGTTATTCTGCCTAGTTCAGGATAGTTACCCAGTGTTTTTCGGACGTCTTCTGGTGCAAGACTTTTGCCGACCGCACTTCTGTCACGCTGGCCAATGATAAGCAGGGTCGGCACAGCGATGTGTTCAAATTCATAACATACTGGTTGAGTATAAATCATATCGTATGTCAGAGCAGAGTTCCAGGCAATGATCGGATAATCTTTGTTAAGCGTCCATCCCGCGAGAACGTTAACCCATTTGGCATATTCTGGCTTCCATTTATTGTCATAGTAGCTCGCTAACTGATAGTTCTTGATGGAATTATAGTCGGCTTTCGCTTCGGTAGTATACCACTTGTCAATAGTTTGAAACGGAACTTTGAGTTTGTAATCCTCCAGTCCAATCGGGTTTTCAAGGATCAGCTTGGATACCAATGGCGGGTACATTAAAGAGAAACGAGTTGCCACCATACCACCCATCGAATGTCCCAGCACGATTACTGATTTGATATTCAGATGGTCGAGGATCAGCCTGGTATTCTGCGCCAACTGATGAAATGAATATTGGTAGCTTCTTGGCTTAGAAGATTTTCCAAAACCAATCTGATCTGGAATGATGATCCGATATCCCAGTTTGGATAGCTCTTTAGCAGTCTGATCCCAGTAGGCACCGTTGAAATTCTTTCCATGCAGTAACATAATTACCTTATCATTCGGTACCGCGGGAGCAATATCCATATAAGCCATTTGTAGCTTTTGTCCCTGGGTACTCAAGTCAAGGAATTTAACTGGAAATGGATATGGATAATTTTCAAGATTAATATCGAGATTCCTTAGCGAATCCTTTTGAGAGTACGCCAAAGAACTGGTGAAAAGGATTGCGAAAAATAATGCGAGATGTTTCATTGACGATATCGGATAACAAAAAAAGGATAGCCATTCAGACTATCCTTTTCAAAAATTTCATGCCTAAGAGCTCTTTATTGGATCAGGCGAGCTTTCGATGAAAGAACTGCTGTGAGTGAAGCAAGGATTCCCACTATTCCGAAAGACCATTGCAGGTTAGCAAACTGGGCTACGATACCGATCAAAGGCGGTCCTATCAGGAACCCTATGAAGCTGATCGAGGAAACGGCTGCCAGTGCCATACCTGCCGACATGCTTGTGGCGCGTCCTGCTGCGCTATATACTAATGGCACGACCGAAGAAACTCCGAAACCTACCAACATAAAACCTATTGTGGCTGTGATGACATTTGGGAAAAAAACCGCGATCGCCAGACCTGTCGCCATGGCAACACCACTGATCTGAAGCATTTTTCTTCTCCCAATTCGGTTGGCCAGCCAGTCACCCGTGAAACGTCCGCCGGTCATGGTGGCCATAAATGCTACGTAGCCAAGTGTCGTCATATTGGACGCTACGTGAACCACTTCCTGGAAATAAACGCCGCTCCAGTCAAACATTGCACCTTCGCACACCATTGAACAGAAACCGATCAAACCCAGCATCAACAGATCGCGGTCAGGTTTCACAAACATGGGTTGCGCTTCCTCTTCTTTCTTATTGCTGTCTGGCATCGTGTGACGGTTAGCCATGATAATTACTGCCAATGCTGCTATTGCGATAAAGATGAAGTGAACGTGCGGAGGGATATGAATCGATATAAACAACGAACCGATCATTGCACTTACAAACCCTGCCAAACTCCACAAACCGTGAAACGATGCCATGATAGATTTGCCATATACCTGCTCAACCGCAACTGCCTGAGTATTAACGGCAATATTGGTAAGATTACCCCAAAGACCAAAGGCGAAAAGAACAATTACCAATTGTTCGGTTCTTGTTACAAATCCGATACATGTCAGCGTAATAGCATATAGTATGGCACCGATCATAACCATCTTGCGACTTCCATAGTTGGTTACCATCCATCCTGATATCGGCAAACTTGCCATCAGACCGATTGGAAGCGCCAATAAAACAGTTCCAAGACCCCCTTCGGTAAGATGAAGCATGTTTTTAATATCCGGAATCCGACTGGCCCATGCTGCAAAGCTTAAGCCCTGAACGAAGAAAAATGCAGCAACAGCGATTCGGAGGAATTTTCTGGACTGCGAAGGAGCTAAAATTGAATAATTCATAGGAGTGAATTTAAGTTTTTCAAAATTTCCTGAGGGTACATCCCCAAGTAGTATATATGAATATTTTTATAAATTGTTTTTCTAACCAAATAGAGAGTTTTGTACTCTTTTGTTGTTAAACTCCCTTCAATGCAAAATTAACGCATTTATCTCGCAATTAATTTCATTTTGTTGTACTTTTTAAATAATATTAAAATGTACTTGTTGTACAAAACAAAGAAATTAGAATTTTTCTCTGAATAGTATCAAAAAGAGACGAGTTTTTTTGAAGAATATCGGCGGTATGGACGAATGGAAGCGGAGTTTGAGGCCAAAAACATTAAAAGTATTATTGTTTGGAGAGTGCTTGTCGGAGTTCAGGCTCCTTATTTCCAATTTTTGTATATATTGATGAATCAAAATAAATAGTCTCACTCTCTATGAAGAATTCTTTAGCGCTTTTCTTAATGCTTATTCCACTGGCCGTTTTCGGTCAGCGGAAACAGTCAACACCCAACACGACTTCCGACCGGGTTGAAAAGGCGAAATTGGCACTTCCCGTTATTGAAAAGATGTACAAGGATTACGCCGAGAAAAATCATTTTCCAGGAGTTTCATTTGGAATCATTGTAGATGGAGAACTGGTTGCTGCGGGAGGGTACGGGTATTCCGACCTTGGAAATAAAACCGAAGCCTCAGCTCAAAGTCTGTTCAGGATAGCGTCGATGTCTAAAAGCGTGACGGCGATGGGGATATTGGCGTTGAGAAATGAGGGGAAATTAAAACTGGACGATCCACTTTATCTTTATATCAAAGAAGCAAAAAATATCAAGGGTTTGACAACTGATGCGCCGCCGATCACAATCCGCCATTTGATGACCCATATGGCGGGATTTCCGGAAGACAATCCCTGGGGCGATCGACAGCTGGATAGCCACGACGACGAGTTGCTGGCGCTTATCAAAAATGGAATATCGTTTTCGAATGTGCCAGGTACGACTTACGAATATAGCAATCTCGGTTTTGCAATTTTGGGTCGGATCATTACTCAGCTTTCAGGTAAACCCTACCAGGAATATATCAACGAAAAGATATTCAGGCCATTAGGCATGAACAATACGATATGGGAATACACAAAGGCCCCCGCAAACTTGCTTGCTCATGGATACCGCTTTGAGGATAATATATGGAAGGAAGAAGAGCTCTTGCACGATGGAACCTACGGTGCGATGGGCGGGCTGATTACTTCAGTTGAAGATTTCAGCAAGTATATGGCGTTTCATATGTCGGTTTGGCCGGCTAATTCTCTCCCCGAATCAGGTCCCGTTAAACGTTCTGATGTTCGTGAAATGCAACAGCCCTGGAATTTTAACAATATGAACCTCAATTACAAGTATCCTGACGGAAGGATTTGTCCGACGGTTTCCGCATATGGATATGGATTGCGTTGGAGTAAGGATTGTGAGAACCGTGTTTCTATTGGGCACACCGGCGGCCTTCCCGGTTTTGGAAGCCAGTGGCAAATATTTCCCGAATACGGGATTGCTATCGTCGGCCTGGCTAACCGGACTTACGCGGGGATGGCAGCAGTCAACAATATGGTTTTGGATTCTTTGATTTCAATGGCCGGTTTTGAACCTAAACCGGTGGTCGTGTCGGATATACTAAACAAACGCAAAAACGAGATCGTTAAACTTCTGCCCGCCTGGGCAAATGCGGAACGCAGCGGAATCTTTGCTGAAAATTTCTTTCCTGATAAATCCGTAGATCATCGTAAAAAAGAATCGGACGTATTTTTTTCCAAAATTGGAGAAATAGTAAGTGTGGGTGAAATGAAGGCCGAGAATCAACTTCGTGGCGTTTTTAATGTCAATGGGAAAAATGGAAGCTTGCAAGTGTATTTTACATTATCACCCGAGAATCCTGCTTTGATTCAATACCTTGATTTCGATTCCGTTAAATAATATGTATCTTCCAAATTGCGTAAATTTTGCGTGGGGCAACCTTTCTTTGAATTTGAGTGTCACCCAGACGTTAACCGAATTTACCAACGACTTGCTAAGAAGGCTTGTAAGGGTTGAAAAGACTTCTTAATGGTTTAAAGTGAGGTCGTTCCGCAACTACGTAGTTAAGAATAGGTAAGCTCTCACGTTGAGGCAACGACTCGGATGGTAAAATATTAACCATTGAGTCTTTGTAGAGTATCAAGTCGGTTAGTGGAACAATAATTGTAACATGTAGTTAATATAGTGTAAGTATTATCAAAAGCAGTTGTTTATGAAATTGATGCACGGTAAGAAATGGGTATTTGCGGCAATGTGCTCGATGGTTTTGTGTTTAGGATCAGCCAATTCTCAAACTCAGACCGATGTATACAAGGTTAGTATTGCGGGTAAAACTGTTGGATCTTTACGCGTTTTTAAGAATCTTTCCCCGTCTGCCGATCGTGACTCAAGGGTTCAAAAAGTTGAGTCTGATTTTAAGTTTCTTTTCCGATCCGGTAAATTCAGCAGCCAAAGCTTTTTTGAGAATGGTCACCTCGTCAATTCCCTTTCCTCACATCATGTGAATGGAGATCTGAAAGAGCAAACAAGGACGCTGATTAAACCAGGGCATATTTATGAGGTATTTTTCTCTGAGGAAAAAAACAGTGTGGTAAAGACAAAAAAAGTATCATTTCCCATTAATAATACGCTCACAAGTCTTTTTTATGGCGAACCTGTGGATGTGAAAGAGGTATATTCTGAACGATTCGGCCAGATGTGCAGTGTCCGGAAAATGACCTCTAAGGAATACCAGGTTACTTTGCCGGACGGAAAGCGAAATAGTTATTTTTATACGAGCGGTCGTTGCACTGAAGTCGAAACCGAACTTGCAGGACTAAAGCTCAGGATTACTTTGAATGATAAGAATTAAGCTGATTTTTGTTGGTTTAAACGCAGAGTCATCAGAGTTTGACGCTGAGTTGCGCTGAGTTTTATTTGATCAACTTTCTGCTTTTACGTGAATAGGGGAGCCGTTACGGATTTCCTCAGCTGCAGATTTTACGATGATATCTCCTTCTTTCATCTCGCCGTAAATCTCTGTAACCTCGCCGTTTGACCTACCCATTGTTACTGGTACCCACTCCGCTTTCTTATCCGTTACCCGGATGATATAAATGCCCCTGGTAGTGTTAAGGATCGCGGAATTAGGCACGGCGATTAACTCTTTCCCACTTGAAAGCGCCACAGATACTTCTGCAACCATTCCTGGAAGCAGTTTCTTGTCACCGTTAATCACATCCATTTCCGTTCTCTGAGAGCGCAATCTTGTATCCAAAGCACCGGCCATGCGGGTGATCTTAGCGTCGAATTTTTGATCCGGGTATGATTTAACCTGAAATTGAACGCGACTTTGGTTTTTAAGATAGCCGGTATATGCTTCTGGTACACTCACTACAAGACGCAGCTTCTTCTGCATAACCAACGTAAATAATGGGAATTCAGAACCTTTGCCCGAGGGACCGACATATGCTCCAGTACTCACATTACGAGTTGATATAGTACCGGTGAACGGAGCTCTAACTTCCAGATAATTTCTGTTATCAACGATTTCCTTTCGCGCCGATTTGGCAGCTTCCAAAAGCGAGAGGTCAGATTGTTGTTTGGCAAAGGCAATATCTACATCATTTTGAGATACCGTTCCTGGCGTCTTGCTGGTCTCTAACAAACGATCATAATTAGCCTTACTTGCAAGATATACCGCTTCCTGCGACTTCACTCTTGATTCTGTTCCAGACAGTTGGGCGTTGAGCTCAGGTGCTTCCAGACTTGCCAGAAGTTGGCCTTCTGATACTTCGTCTCCTATCTCAACATATAATTTCTTGACAAAACTATTGACCTTCGCATATAAGTCAACTTGTTGAAACGCAATGAGTTCACCCGGAATCTTCAAGTCTGATGACAACTGTCCTTTTTTGATAACAACTGTTTCATACTCAGGCGCCCTGGCTTCAGTTTTCTGACTTTCTTCTTCGGCTTTGGTGGAATCGCAGCTTTGGAAGGATGCCAGCATCGTGAACGCTAAACCCGCATATCCCACTTTTTTTATGATTTTCATCTCAATATGTTTGATAGATGTTCTTTTTTATCTTTTATCGTCTCGTAATCAGAGTCTTATTGTTATGCTTGATCGCCAGTATTAACATAAAATTTGCTGTCCTTATCTTCCGGATCCAGTGAAACGCTCTGCGTTGTGGCTTTGCCCTGTCCCCAAGCAAACACGAGAGGAAGAATAAATAGTGCCGCAAAAGTGGAAGCAATCAATCCGCCAATAACGGCTCTACCCAAAGGTGATGACTGGTCACCCGCTTCTCCCAGACCACTTGCCATCGGTATCATACCCACAACCATCGCAACAGCCGTCATAACGATTGGACGAAGGCGCAAGGCAGCAGATTCTCTCGCTGAAAATGTTGCGTTTCCATTTACCATCCGCAATTGTTCAGCATTGGTAATCAGCAATACCGCATTCGATATCGATACACCGACCGACATAATGATACCCATATAAGACTGCAGGTTAAGAGTCGAACCCGTCATCATTAGTAGGGCGAGGGACCCCAATATTACGGCAGGAACTGTTGTCAAAACAATTGCTGATACTTTGAACGACTGGAAGTTTGCCGCCAGCATCAGGAATATCACTACGATGGCTACTATCAAACCATTTTGAAGACTGGCTAACGTATCAGTCAGCGTCTCACTCAAACCGATCAGATCCACACTTAATCCACGGGGAAGTTCACCCAAGGAAGCTATAGCCGCTTTCACGTCTTTTTGCGCGACCCCGAGATCCATATCATTCAGATTTGCAGTAACAGTGAGGATCGGCAAGGGCCCAAGGTTGTCGTTTTCTCCATAAGTTGTATCAGGGGTGATCGTGGCGACATCGCGTAACACTGGGCGAGCGGAATTTTTGAGTAGAGAAATTTCGCCCATATCATCAATGCTACTCATCTTATTTTCAGGAACTTGCACCTGAACGGCGTAACTGTTTCCCGCCTTTTCGTCAACCCAGATATTCTTATCGGTATATCTGGAAGAAGATGTGGAAGCAATCAGTGATCTTGAAATATCCGTCATGTCAACTCCCAATTGAGCCGCACGAGTTCTGTCAACTTCAATATTGATAGCCGGATATTTATTGGATTGTCCCAATTGAACATCTCTTAAATATGATATATCCTTCAGCTTGGAGATCAATTTTTGGGCATATTCCTCATTCAACTTTTTGCTACGTCCCGTCATCCGAACCTCGATAGGGGTAGGAGATCCCTGACTTAATATCTTGTCAGTCAGTTCAATAGGTTCAAAAGAGAGTTTTAGTTCCGGCATATCCGAATATATCTCATGACGGAGTTTTTCCTTCAATGCGTCCATATCCGTGTGAAACCCTTCTTTCAACGCCACCTGAACAACGGCCTCCTGAGGCCCCGCCATCCAAAGGTATATCGGGCTGGTTGAAAACAAACCGGGGTGTTGACCAACGTAAGCAGAAGTAACTAACACATTTTCAGGCCCGACGATTTTTTTAATGACATCAATCGTCCTCAACGTTTTAACTTCGGTAATCTCAATCCGGGTACCTTCGCTGGCGCGTAAACGCACTTGAAACTGGCTGCCGTTTACTTTTGGTAAAACGTCTTTTCCAATCCGATCCAATAAGAATCCCGACAGTAAGCAGGTCGCTAAAAGATATACAATTACAATGGGCTTGCGGAAAGGCAAAGCACGATCAATAAAACGAAGAAACCTTGCCCTGATTCGCTCGAACATGCTTTTCTTACCTTCCAATCCGTGATCTGCTCTTTCAGCCAATGCAATTTTTTGCTGTGCACTGTTTTTGCTCAAACCAGACGCCGCAAACTCTTCTGCGTCTGTCATTTCAGTTCCATCTGCCTTTTTATGATGCTTTACTTTCATCAACCAATTGGCCATTACAGGTACGAAAGTCTGGGCAAGGAAGTATGAAACCACCATGCTAAAACCAATAGATAGCGCGAGTGGAAGGAAAAGTGAACCCGGTATACCCGACATTGTAAAAGCCGGAGCAAACACCGCCAGGATACAGAAAAGAATCAAAAGCTTTGGAAACGCGATCTCCTGACAGGCATCCCAAATGGCCAGCGCTTTGGGTTTTCCCATATCAAAGTGTTGGTGAATATTTTCAATTGTCACCGTACTTTCATCGACGAGAATACCAATTGCAAGTGCTAATCCGCTCAATGTCATGATATTAATTGTTTGCCCGAAAAGATTCAGGAACAACACCCCGCATATAATCGAAGTAGGTATCGTCAGAATTACGATTAATGCGCCGCGTGGATCACCTAAGAATAAAAGCACCATCAGCCCCGTCAATATCGCCCCGATAGCACCTTCAGTTAAAAGGCTTTTTACAGAATTCATTACGTAGGTCGACTGGTCAAACTCGTAGCTGATATGCACATCTTCCGGCAGTGTACTCTGGATTTTTGGAATTGCTTTTTTTAGGTTTTGAACGACTTCCCATGTAGAAGCATCGGCACTTTTCGCAATACTCAGATACACAGATCTTTTCCCATTTACAATACCATAACCTACCGTCACGTCTGCGCCATCTTCGACAGTCGCCACGTCGCGCAGATAAACATTTTGAACACTTCCTTTAAACAGAGGTATATTCTCAAAATCCTTAACATTACGAACGGTCGTGTTGGTCGGAGTGATGTAGTTTTTCTCACCGATCCTAACGTTTCCCGAAGGCGCTGTCTGGTTATTTACCCGAATTGCTTCCACCAGCTGGTCGGCGGTCATATTATGTGAGCGCAACAATTCCGGATCAGCCTTGATCACGATAGTTCGCACGTTTCCGCCAAAAGGAGGTGCTGAAACAAGCCCCGGCACTGACGTAAATGTTGCTCTCACATAGACGTTGGCCATATCGAGAAGCTCATTGTTGGTCCTTTTCTCACTTGAGAGTACCAATTGCCCGACAGGCAAAGTTGATGCATCAAAACGGATTATAAACGGAGGGTTGGAGCCCGGCGGAAAAACGGCTTGGATCCTGTTTGCCACCGCAGAAAGTTCAGCCGCAGCCTGAGCCATATTGGTTCCGGGGTAGAAGCTGATTTTCATCAAGGTAAGCCCTTGCACGTTCTTGGTCTCAATCGTTTTGATCCCGTTTACGTAAAGCAGAATGTTGTTGTATTGCTTTCCAAAAAAAGTCTCCATCTGATTGGGAGTATATCCGCCGAAAGGGTGGGCGATATACATCACAGGCAGATCAAGTGTTGGAAAAATGTCCACTTTTATCTTTGTGACGGCGTTTATACCGAAAAAGAGCATCCCCGCTACGATCACCATGATGCTGATCGGTTTTCGTAGGGCAAAACGTATCAAATCCATTGTTTTAGAATATTGAGGTACTGGCAATGATGCCGGCAAAGACACAAATTGAATGCTATAAATTAAGGAACAGGCCAAAATCACCTTCGGCTGCTGCCTTAAGCAATAGCGCCTGCCATACATTGCTATAAGCGATATCCCGATCTGTCTCCGCCCTGTTTAATGCGTAAATCGCCTGAGTAATGTCGACAATGTTGCTCAGGCCATTTTTGTAAAGAACGTTCTTTTGCAGATACGCGTCGGAGGCTGCTTTTAACTGTGTTGGAGCCTCTTCATAGTTGACAAGGGCATTTTTTATCTTGTTATCTGCCATCGCTGACTGGTTTTCCAATTCGCGGTTCAGCATTTCGTATTCATTTTGAAGGGCATTTGAAATAAATTTCTGAGCTGCAACTTGCTGTCTCACACGTAGTACAGAGGTCATGTTCCAAACCATTCCAACGCCGAGTAAGTAGTTAGCTCTCACAGGGTTGATTCCCTTCAGATAGGAATGATTGTATGCCGTCTGATCCTGGGTATAGCCGTAACTAAATCCGGAGCCTCTTCCCTGAAATACGCCAAAAAGCGAAACAGTGGGGTAGGCCAGGGTCTGGAAATACTTCGCCTGTCCGTTACTGACCTCAATTCTTTGTTTGTAGTAATTGAGTATCGGATGTGTTATATCAGTTTGAGGAGATGCAAAGGCAGGTATATTCGAGATAAAGGTAGTGTCCAGTTGAAATTTCTGCGTTTGGATGCCCATCAAGGTCGCCAATTTAGTTTCTTGCTCCTGTTCAAAATCTTTTGCTCTGGTAAGTGCGATCCGGGCGTTGGAAACCTCTGCGCCAGCAAGCGAAGAGTCGACGCCTGGAATCAGTCCGTTTTTGGCTTTGGTCGCCACCACATTTTTTAAAGCTGTCGCACGCTCCAGATTCTTGGCCCATGAAGCTGTAAGTCTTTGAGCAGCAAGTAAATTCAGATATGCCCCAGCTACCTTTATTTTATGTTGGAACAATTCCTGATTCAAATCGGACTCGTCTCTTTTCACAACATTTTCTGCCGATTTGATTTTCTCTCTGGCTCTGCCAAAAGCAAAAACATCCCAGTTTACGTTTGTCAGATATAGTGCTCCAAACCCAGAGTTCCAATTTTGGTGAGAAAGAGGCAAACCGGAAGACGCAACAGATAAACCCATACCATAAAGAGGGCCATTCTGGCCGTTTACAGTTCCATAATCCTGTTGTATCTGAAAATTGAGATTCGGTAAATAATCCTTATGACTTTGACTGACAAGAGATTTGGAAGAATAGATTAAGTTTGATTTTGCTTTGATGGTGCCGTAGTTGGACAAGGCTGTCTCTATCGCATCCCGAAGTGGGAGTACCTGCGCGCTGACTTCACCGCCGAAGCAGGCCATCAGAGCCATAAGCAAACGAAGTTTACTATTAATAAGCATACCGGGTTATTTAACTATATATCTTGAATTATCGCTTTGACCAAAACAGATATGCCCAATGAGATAATTTTAAGGGTCGGTTAGGAAAGCAAAGGTAATTTTGGTTTGAAATCTAATCGTTATCGATTTCAAATATTTTAGTATAAAATTCAAACAATTGTCATTTCTTCGAAAGACGATAATATTTGGGCGTAACACCTAGCTGCTTTTTGAAAGTGTTATTAAAATAAGCCGAATACTCGAATCCGAGGCAATATGCAATTTCAGAAACACTCCAGTTAGAGAAGCGCAGCATCAACTTTGCCTGCGACAATATCCTCTCAAGAATATGTTCTGTTGTAGTTTTGCCGGTCGCTTCCTTTAATGCCCTATTCAAATGGTTCACATGAATTCCAAGTTGAGAAGCGTAATCCTTTGGTGTTTTTAATTGCAATTTGTGCTCCGGTGAATCAATTGGGAATTGTCTTTCCAACAGCTCCTTAAACAAATTAGAAATTCGGGCTGCACCATTTAAATTGCTCTCATAAGAATAACTCGGCTGCATTTTCATCGCTTCATGCGAAACGATGTTGACTAAGTTCCTGATCAGGTCATATTTATGCAAATATCCTGACTCCAGTTCCCTTTTCATTAAACCAAAGATATTGTGTAGATAACTCTGCTGTTCTTCATTAATAAAATACACAGGGATAGTATCCGGACGAATAATGGGACAGTCGACATTTTGCTTCGACCGCGTGATTCCATTTAAAAACTCATCGGTAAACAGACAAAAATAACCATCTTGCTCCGCCGAAAGAGACTGCCACGAATAGGGGACATTTTTATTGAAAAAGACCAATGCGTTTCTGTCGATATTGACGATCTGATTGGCGTAGAAAAGTTTTCCCGTACCTATAATTAGGGAAATTTTGTAGAAATCACGACTACTGTAAGAAGTATACTTGTTGCAAAAAACTCTGGAAAAGACATTGAAGTGACCTTGATCGTTGTGATTGTTTAAAGGATAGTTTAATCCTTTCGCGGCCGGGTGACTGCGGTAAAAATCAGCAATAGTCTCATTTGGTATCATGTTTTAAAATTATGAAATTCAAATATTGGATTGGTAATGTGTCCATTAAAATCTTCTTAAATTTCCCGGAGACTTTCAAATCTGATATTATTTCTTTGATAAACACCTGATTGGACTATTGCAATAAAGTCTCAAAATACATCGACTTATGATGTACCAAGCGTAAAAAGCACTTGATAAGGAACGTGCTTGAACTCTATTAGGTGGGTAATATGCACGGTCCGGCATAATAAGGCAAAAAAATAGCCCGATGAATTGCTCATCGGGCTATTTTCAAATTAGAAGCCTACTAGTCTACCTGATACGTGCTGGTGTCAGGCGCGTACTGGTTATTGGCCAATTCGGTATTTCGATATGACGGAGTAGTATGCGCTACCTTATAATTTGCAGGCGCGTTCAATGGATTAATATTTATCTTTTCCGGAGTATAAGTTTTAAATACCACAAGAGAACTCGCTCTCGGAGCATATTTTGGCGTATTACTTACGTATGAACGCTGCTGTCTTTTACTATAACGCTCAACAGTGCCAATAGACGCCACCGGAATAGTGATGCCATCCTTTTGTGCAGCCTTTGCTTTTGCTGCCTTGTTTGGATGTTTGTAGTTATGTGTCGAGATTCCCGGGTCAACATTTTGAGCGAAAGCCGGCTGAAATAATGCACCGGCAACAAGGAAAGTGGCAATGATATATGATAGCTTTTTCATGATATTGTACAATTAAACTTTGGTTTGTTCGTCACGTTATACGTGATACAGTACAATAAGAAGAAAATTCGGGAGATGTCCAACATTGACGAATTACCAATAAAATCGTGTTTTTCGAAAAATATGGTTGCTTTTGGGCCTGTTTTTTATCAAAAGCTTAAAAAAAATGCAAAAGTGAATGTCTTCCACGCGGCAATTTGCGATGAAAAATGATTTTTATCAGAATTTACGTTCAATCGGCGGTCGACGAAAAAAAATAATTTTTTTGATGAGCGGTTCAATTTTAGGCCGATATCTTGAAAAGATCTCTCGAAGAGGCGCGAATTGTGTTGCAAAGTCGCGTCAAGGGCAAATCGTTACTGTCTTCGCCAAATGGTTCCTCGATTTCTTCTGCAATTACCTCAAGACTTGCAAGGATATAGAACACGAACATCACGAATGGCACTACCAGAAAATGAAGACTAAAAACATATCCAAATGGTAGCGTAAGGCAGTATATGAAGATAAACTTTTTAATAAAAGAACTATAAGAAAGTGGTATTGGTGTGTTTTTGATCCTTTCGCATGCTCCGCAAATATCCGTTAACGATTCCAACTGGGTATTGAGTACGATCAAGTGTTCGGGTAGAAGTGCTCCTTTCCTTTGCAACTCTACTGCTTTTGAGAACAAAGCATGTGCTAGTTGATTAGGAACGTGCTGCGACGGGTCGATATGGGATTGATTGAAAAGGACACACTCCTCGAAGTCCTCTGGCACATATCGGCCTCTCAAATGATTTTTGAGCGAAAATGCATAATTGCCGATGACTTTTTGGAAGAAAATACGTTCCTCAGTCCATTCAGGGCCAAGTAGTGCACTTATTTTAAGAGACAGATTTCGGCTGGAATTCACCAATCCACCCCATTGTTTTCTTCCTTCCCACCAACGCTCGTAGGCTGTATTGGTTCGAAAGACCAAAAGCATTGAAATCACGAAACCCAAAAGGGAATGAACCAGTGATATATTTTTTATATCAGCATCCTCCGGCAAATGAAGCCACACAATAATAATATAAGCAACAATTGCTGAATACACTGCGAAGGTTGCGATGTGAGGCGCCAGCTTCCGCGCGGAATCCCCTTTTTGAAAATAGAAGATGTACCGGATCCATTCTTTTGGATTATAGTCAACCATTGTATTTTACTTTATCTATAAGTTTGAAGAATTCCTTAAAACAACGCGCCGTAAGTTGGGCATCTTCAAGTGCATTATGAGTTTCAGTCTCCCGCTCAAAACCGAAATATTTGGAAACAGAAGAAAGACTCAGCGAACGCGGAACTTCCTGACCGCTTTTTTCAAGAATTTGGAAGAAAAGATAGGAGACAGTGTGAAGATCGATCATTTTATTCGAAAAGCCCCATTTCATTTTCTCGCTGCGATATGCGTTACGCAAAAAGTCTATATCATTAATAACACTTTGTCCGCAGAGAATTACGCTGCTCAGGTTTGGCTTTCCTGCATTGAGCTTTTTGATCCATTTTTCCAACTCGGGAAGGACATCATATATCATAGGCGCATCTTCCAGATCGGCCAGCGAGAGCCCGTGAACTTCTTCGGATTTTACGGAAAAAGCCTCTTCGTTTTCAGGATATACATTTTGAAGGTAAGTGCCCAGCGAGCGCCAGTTGTCATCAAAAAGTTCAGCTCCTATCTGAATAATCTCATTCCAACCTGGCTCAGGCCCGGACATTTCAATATCTAAAACCAAAAAGGCCATACTATATGTTGTAAAAGGGAATTGTTAAAAACAGTGGGCTTTGGCTAGTCAAAAGCATACTTTTGCAAATAAAATAGAAAATAGATTTTATTGACCATTTATTATCAACAGAATTAACATCAAAATGTCGTTAGAATATTCGAAGATTCCTTCGCCTTGTTATATACTGGACGAAAAGTTGCTAAGAAATAACCTCGAACTGATAGATAGCGTGCAAAAAGCTGCGGGTTGCAAGATTATCCTTGCGCTTAAAGGGTTCTCCATGTTCAGTGCCTTTCCGATTGTAAAAGAGTATTTGCATGGGGCTACGGCAAGTTCATTGAACGAGATCAAGCTGATCAATGATTTTATGGACTATCAGGCACATACCTATATACCTGCATATCTGGATCATGAATTTGATGAAGTTTTACGACGAAGCAGTCACCTGACTTTCAATACATTAAGTCAGTGGGAGCGATTTAAAGAGCGGGTTCTTGAATATAAGTCACTTCATCCAGAGCAGGAGTTATCGTGCGGGATTCGGGTTAATCCCCAGTATTCGGAAGTGAGCACAGAAATGTATAACCCATGTGTACCAGGTTCTCGGTTAGGAGTTACAAGAGATAAGTTAGGCCCACACCTGCCGGAGGGTATTGATGGAATTCACTTTCATACCCTTTGTGAGAACGATTCTTACACGCTGGAACGCACTTTAGAGGCTTTGGAGTCCCGTTTTGGGGATCTGCTGCATGAAGCAAAATGGCTTAATATGGGGGGAGGACATCTCATGACGCGCGTTGGGTATGATACAGGAAAGCTAATTGAATTAGTAACCACGATCAGAAAAAAGTATGATCTGGAAGTGATTTTGGAGCCGGGCTCAGCAATCGCGTGGCGCACCGGAGACTTGGTTACGACTGTCTTGGATGTGATGGATAGTCAGGGAATAGAAGTAGCGGTGTTGGATACTTCGTTCGCAGCGCATATGCCAGACACCCTTGAGATGCCATATAAGCCCGTAATTCGCGATGCCCATCAGGAAGCCAATATTGGAAAATTTACATATCGGATGGGAGGCATGACCTGCCTTGCCGGCGACTTTATGGGTGATTATTCCTTTGATGAGCCGTTGAAAGTAGGGGATCAGATCGTTTTTGAAGATATGATCCACTATACCATGGTAAAAACGACAACATTTAACGGTGTTAATTTACCTTCCATTGGTATACGTAAAGTAAATGGAGATTTCAAATTAGTGAAGAGTTTTGGGTATGAATCTTTTAAGGACAGATTATCCTAGCGATTCAATATTTATCATCAGTAATAACCTAAAAGGGCCATCTCAGTCTGTCTGAAATGGCTCCTTTCGGTTTAATTCGGCTAAACAATTTCCTTAACGTATAATGGGGAAGAGTTTGCGGATTTCAGATTCATTGGGTTGCTTGCCGTATTCGCAAATTTCAAATACTTCAACTTGCTTCACTTTTTCTGCACGCTCTTTGCCGTACCATTTTTCCAACGAAGTTCTGATTTCAGGGTTCACTGAGTTTCGTTTCTCGGTGGCAGCGAGGAGCCATTTTTTGCGCTCGACTTTATCTTTCGGAACACTTTCCAATTCCTGGCTAGTCCATGGCAACCACTCATAAAACTGAGAAACATGTGCATCCAGACCGTCGACTTTTTTAGCAAGTATATCGGTAATATCGACAGCTATATCCGGACGGAATGGGTTAGGGCGTTGAAACCGATCTCTGAAATATAGAAAAACGGGGTTTTTGGTCAACGGAGGGACACTGCTAAGGATATTGGGCACGATAACCAGATATGCAGCATCCTGAACAACGACACCGGTATTCCGGTGATCGGGGTGGTAGTCGTTTGTTCTAGGGGCAATCACGATATCTGCGTTCCATTGCCGGATCAGCCGGATTACTTCCAATCTATTCTCAAGCGTCGGGATCAATTCTCCGTCGTGGTTTTCCAATATCTCATATTCAATACCCCAGCGGCGGGCCGCTTCTTTGGCCTCGAGATAACGCCTTCTCGCTAATTCTCCGCCTCCAATTGTTTGATGCCCCTTATCGCCGTTGGTGAGAGATACAAATTTAACTTTATGACCCATCTGCGCATACATATATGCGATCCCGCCTGCACCAAGGTCGCAATCGTCAGGATGGGCGCCAAACACGATGACTTTGATAGGATCGTCGTTCAAATAACTTTTCGCGATGACAGAAGTCGACGAAAAAAGGGAAAAAAGAACCAGAATTGCACTCAATCGAGTCGTGGAAGAGGGGAAATTACGTTTAGAAAATCGAGTGTCGGGCCGACCGGATTTGGTGGAAAAAATGCGCATGGTTCAAAAATTTAAGGTTCGGACTAATTGGATGTTAAATCTATGTTTTGGAATATATTAATGTGAATACAGCGATTCGGACAATAAAAGGGGTATACGTTAAATCAAAAGACAAAAGTTTATTTGGTTTACCATTATTGAAAGTACGAAAATGTACTTTTCCAATTTAAATATTTTTTTGTGACGTATAAGCAAGATTAGCAACGTCTTATCCTGGCGTTCAAATTATTTGGACGGACAATTATTTATTTCATGAGATTAATCTGTAACTTTGTATCCCGTAATCAAAGAAAAAAAGCATAGTCTCATGGCTTCCAAGGCACTCAGGACCGCTAAGTACATATTTGTTACGGGCGGCGTTACATCTTCACTCGGCAAAGGAATCATTGCCTCATCTCTTGCGAAATTGTTACAGGCCAGAGGCCTTTCAGTTACAATCCAGAAATTTGATCCATATCTGAACATTGACCCCGGTACAATGAATCCGTACGAACATGGCGAATGCTATGTGACGGACGACGGAGCTGAAACCGATTTGGATCTTGGTCATTATGAACGGTTTCTGAACGTTAGAACCTCTCAGGCCAATAACGTTACTACCGGAAGAATATACCACAACGTCATCACGGCCGAGCGTCGGGGAGACTTTTTAGGTAAGACCGTTCAGGTTGTTCCGCATATCACCGATGAGCTTAAAAGGAACATGCTTCTTTTGGGCCAAAGCGGCGATTATGACATTGTTATCACTGAAATTGGAGGCTGCGTAGGTGATATTGAATCTCTTCCTTTTCTTGAGGCTGTAAGGCAGATCAAGTTTGAACTGGAAGAAAAGGATACATTGATCATCCACCTTACCCTGATTCCATATCTGAATTCAGCGGGCGAGCTTAAGACCAAACCAACTCAACATTCCGTTCGTATGCTTCAGGAGTCTGGTATTCAGCCAGATATCTTGGTTTGCCGTACCGAACACCCACTTCCAACAGAAATTCGTCGCAAAATTGCACTTTTCTGTAATGTTCAGGTTAATTCGGTGATCGAATCAATGGACGCAGAAACGATTTATGCTGTGCCTTTAATGATGTTGAAAGAGCGTTTGGATCAACGTGCGTTGTATATGCTCAACATATATAATGACAAGGACGTCGATCTTGATTCGTGGAAGACATTCCTTTCAAGACTTAAAAATCCAATTGATTCAATCACGATCGGTCTGGTTGGGAAGTATGTTGAGTTACACGACGCTTATAAATCGATCGTGGAATCGTTTATTCACGCCGGAGCCGCCAACGAATGCAAAGTAAATATAGAATGGATTCATTCAGAGAGCCTCACTGCTGAGAACGCGATTGAAAAACTGACTGAATTGGATGCTGTCCTGGTTGCACCGGGTTTTGGAGAAAGAGGAACGGAAGGTAAAATAGCTGCTATTCAGTACGTTAGAGAAAATAATATTCCATTCCTTGGGATTTGTTTGGGTATGCAGATGGCAGTAATCGAATATGCAAGAAATGTAATCGGTTGGTCAGGGGCGCATTCAGTGGAGATGGATCAGTCTACGGAATATCCTGTTATTCACCTTATGGCCGATCAAAAGGATATATCAAATAAAGGTGGTACGATGCGTTTGGGTGCATATCCATGCAAATTGAGAAAAGACTCCCTTGCTCATAAAGTGTATGGCAAACTGAATATCAGCGAGCGTCACCGTCACAGATATGAGTTCAATAGCAAATATCTGAAGAATTTCGAGGAGAAGGGCTTGCAGGCAACGGGTATCAATCCTGAAAATCAATTGGTTGAGATGGTTGAATTACCAGGACATCCATTCTACATGGGCGTTCAATTTCACCCTGAATTGAAAAGTACGGTAATGAATCCACATCCGTTGTTTGTTAACTTCGTGAAAGCCGCACTTACCTATTCATTGGAAAAAAGAGCGGTAATTTCCTGATTTTTGACCAATCATCATGTTTAAAAGCCTAACCGGGGAAAAACTTACTACCTTTGCCCTCCCCGAAGAAGGGCCTGTATTTTCAATAATTAAAGTTTAGAATGGATAAAAATTTTGTAATCGGCTTGGTATTAATTATGGCCATGCTGATAGGCTATCAAGTCCTGGTTCCTCAACCGCAAGAGCCGGCTAAGATAGAGCAAGTTGCAAAGAGTAACCCCGTAAAAAGTTCTATAAAAACACCTTCTGACTCGGCAGCGACTGTACTGGATTCGTTGCAGCCTGTTCAGGTTGAAAAAGACCTGGTCATTGAAACAGAGGATGCGCGAATCGTATTGTCAAATAAAGGTGGGGTGTTGAAAGAGGTGATGTTGAAAAAGTACAAAACCTTTGATCAAAAGCCGCTCTATCTTATAGCGAAAGACCACAATCAATTTAAAATTGATTTCCCAACTGCTACAGTTGATGTCAATCTTGCCAATCTGTTTTTTACGACAGATGCTTCTGATAAAACCTTGTCCTCAAAAGACTCCATTACGATCAGTTTCCGAGCCAATTTGCCTAACAATCAGTATGTAGAGCAGATTTATAAGGTTCGTGGAGCAGGATATCTGATTGACTATGATATTAAATCAAATGTCGCAGGAGTTGACAGCAGAGATATTAAATTCAACTGGTCGAACGACCTTCTTCAGCTTGAAAACGATATGAATAAAAATCGGGAGGTAGTTACAATGAACTACTTCACCGATGGACTGCAAAGTTTGGCAACGAGCCCGACAGCCAAAGAGGAGGCGACAGTTGCTGAACCTGTTAAGTGGTTTACAATGAAGCATAAATATTTTCTGGCAGGTCTTATCACCCAGAAAGCTCCTTTCAAAAATCTTGTTGTTGAAGCCGATGTAGATCCAAACGACAGTCTGATCGTGAAAACGATGAAAGCTGACGCGACGATTTCGATGGCTTCAGTGAAAAAAGGAGAGGCAAATTTCCAGTTTTTCCTTGGACCAAACGACTATCATTTGGTTAAGCAAGTCAGTGCCGAAGGATTCGATCAGAACGTTTATCTTGGATATGCATTCCTGAAACCGATCAACAAGTTCTTCCTTGTGCCGCTGTTTAACTTCCTGGAAGGGTTTGTCAGCAATTATGGTATCCTGATTATTTGTCTTGTTTTGATCGTTAAGTTGCTTTTGACTCCGCTGACTTACAAGTCATATATTAGCATGGCGAAAATGAAGTTGCTTGCTCCTGAATTGGAAGAAATTCGTCAGAAAAACGGCGATGATGCGGCAAAGCAACAACAGGATCAAATGAAGCTTTATCAGCAAGTGGGTGTGAGTCCGTTGAGTGGCTGCGTACCGGTGCTGGCGACGATGCCGATTTTATTCTCATTGTTCTTTCTTTTCCCGAACCTGATTGAATTAAGGCAGCAACATTTCCTGTGGGCAAACGACTTGTCAACCTATGATACCTTCATCAAACTCCCTGTGGCGCTTCCTTTCTACGGAGATCACGTGAGTTTGTTCACGATCATGATGACGATTTCGAGTATCGGATATGCATATTATAACAACCAGATGACTCCAAACCAGCCTGGACCTGTTAATATGAAGTTCCTTGGTTACGTGATGCCTGTAATGTTTATGTTTGTGTTGAACTCTTTCCCGGCCGGTTTGACTTTCTATTATTTCGTTTCAAACGTTGTTACAATTGCGCAGCAGTTGACGATCAAGCGCTTTGTCAACGAGGATAAGATTAAGGCGATTTTGGAAGACAACAGAAAGAAAAACGCAGAGTCGCCCAAAAAGCAGACTAAGTTCCAGCAATATCTGGAGAAATCGCTTCAAGCTGCAGACGAAGCGAAGAAAAAGCAGGCTGAGCTTGAAAAACGTTCTAAAAAGAAATAGATCAGTAAATAGCATTCAGATTTTGGGCAATGTTTCGTAATGGAACGTTGCCCAATTGTTTTTCTAACCGGCCTTGTTTAATTTGAACCTTGAATCAATATTTTTTCTAATGAAAGTTTCCTTTGTAGCACTTCTGGCCGTCCTATTCCTGAACATCACTCAGGGGATGGGGCAAAAAGTGAAGGATTACAGCAGTATATATAATGGTGCAGTAAGCGATTATAAATCAGCCCGTTATAATGATGCCTTGATTAAACTAGCACCGCTAACTAACCAAAGTACTCCCAATAAATATGCTGAATATGCTCATTATTATTATGCGCTTTCTGCTTATCAATTGAAGCGGTACAAAGATAGCAGGCAAATGCTTTCACAATTGGCGAGCCGATATCCGGATTGGAATAGGAAAAATGATGTGTATTATTTGCTAGGAGCCAACTATCTGGCTGTTGGGCAATGGAAGGACGCGATCAACAGTTTTAACAAGATCAAGGATACCTCGTTTGCATCTGATATTCAGTCATTAAAGCAAAACTATCTTTATGGTATTCAGGATCTGGCTGCCATGATCAATCTTCAGAAGCAATTCCCCGATGACCAGGATATCGCGGTTGAATTGGTTCAGTATATTGAGAATTCTCCCAAATCATCTTCAACGGATATATATTACGCGGAGCAACTCAAAAAGAAATACAAAATAAAAGCCAGCAAGTCGGAAGTAGCTCAACAAAAGCCCAAGAAGAGTGTGCCAAAGCGTGATTCGCAATGGACGAAAGGTTATATCAATGTTTCAGTTTTGCTTCCTTTCAGACTGAATGAATTTGATGTTAATAAAACGCGGAGTAATCAATTCGCATACGATTATTATCTTGGTTTGATCCAGGCAAGAGAAACCCTGCAGGCGGAAGGTATAAATATAAAATTGGTTACATATGATGTTGGCACGGACGACAAACTCATGAATACAATTGTCGATACGCCGTTATTTCAGGAGTCTGATCTTGTTCTGGGACCGTTATATAATTCTACCTTTGGTATCGTCGCTGAATATGCTTCCGGCGCTGAAATGATGCTGGTAAATCCGTTGGCAACAGATGGCACATTGCTGAAATCAAGTTCCAATGTATATCTTGCCAGACCGTCGATCGAGTTTCAAACCAAGAAAGCCGTACAGCAAATGAAACGTGTTGTCTCTGGCTTGAACGCCGCCATATTTTACGGAAACAGCTCAAAAGACTCATCTATGGCTGCATTGTATGCAGCTGAGTTAAAAGCGAAGGGTGGAAAAGTCATGTTAATCAAGAAGATAGGAAGTTCAATGGAACAGATAGAAGGAGCGATACCAACGTTTGACACTCAAAAGCCTGATCACGTTGCATTATTCTCCTCGTTTTCTTCGACTGGTAGCAATTTAATGCAGATCTTACGTGAGCGAAAGTTGACAGAGATACCGGTCGTTGCTAATTCTGCAGGCTTTAAGGTAAGTCCAAGACAATTATCAAAATGGGGAAGTCGCCTGTTTTTGATAGAAACGGAATACGTGGAGCCGGAGAAAGTCCGTGAATTTCAAAAGAAATATTACGAAGCAAACAACAGCTTCCCTTCGGTATACTCCTATCAGGGATATGACCAGCTTTTATTTTTTGGAAGAGCTTTAAACAAATATAAAGGCGACTTCAAACAAGGACTTGCTTCCAGATTTTACGATGATTCGGAAGGCTACCTGCTTGGAGGGTTTGACTATACAAAAGGCCATGAAAATCAGGTATCTCCGGTTCTGAAATACGACGGCACAAAGTGGGTGAGGGTCAATTGATCGATCTCTCATTTTTTAGAATGAATTTACATTTTGCAAACAATCATGAACATTTCAAATAGCAAAAGCCTTTTTGAAAAGGCTCAAAATTTTATTCCCGGTGGCGTCAACTCACCGGTTCGGGCTTTTCGCGCTGTGGGGGGATCTCCTATATTTATTAAATCGGCGCAGGGGCCGTATGTATTTGACGAAGACGGAAACCAATATATTGAACTGATCAATTCGTGGGGACCGATGATATTGGGTCACGGGCATGAGCTGATTCAAAAAGCAGTCATGGATGCGATTCCCAATTCATTCTCGTTTGGCGCGCCCACGCGTCGTGAGGTCGAAATGGCAGAGTTAATCGTATCCATGATACCTTCTGTTGAGAAGGTCCGGATGGTGAACTCCGGCACGGAAGCTACAATGTCGGCGATTCGCGTTGCGAGAGGATTTACAGGAAGAGATAAGATAATCAAATTTGAAGGGTGCTATCACGGTCACGGCGATAGTTTTCTGATCGCTGCGGGAAGTGGGGCTGCAACATTCGGTACACCAGATAGCCCTGGCGTAACGAAGGGAGTTGCCAACGATACGCTGACGGCGCCTTACAATGATCTGGAAGCTGTTCAGCAGTTGGTAGATGCAAATAAAGGGCAAATAGCCGCCATAATTTTAGAACCTGTTGTAGGAAATATGGGCTGTGTATTGCCTGCCGATGGTTTCCATGAGAGACTGCGCAGAATTTGTGATGAAGAAGGTATTCTTTTGATTTTTGACGAAGTAATGACTGGCTTCCGCTTAGCAAAAGCCGGAGCGCAGGAACGTTTTGGCATCACGCCTGATTTGACGACGCTGGGCAAAATCATTGGCGGCGGTATGCCTGTTGGTGCTTACGGCGGTCGCGCAGAGATTATGAACTATGTCTCTCCAGCTGGTCCGGTATATCAGGCTGGTACATTGTCGGGTAATCCGATCGCAATGGCCGCAGGGTACGCGATGTTAACTTATTTGAATGAACATCCGGAAGTATATACGCATTTGGAAAAATCAGGAAACAGATTGGTAGGCGGATTTAAAAATTCCCTTGAAAAACTGGGCCTGAACTATACGATCAACAGCATTGGCTCGATGTATACGCTGTTTTTTACAACTCAGCCAGTAACGGATTTTCCTTCTGCAAAGACCTCGGATTTGGCATTATTCGGCAGGTATTTTCATGCAATGTTAGACAGAGGCATATATCTCGGACCATCGCAATTTGAAAGTATGTTTCTTTCGACCGCCCTAACGGACGCCCATATCGATCAGGTAATTGCTGCCAATGAAGAATCTATAAAAGTGGCTTTGGGGTGATGAAGGGCAAGGGGAAATGGGCTAAGGGCTGCAACAGGAGTTACTTCGGTTCTATCCTTACCCTTTAACCTTTTACCTCAAGCTACCCGCAACAAAATCTTTGCCATATATCTTACTTTAATGCGGATATACTCAATCATAATACCCGTTTACAACCGCCCGGACGAACTTCGGGAGTTGCTGGAATGCCTTTGTGTTCAAACTTACAATCATTTTGAAGTTGTTATTGTAGAGGACGGGTCGAAAGAACGTGCGGAAGATGTAGTGAAGTCTTTTGAGAATCGACTGGATATCAGATATTTTTATAAAGAAAATGGTGGACAAGGTTTTGCCAGAAATCATGGATTCGAAAGAGCTTCGGGCGATTATTTCATCCTTTTTGATTCTGATGCGCTGATAGAACCGGATTATCTGTCAATAGTTGAAAACAAACTAAATACCCAATACGTCGATCTATACGGAGGCCCAGATACCGACCACCCATCATTTTCGCCTATTCAGAAGGCAATCAGTTATTCCATGACGTCTTTATTCACGACTGGGGGCATTCGCGGTAAGAAGAATAATATGGGCGGTGTGTTTCATCCCAGGAGTTTTAATATGGGTCTGTCGCGGGCAGTTTGGGAAAAAACTGGGGGATTTCTGACGAGCCGGATGGGAGAGGATATCCTTTTTAGTATTGCGGCAATGAAATTGGGTTTTAAATCCGCACTGATTCCGGAGGCATTCATCTACCATAAAAGAAGAACAAAATTCTCTCAGTTTTACCGCCAGCTGAAATTCTTTGGCCGGGCAAGAATTAATATTGCAAGATATTATCCGGCAGAACTCAAGCTGGTGCACACTTTTCCTGTTCTTTTCACGCTTAGTGTAAGTAGTATTCCCGTTTGGTTCCTGATCTACCGGCCGCTTTTTTATCTGGGATTAATATTTTTGGCAATATATATCACACTTCTTTTTCTGGATTCACTAAAACGAAACCGTGATTTGAAGGTAGCTGGCCTTAGCGTTATCGCTGCATTTGTCCAATTGTTTGGCTATGGAGTTGGCTTTTTACAAGAAGGCTGGAAGCGGATTTGGGAGCAAAAGTCTCATCGGGAAACAGGCGCGGCTATTGAATATCCCTCCTGAGCGATGAGCACCATTGTATTAATGCGTGAATGGAGGGAGAACACCTTTAACTAACAGTGTTAAATTTTCTTGCGATTTTAATTTTTGACGAAAACCGCTGGAAACTTCATTTTATGGGTAACAAATTAGAGTGAACAATCAAAACAGACAATGGCGTCATGTTTGAACGCGTACATATATCCGCTTGAGCAAAACTGCATAATATTCAGTAATCGCCTTTAGGCTTCATTCAGCTATTCTAATGCTTACTGCCGAAAGCCTAAAGGCCAAGTTAGACTTTCTGACAAAAATAGACGATCTCCTCGGAGGGTAATGAGTATCGATATACTTCTGGTTTCGTCAATTCGTCCATTACGAATCGATCTTCCGTTACGGTAAATCCACCTTTCTCAAGTTCTCTACCGTAGTTTCTTCCGAAAAGTCTCAAATGGTCATTTTGAAGAAAATGCTTTTCTCTTTCTTTTGGATCTGTGATAGTCGGATCTTCGTATGTAGTTGCATATTTCATATCCTGAGGAGATTGGATAAGCGCCCAGCCGCCTGGTTTCAGAACACGGTATAGCTCGCTCATCGCTTTGATATAGTCGTCTACGTGTTCCATCACATGATTGCAGAATGCGACGTCAAAAGTATTGGCCTCAAAGGGGATCTCATGAATATCCATTTTAATCTTGGCCAAAGGAGACTCAATATCTGCCGTGATGTAATCCAGATTCTTCATTTTCTCGAATCTGTCGATAAAGCAATATTCGGGAGCAACGTGCAAAACTTTCAGATCCGCGGTATAGAAATTTGTCTTTTTACGAAGATATAGCCCCATTAATCTATGGCGTTCCAGAGAAAGGCAACTAGGACAAAGCGCATTTTCGCGGCTGGAAGTATTACGTCCGTACGGCAAAAACTTGCGGTAATGGCTGCTGCAAACCGGACATTCCACTTGATCACCAATATAAAAAATGCTGAGAAACCGGGCGGCCCAATGGCCAACCAATTGGAGATACGGACGAGGAATATAACGTAATACTAAACTTATGATAGCCTTCATGAAGCCATTTGATTAAAAATTGATAATTTTATGTTCACCATACCAAGAACAAAGTAAATAAATGATCCCAAGTATCGACCCCAAACCCCCTGGAAAAAAGCTTATCAAGAGAATGTCTGCCCGCACAAAATGGATGATTCTGGCTCCCGTCGGGTTGGTCATCTTCAGTTTGGGACTGGTTGTACTCAGCGAAGCTGCCCATGAACGCCGCGTGGGAGAGCCTGCTCAGGTATGGGGTTTACTCGGACTTTACAGTCTCGTTCTTGTCAATGGAGGGCTGATTCTTTTTGGTGAAGCCTTACGATTCCGTATTCTAACCGACGTTCGCAAAGAAGCGAGGAGAAGTATGCGTCAGCTGCAACAAAAATTACACCCCAAACAAAACCGTCGACCAAAATCAGTTAAAAAAGCAAAAAGCCCTACCAAAACAGATTGACAGGGACTTGCTCGATAACTTTATCGGTAGAAAGCTATTATTTTTTGTTGGCTTCAAATTGTGCTTTAATTGCCTCAACATCAACGTTTCTTACCTCTGGTTTACGCAATAGATCTTTGATCTTAGCTGTACGGTTATTTGCTACTGCTTTATTTCTACGACCTTTACGTTTTAATTCCGTAACTCCCATTTTTTAATATTGTTATGTGAAAGAGCCGCAAAATTAATCATTTTTATAGAAATTATGTAGCGTATAGTCATAAATATTACAC
Source organism: Dyadobacter sp. HNCC25DJ184 (assembly GCF_056895215.1). Classification (NCBI taxonomy): domain Bacteria; kingdom Pseudomonadati; phylum Bacteroidota; class Cytophagia; order Cytophagales; family Spirosomataceae; genus Dyadobacter; species Dyadobacter sp. HNCC25DJ184. The sequence continues at coordinate 207,432 of NZ_JBXHAQ010000003.1, read as the reverse complement.
AAGCTACCCTAACTTTGGGGTTTTCAGAGTCCTACGCACATCTTATTTAACGCAGAAACACCACAACAGTACATATTTACATTGTAACCAGAAGTTGTGCATCAAGTTCAGGAAAGTGGCAAGTTGAGTCGGAGTGCCTTATTTATTTCGTAATAACAATGAGTAAACCATCTTTAGCCAGGGGAACACGTGACTTCGGTCCCGACCAAATGGCAAAGCGTAATTTTATTTTCGATACCATCAGGAAAAGTTTTCAGCGTTACGGATTTTTGCCTCTGGAAACGCCCGCTTTTGAAAACTTGAGTGTCTTGATGGGGAAGTATGGAGATGAGGGTGATCAGCTACTATTTAAAATACTGAATTCCGGCGATTTTTTGTCAAAAACTGAACCTTCGTCTTTTGAAGAAGGATATAAGGCTGTTACGCAGAAGATTTCGGAAAAAGGGCTACGATATGACCTCACAGTGCCCTTCGCTCGCCACGTGGTCATGAACCGCGGGACGCTGGTAATGCCTTTCAAACGATATCAAATCCAACCAGTTTGGCGTGCAGACAGGCCACAAAAAGGAAGGTATCGTGAATTTTATCAGTGTGATGCGGATGTGGTAGGAACTGATTCCTTGCTTTGCGAAGCGGAGATCGTGATGTTGCTGCATGACATTCTTCCGGAGTTGGGCATAAAGGACTTTACTGTCAAGATTAATAACAGGAAGATATTGACTGGAATAGCAGATATCATAGGTGCGCAGGGAAAGGAAGGTCCGCTATGCGTAGCCATTGATAAACTGGACAAGATCGGGCGAGAAAAAGTGGAGGAAGAATTGTTAAGTAATGGTTTCTCCGAAAACAATATTGCGCTTCTCGAACCCATGTTTGGTTTACAATCTTCCGTGAATCCGTTCGAATCACTGAAAAACTGGCTTTCTGACTCGGAGATAGGGCTGAAGGGCGTTGCAGAATTGGAAGAAGTTTGGGCAATGGTTGAAAAATCAGGGCTTGAAAATCCTAAAATACAGCTGGATATCACTTTGGCTCGCGGACTTTCCTACTATACAGGTGCCATTTTTGAGGTCAAGGCAAACGGCGTTCAGATTGGAAGTATATCCGGCGGTGGTCGGTATGATAACTTGACTGGAACTTTTGGCGTGCCGGGAATTTCAGGTGTCGGTATTTCGCTTGGCGTTGACAGGATATATGATGTGTTGGAAGAGCTAAATCTTTTCCCGGATCAGCACGAAACTTCGACAAAAGTTTTGATATCGAATTTTGATAAAGAAGGATTTGACTACGGCCTGACGTTGTTGCCATTACTGAGAAAAGTGGGTATCAATTCAGAGCTTTATCCGGATTCTGTTAAGTTGAAAAAGCAGCTGGACTATGCCGATAGGAAGAAAATACCGTTTGTAATTCTCATTGGTTCGGAAGAAATCGCGTCCGGACTGTTAACTTTGAAGAATATGAAGTCGGGAGAGCAGGTCAAACTTTCCGCAGACAGCCTGGTAGAAAAAATCCTTTCTGAATAATCAATAGTGATTTAGCCACCAAGGCACGAAGACCCTCAGCTGGAATTGATTTGTGAAATCCCTTCCGGGCTTGATTTCTTCCTGGCAAATTACCTGAGTATCGAAATTATAAAATAATATTCCAAACCGCCTGAGTTGCTGACAACGAAGGCTTTACAAAATGAGTGACATAATACGAATTGCAATTCAAAAGTCGGGCAGACTCAGCGAAGACTCGCTTAAATTGATCAAAGAATGTGGCATCCGTTTTGATAACGGAGCTGGAAAACTAAAAACTGCCGCAACCAATTTTCCGGCCGAAATCCTCTTTTTAAGAGATGATGATATTCCTGGCTACGTTGAGGACGGCGTGGCGCATCTGGGTATTGTAGGCGAAAACGTTTCAGAAGAAGCCAATCGGTCAGTTGCAACTGTTCACAAATTGGGTTTTTCAAAATGTCGCCTCTCGATTGGCGTTTTAAGAGAGCATGACTATAATGGTGTGCATGATCTGGATGGTAAAAGTATTGCCACCACTTATCCGCGTTTGTTGGGTGAATATTTGAAATCTCATAATGTTCACGCACATATTCACGAAATCAGCGGGTCAGTTGAAATCGCTCCAAGTATTGGTTTGGCAGATGCAGTTTGTGATATAGTGAGCTCTGGAAGCACCTTATTGAGCAATGGTTTGAAAGAGGTCGAAACGATTTTCAGATCGGAAGCGGTTATGATCGCTAGCAAGACCTTGACTCCTGGTCAGCAGGATTTGTTGGATCAGCTTTTGTTCAGGATTAAGTCGGTGCAGGTTGCTAAAAACAACAAGTATATTCTCTTGAATTGCCCGGTAGCAGCGGTTGACAATATCATTCAATTCTTACCTGGTATGCGTTCTCCGACGATTCTTCCACTTGCACAGGAAGGTTGGTGCTCGCTTCATTCGGTGATAAATGAGAATGATTTTTGGGAAAATATTGAAAAGATCAGACAGGCAGGTGCAGAGGGGATATTGGTGATACCGATTGAGAAGATGATATTGTGACGAGCTTGGGTTTAGCTATTGGTTAATAGCGATTAGGAGTTATATTTTAGCTTTTAGTTGGTCAACCGTGGTAGGTGTCATCACCGGAACTTTAAGAGATATAGCTAATCCCTGGCCATAATGATTCGCTTGTGCTTTAATGCTGGGTGAGAGGTTTTATCAGGATGTTAACACAAAGCCGGAGGGGCAAATCGGCTTATTTGTGCTGGTAACAGCTTTAGCCGAAAATATCCGGAGCATATTAGTTGTACGATAACTTGCTCGATTAGAAAGTATGAATGTTATAAATTATCCTGAACGCGGTGAATGGCAGAGTATTCTGGCGCGACCCGTTCAGAATTTCGAAGAAATAGAGGCAAGAGTTGCTCCTATATTGGCTGATGTAAGGCAAAACGGAGACGACGCGATACGGAGACTGGCGTTACAGTTTGACCATGTGTCATTAGACTCGCTTTTGTTTTCCGCCGAAGCGTTGGAAAAAGCTGAAAGTAGGCTGGACGACGAATTGAAAAGTGCTATTCAGCAGGCATATGCCAATATCTATGCCTTTCATGAACGCCAATTGCAATCTTCGGAGAAAGTGCAAACTATGGAAGGCGTGACTTGCTGGCGCAAAAGTGTAGGTATTCAAAAAGTCGGAATTTATATTCCGGGTGGGACGGCACCGCTCTTCAGTACTGTACTTATGTTGGGAATTCCGGCGAAAATTGCTGGTTGTAAGGAGGTTGTGCTTTGTACGCCATCTGATCATCCCGCCATCTTGTACGCGGCCAAATTGGTAGGAGTAACAGTTGCATTCCGTATCGGCGGAGCCCAGGCGATTGCGGCTATGGCCTATGGCACCGAAAGTGTGCCGAGAGTATATAAGATTTTCGGGCCTGGAAATCAATATGTTACCGCTGCGAAAATGTTAATAAGCAAAGAAGGTGTGGCAATCGATATGCCTGCTGGTCCTTCTGAGGTCGCCGTTTATGCAGACGAAACGGCAGTACCCTCTTTTGTTGCGGCAGATTTGCTTTCCCAGGCAGAACACGGGGTTGATAGTCAGGTCCTGCTGGTTTCTGCCTGCCCAACACTGATCAATAATGTCAATCAGGCGTTACAGTTGCAGTTGGAAGATTTACCAAGAAAGGAAATCGCAAGACAGGCCATTGAAAACAGTACAGCACTTTTAGTAAAAGACCAGCATGAAGCGATCGAATTGCTGAATGAATATGCGGCAGAGCACCTTATTTTAAGTATTGAAAACGCGGAAGAGGTTTCTGAGAAGATTTTTAACGCTGGCTCGATTTTCTTAGGGAATTATACGCCTGAATCCTGCGGTGATTATGCGTCAGGAACTAACCATACCCTTCCAACAAATGGATACGCAAAAGCATATAGCGGCGTGTCGGTGGATAGTTTTGTAAAGAAAATTACTCTACAGCATATCACTCGGGAAGGACTGGGCAGGATAGGAAGTACTGTTGAGGTGATGGCGGCGGCTGAGTCGCTCGATGCCCATAAAAACGCGGTTAGTATCCGGTTGAAAGATTAGGGATAACTGGATCTAATCTGCCTGTTTTAATATTATGAAAGTTGCCGTTGTGCAACGCTGTATTGTAAGAAGCATGAATACTTTTGACTTAAATAAAATTCTTCGCCCCCATATTATTTCTCTGGCGCCTTATTCGTCCGCGAGGGATGAATACACCGGCAGTTTGGGCGTATTTCTGGACGCAAACGAGAACCCGATTGGTTCGGTGACTTCGGATTTTTACAACAGATATCCAGATCCATATCAGCATGAGATCAAAGAGAAAATTTCACCGATCAAACATGTTCCGGTTAATCAGATATACCTTGGAAATGGAAGTGACGAGCCGATAGATTTATTGGTACGGGCGACCTGCACTCCTGGAAAAAATCGTGTTCTGATTATGCCGCCAACTTATGGGATGTACGAAGTAAGCGCGAACATTCATGACGTGATCATCGATCGGGTTTCATTGACTGCTGATTTTCAGATTGATACTGAGTCGGTGTTGAAAGCAATTACACCAGATACCAAGATTATATGGATATGTTCGCCTAACAATCCTTCCGGCAACGTGATGGAATCTGAGTCGATTGAGGCTATTTTAAAGGCTTTCAACGGCCTAGTTGTTGTTGATGAGGCATATATCGATTTCACCGATATCCCGTCATGGACGGAGCGTTTAGCTGAATTTCCGAATCTGGTTGTGTTGCAAACGTTCTCGAAGGCATGGGGGCTAGCCGGATTAAGAGCGGGAATGTGCTTCGCTTCGGAATCGCTTGTGAAGATATTAAACAAGATCAAACCACCTTATAATATCAGTTTACCGGCTCAGCAGGCACTCTTAAAAGGGCTTGAATCGGAGCAGAAAAAAAAGGATATGGTGGAGGAAATTTTAAAAGAAAGAAGTCACCTGCGTACGATGTTGGGTAATTTGTCGTTGGTATTGAGGGTTTATCCGTCCGATTCTAATTTTCTTCTGGTGAAATTTGACGATGCCAAAGCGGTAATGTCTTATCTGATCAACGAAAAAATTATAGTGCGAGACCGCTCGAAGGTTCACCTTTGCGATGGATGCCTTAGGATCACGGTAGGAACTAGAGAGGAAAACCTGATATTGATAGAGTCACTGAAGAAATTTCAAACAAATAGCGTGGAGGCTTAATACCCCAGGCAGCATTTATAGAACCCGTTAAATTCGCACCAAGTAATTCACTATGAAGAAGTTAATTTTCACATTTTTATCTATTTTGGTTTTTAGCGTTGCGCATGCTCAATACGATAACTGGGCTGTAGGCTTTAAATTGGGTGAACCGACCGGCATCAATGTCAGAAAATATTTTAATAATATCCACGCCATCGATATTTCGGTGGGTACATTCGGCGGTGTTTTCGGGAAAGACAGAGAATATAGAGGAAGTAATGGTCGGTACAAAAATACTGGTTTAGCAATACAGGCTCATTATTTGTGGCATACTCCATTTTTCAATTCGGAATCTGTTCATGTATATTACGGACTAGGTGGCCAGTTAAACAGCCGAAGAACTTATCCTGACCGATTGACTGGGGACTACGAAAAAAGCATCAGTTTAGGCGGGTCCGCATTGGGTGGTTTTGAATATTACATCCCTAATAATAGAATATCGGTTTTTATAGAGGGTGGAACTTACATGGAACTTGTTCCCCGTCCGTTCTTTTTTAGTCCAAATTTATCTGGAGGGATCAGGTTTAACCTATAGTTGAAAGATATTTCGAAGTAGCTAAAACCAGGCCTGAGCCTGGTTTTTTGTGTATATTGGCAATTCGTTTTTCGCTCAAATCCAAAATTTCATCCCGTGTTCAAAGTTTACAGTTCTTCGGCAGGTTCAGGCAAAACATATACGCTTACCAAGGAGTATCTGAAGCTCGCGCTGCATTCCAATGAGGATCTGTACTTTAAGAATATTTTGGCCGTCACGTTTACCAACGCGGCTGCCAATGAGATGAAGGAGCGGATATTGCTGATGCTTCGACAGTTTTCTGCATATACCCCAGGCACAACTCAAGTGCCCTCGATGTTAAAAGATGTCGCGATCGAACTATATCCTGAGGCAATCGGAAGTCCCGCTATATTTTCTGATATCGTTTTGCTGCTGTCGGCAAGGGCGAAGGAAGTTTTTACTCAGATATTACATCGCTACTCCGACTTCTCGGTGATGACGATTGACAAGTTTACGCAACGCCTGGTCAGCAGTTTTACAGATGAACTCGGGCTGCCATTCGTTTTTGAAACGCAACTGGACCGCGAACTTTTGGATGATGCGGTCGACCGGCTTTTGGCCAGAATCGGGCAGGAGGGAGAAGAAGTTTTAACAGAAATAGTTGAAAATTACTATAGGGAAAAAACCGAAGCTGGCGGAAGCTGGGGCTCATTACCAAATATTATCCGCGGAAGCGCGGGGACACTGATCAATGAAGAAGGGTATCTGAAAATGCAGCGGATATCCAGTTTTCAGATGCAGGACTGGAATGTGATTAGAAAACAAATTCGGGCATTTATCCGTAAAACGGAAGATCAGTTGACGCAATATGCGGCCCAGGGCTTTCAGCTTATATTGAACGAAGGCCTCGAGGTTGGCGATTTCTACTATTCAGCAAGCGGTGTTTTTGGATATTTGAATGCACGAAAGGATGGAAAGAAGCTTTGGGAATCCCCAAACTCTTACGTAAGGAAAGCGATCAATGAGGATGTCTGGTATACCGCCAAAACTCCCACACTCGTCAAACAGCAAATAGATAATATCAAGCAGGACCTGGCGGATATATTAGCGAATATTGAAATCATTCGGGAGAACCAAATACGGAAAGTGACACTATATCAGGAGCTTGATAAGCATTTATACAACCTGTCACTGTTGGGAGAAATTCGGAAAGAGTTTGATGCTTTATTGAAGCAAAACAACCAAGTTCATATCTCAGATTTTAATCGCCGTATACTTGAAATCGTTTCACAGGAACCGATTCCATTTATATTTGAACGACTTGGGGACAAATATAACCACATCTTGCTCGATGAATTTCAGGATACTTCCAAACTACAATTTGCCAACCTGCTTCCTTTAATAGAGAACGCCTTAGGTGAAGGCCATTTCAATCTCGTGGTGGGTGATGCGAAGCAGTCGATATATCGATTCCGTGGAGGGGATATGGATTTGATTCTTCATCTTTCCAACGATCAGGTATTAGAATTATCCCAGAAACTGGGCGACGGCAACTATGTTTCTGAAAGGCTCATGGCTGTTCATCAGAACCTCGTACTGGATCATTTGAGAACCAATAGGCGGAGTTTTTACGAAATTACCAGCTTTAATAACGGCTTTTTTTCGTTCGTTGCCGAAACGCTGTCAGATCAATATCCCGTTGTTGGGCAGGTATTTAATGAATATTTTCAACAGGAAATTCCAGAGGATGTGAAAAAGGGCGGCCATGTGCAGATGGAGTTTTTGGGTGGCGACGCGGAAACGGTGGACAATCAAAATCCATATGCTGCAGACCCTATACTTATCCGGACCGTTACGATTGTGGAGGAGCTACTGGAGCAGGGTTATCAGTGGAAGGATATTGCCATACTTTGTCGCAGGAAAAGGGACGCTGCAGCCATAGCAGCTTCATTTAGGGCACTTGGGTATCCGCTAATTTCTGATGATGCGCTTACCCTCACATATTCGCGTGTAGTGCATTTTGTAGTCTCTTTTATGAAGGTATTACATAACCCGGATCATAATCTGGCGAGATACGAGGCCGCTTATTTGTTTCACCATGTTATTCGAAAACAAAATCCGAGCGCCGCAGAATATGAGGAAATCCGTCAGCTCGCGGCATCCTCGGGTATGGATTCTTTTCTTTCGTATTTTATCAAATGGCAGATCGAACTGGTTGCTTTCAAATTGAGGCAGGTCTCCGTTTTTGAGCTGGCGGAAATTCTGATCGACAAATTTGGGCTTTTCAAACTAGACACTGACAAAGAATATCTGTTCCGGTTTCTGGATTCAGTTCTGGATTATGGAAACAAAAAAAGCAATCATCTGGGCGACTTCCTTATTCATTGGGAAAACGTAAAACATAAATTATCCATCACTGTTCCAGCTGGTACGGATGCGTTAAGAATCACAACCATTCACAAATCCAAGGGCCTTGAATATCCCGTTGTTATACTGCCATATGCCGATTGGAGTGTGATGCCGAGAGCTAACGATCCGCTGTGGGTGGATCTGGATAACGCTGACTACGAGGATCTTATAATGGATGACGAGACTGGCATATCCAAAAAATTGCTGACTTCCATCGTGTCATATGTCAAAGCCCTGGAAGGTACGGTGGTCGATGAGCAATATTATGAGCACCGGATGCGGACGGTTGTTGAAAACCTGAATTTACTATATGTTGCGTTTACGAGGCCTGTTCAGGCTTTATATATTCTAGCAAAAAGGGACAAGAGCTGGAGTTCTGGGGCGTCGGTTAATCACTGGCTTCACAACTATTTGAACTTGGAGGGGAGAGAACCTCAATGGTCGGAGGAAGAGACAAAATATGTTTTATATCAAGGTGCTGGAGAGCCTATTCATAGCCATAACCGGCTGTCGGCCGAGCCATTTTTTGTCAACACGGTGCTTAGCAATGAAAGAAGTCAGTCGTTACGTTTGAGACGAATGGCGGATCGAATTTTTGATATTGAAACATTTGAACCGAAAAACGACAGGTTGCAGAAATTATGCTACTTATTGACTTCGCTACGCTCAGTATCTGATTTGCCCCATCTTGTTGCCCGTCTTGTCAATGAGGGAATTGTCAGCAGAAAAGACACAGACGATTTGCTTCCAACCGTAACCAGATTATTGTCAGACGCATCGGTCAGCCAACTTTATGAGGATACCAACCATGTGAGTATGAACCGCGAGGTGCTCGTGCCTGGAGGTGGGATGCTGCACGTAGACCGAATGGTGGATATGCCCGATGGTACCAACGTCCTTATGCGAATTGTCGCGGGTAAGAATCCCGACGAACCACGTCGGCATTTGAGAAAACTGATCAGAGCGTTCAGCCAGGTCGGAAAGAGCTCCAGAGGGGTTATCATTACGCTTGACAATGAAGTTGTCGAGTGGCTGTAAGTAGATTATTCGTAAAACCTTAATGGTGTTTGACCCACACTTTTTCTCAAAGAATTGTGGCTAGAGAGCTGTATTTTCTTGAGACCCTTCAGATACCAAAGTGGTATTGAGACGGAAATTTTCCAATTTAAATTATTTGTTTTCGGGGCTGTTATTTAAGTAGAAATTTCGCCGTGCGAAATAACTTTAACTAAGGCAATTAATTATATCGAACTTGTTTTGTAAATATTTGACAAACATATGCTAAAATTGTATGACATTTCTAAGGGGTAATTCCCTTGGTGAGAGATCACTTCTGTTTGCATATTAACGTTTATGAATCGACTTTCCTTTTTGAATAAGGCCTTTTTAGGTGTGGCTGCTGCTATCATTCTTGTTTTATTTGTTGGTATTTTTTCGTTCAAAAGCATACAAGTTCAGCAGGAAAGTGCACAATGGGTTGACCATACCCGGGAGGTTTTATCTACGACTTATGAAATAAAGAATATCTTATTAACCATGGAAACTAGTGTCAGGGGATTTGCCCTGACAGGCCAGGAGGTTTTTAAAAACAATTTTGAGAGCAGCAGTTTTCGCCTTAGAAGCCAGCTTGAACAATTAAAAAACCATTTTGGGGACAATTCGGTACAAAAAAATCGTAGTGATAGTCTGGATTTGTATGTATACCAAAAAATAACATTACTGAATCGTCAACTTGTTGAACTCAACGCAAGTCAAGGCGATATTTCAGCAATTCAGCCCTTTGTCATGCGGGGTAAACAAGTGACTGATCGTATCAATAAAATTTTTGCGGCGATAGAAAATACTGAGCAGACTTTACTATTGGTCCGCCGAAATATTGCCGAGGAGAGTTCCCGTAAAGCAGAAAGTTATATTATCATCGGAAACGGTCTCTTCCTGGTAGTAATTTTGCTTTTATCCTGGATCGTACGAAAAACTTATTTATCTCAGCTAAAATCCGAAAAAGCGACCAACGAGGTCAATGAAAGTCTTGAGCAGCTTGCTCAGGAAGATCACGAAAAGAACTGGATATTGAATGGTGCACTGGAAATTGGCGCTGCTATAAGGGGTGACCTTTCCATAAAAAGGCTTACTAAAAGGCTTTTAAGCAAATTGGCTGTGACCTCGGGTGCAGACCTGGCTGTGGTCTATATTGCCAATCGATCCGGTGAGGTGCTTGAACTGACGGATGTGTATGGTATTGATGGCTTTGACTCCGTTCCCCAAAAGATTGAGTTGGGGAAGGGATTGCTGGGACAGGTAGCGGCAGACAGTACTGTTGTTAAAAAGATGGACGTTGTTCCCGGATATTTCCGGCTCTCAAGTGGACTGGGCGAGGCACGCGCAGGAGCAGTCTATATCAAGAGCCTAACGTTTGACAATCAGGTAATTGCTGTGGTCGAGCTTGGGTTTTTACATGATCCGGGAAGACGGGTTGCGAAATTGATGGAGGCAATATCTGAAAGTGTTTCGGCAACTATTATGGCCTCAAAGGAACGCCAGCGAACTCAGGAACTATTGCGTCAGACGCAGTTACAGGCGGAGGAGCTACTGAGTCAGCAAGAGGAAATGAAAGTGATCAATGAGGAGTTGAGCAAGCAAACGTCCATGCTCCAAGTGTCTGATGAAGAACTTCGTGAACAGCAGGAAGAGCTCAAGCAGATCAACACGGAGCTGGAAGAAAAAGCATTTCTGCTCGAAGAACAGAATAGCACGATCGAAGAAGCAAGGGATCAGATGCAAATTAAGGCTGACGAACTGGAAAAAGCCGGTAAATTCAAAAGTGAGTTTCTGGCAAACATGAGCCATGAGCTCCGAACTCCCTTAAACAGTATTCTCATTCTTTCCCAAATACTTCGAGAGAACAAAGGAGCCCGTCTAAGCGCAGAAGAGGAACGATATGCGTCTGTAATCAATACTTCAGGAAACGACTTACTTACCCTGATCAACGATATTCTCGATCTGGCAAAAGTGGAGGCCGGGAAAGTCGAGCTTCACTATGAATACGTGCCAACTGACAGTCTTCTGCAGAATATGCGGGATTTGTTCCAGAAAATGTGCGATAACAAAGGCATCAAGTTGGTTCTTGAAAAATCCGTAGACACACCTGATTTGTTGTGGATTGATCCTGTACGCATTTTGCAAGTCGTAAGAAATCTCCTTTCCAACGCAGTTAAATTTACGTCAGCTCCCGGATCAGTGTCCCTCAGAATATCCAGAGATGGAGAATATCTGAATTTTGCCGTAACAGATACCGGAATCGGAATTCCCCTCGAAAAACAGCAGGCCATTTTTGAAGCTTTTCAACAAGCCGACGGATCGACGAGCAGAAAATATGGCGGCACCGGCCTGGGGCTTTCAATCAGTAAAGAGTTGGCATCGCTACTTAAAGGTCGTATTACGCTAAAAAGCGAGCAGGGCCGGGGCTCAGAGTTCTGTTTGATCATACCTTTGGAAACGAACGAGTCACGCCTTGTGACGGAGATACCAACTTATTTTTCCAATGGATCGCAGGAAGCAGCTAGGGAGTCGTCGAATGGAGAGGAAGTGCCTGGCCGACTTTTGATTATTGAGGACGATGAAATTTTTGCGAATGATATGGCTGATAAAGCCCGTAAGTTTGGCTTTGAAACCATGATCGCTCTCACAGGCAAAGAGGGCCTTGAAAAGGTAGAAAAATTCAAACCGACCGCGATTACGCTTGATGTTTTCCTGCCGGACATTTCAGGACAAGAAGTGTTGGATCGTCTCAAAAATGACCATGCAACCAAACATATTCCGGTACATATCGTTTCTTCGGGCAGCGATTCGCTGCGGGAAGACGCCGCCGACCGAACCGTTGGTATTATCCAAAAACCTGTTGATAAAATTCAGGCCGGTAAACTGTTCGAGCTGTTGAAAATTAAAGGCAGTGATCTTACCAAACAGCGCTTGTTATTAGTTGAGGACGACCATCTGCAAAGCAAATTCCTGGGTGACTATCTCGCTGAGAATAATATCGTTGTGCTATATGCATTTAACGCGGCGGAGGCACTCTCACTATTAAAAACAGAAAAAGTTGACGGTATAATCCTGGACGTTAATTTATCGGACCGAAGCGGGCTTGAACTTTTGGATGATATCAAACAGCATTCCGAATGGCATAAACTACCCGTGGTAATTAACACGGCCGAGGATTTGTCGCACGAAGACCTAGCAAAAATTATGCATTACGCGCATCCCATCGTGATGAAAACGCGTAAGTCTAACGAAAGACTATTGGATGAGGTCAAGCAGTTTTTAAGAAATGTCGCGCCCGAAAAATCGACTGCCGAGGCATCCGAGTCCGCTAAAATCATGACAGTGAGCCCGTTAGAAAGTATTACAAAAAATTATTCTGGTCAAAAAATATTGCTTGCAGACGACGACATGCGGAATATATTCGCGCTGAGCGCCGTCCTGCAAGAGGAGGGATATGATATTGAAATTGCCGGAAACGGGTTTGAAGTACTGGAAAAACTGAACACTATTGAAAATATTGGTCTTATTTTGATGGATGTGATGATGCCCGAAATGGATGGCATTGAGGCGACTAAGCGAATTCGTCAGGACAGTAAATGGGCCGAGTTGCCGATCATTGCTGTTACTGCGAAAGCAATGTCTTCTGACAGGCAACTCTGTATCGACGCGGGTGCGAGCGATTATATATCAAAACCGCTTGACATAGAAAAGTTAATGTCGTTGATCAAAGTTTGGAGTCATTCCGCTTAGCATATGATCACGGAAAATCGCGAGAGTTTTGACCTCGAAGAATTTATAGATCAACTTCGGAGCATATCAGGATTTGATTTCTCCGGATATGCCAGACCATCGCTGCAACGACGTGTATTTCGGTATCTTGACAAATTCGGTGTTGAAAAGGCAGACCTGCTGCACAGGCTTGGCGAAGGAAGCCAGGTCGTACGCGACTTCGTTCAGGAGCTTACGGTTCATTACTCAGAGATGTTTCGCGATCCTGACGTTTATGTTTCTTTTGGGCGTGAAGTATTGACCTACCTGGAATCATACCCTTTTCTAAGAGTTTGGAGTGCGGGTTGTGCCGGAGGCGAAGAAGCATACTCAATCGCGATCTTTTTGAAAGAAGCTGGATTGTACAATAAATCACGGATATATGCGACTGATTTGAGTGAGCGTATTGTCACCTGCGCCAAGGAAGGTAGCTTTGCGGTTGGTAAAATGCGGCAGTTCTCGGAAAATTATATCGAAGCAGGAGGGGTTTCGTCGCTATCTGACTATTACAGGGTTTCAAATGGGCGAGCGGTCATGATCCCTGAGCTGCGTCAAAATATGTCCTTCGCTAACCATGACTTGACGAGAGACGGTGTTTTTAATGAATTCAATCTCATTTTTTGCCGCAATGTCCTGATCTATTTTACGCCAAGCAAGCGAACGACCGTCCTGAAACTTTTGTACGATAGTTTAGCCGTTTTCGGTTTTCTGTGTCTCGGAAAAAGGGAGGGGTTGAAACATACGGGTCTTGAAGATAAATTTAAAATTATCGACAAAGGCCTGAACATATATCAGAAAATAATCTAATTGTAAGTGATTTGCTATCAGCGATTTGCGAACATATAGTGAATGCCAGCACTTCGGTTAGTGAACCAGAAATGATTCAAAATTTTACCCAAAAATGGAAAACATAAAAATATTACTGTTAGATGACCGTGAAGAGAATTTGATCGCTCTTAACGCAATTCTTGACCGTGATGACATTCAGGTATTGTTAACCACATCTCCCAACGAGGCTTTGCGGCTGGTTTGGGAAAATGAAATAAGTATTGCCATTGTAGACGTTCAAATGCCTGGAATGGATGGATTTGAGTTTGCGCAAATGCTCGCATCCAACCCAAAAACCAAGGAAATACTGATACTTTTTGTTACTGCAATTTCAAAGGAAACGACTTATGCGGTCAAGGGACTCAAAGCAGGAGCAATAGATTACTTGTACAAACCGCTTGATCCGTATATAACAAATGCCAAAATTGATTCTCTGATCAGGTTGTCCAGAAGCCAGCGGGAGATCCGTGAAAAAAATAAACTGCTCAAGAATTACGAAACGATTGTTACCAATTCGCCCGATATTATAGCCACCGTAGAGCCGGATACAGGGAAGATTTTGTCGATCAACCCCTCGGTTGAAGTTATATTAGGAAAAAAACCTTCCGATTTGTTGCATACCTCCATATTGAGCCTGCTTGTGGAGCCGATTGGCTCGCCGCTGCAGCAAGTGATGGTGAACAAAGAGTATACATACGGTGAAACGCGAGTGGTCGAGGACCGGTTTTCAGGACATTTGCATCAATCCGTGTGGCTGGAACTACGTATTATGTACAAAGACAAAGTGCTCTTTGTTAACCTGCACGATATTGAAAAAAGGAAGGCACGAGAAAGGGAGCTGATAAGAGCCCAAAATGAAGCTGAGAGATCTCAGCGATCAAAAGAGACGTTTTTGGCGAATATGAGCCACGAAATCCGGACGCCTCTTAACGGTATTATCGGAATATCTAATCTGCTTGAAAACAGTCAGTTGAACGAGACGCAAAGTTCATTGCTGAAACTGCTTACGAACTCCACTTCGTCGTTGATGAACATTGTGAATGATATTCTGGACATTTCAAAAATAGACCAGGGTAAGTTTTCCATCGTACCGTTTCCGACCAATCTTCACATCACTGCTAATGATGTTTGCAATCTGATGCAGTTCCGGGCGGAAGAAAAAGGGCTGAAAATGAGTTGCTATGTAGAGCAATCCGTTCCGGAAGGCCTTTTGATTGATGAGATGCGGTTAAAGCAAATTCTGTTAAATCTTCTGGGTAATGCCCTGAAATTCACCAATAAAGGAGTTGTGAGCCTTAAAATGCGCTATGAAGGATTTCGGGGTGGAAAGCATACGGTTCGATTTGAAGTTGTAGACACAGGTATCGGTATTTCAGAAGAAAGCCTTGCTAATATATTTGCTGAATACGGGCAAGCTACAAATGAGACGGCATCGAAATACGGAGGGACAGGGCTGGGCCTCACCATCTCTCAGAAGCTTGTAAGCCTCATGGGCGGCGAGCTTCGGGTCGAAAGTGAGGAAGGAAAAGGAAGCAAGTTTTACTTTGTGCTCGAACTGTCTGAAGCCAACCTCGGCGTTTTGAAAAGTTCTGCGCCAACACCATACAACCAATTGCCGCCTTTTCCGGGCAAAAAGATTTTGATTGCGGAAGATAACCGTATCAATGGACTATTGTTGGAAAAATACCTCGGAGCATGGGATATCAGCACCAAGTGGGTGCTCAATGGGAGGGAAGCGGTTGAGGCTATGTCTGAAAGTACTTATGATATGATCGTGATGGACACTAAAATGCCAGAAATGGATGGGTTTCAGGCCGCACGTTATGCTCGTCAAAACCTCCATATAGACACCCCAATTCTTTCGCTCTCTGCAACCATTTTACCTGAGGAAGTGGAGGAAGCGATCCAGTCGGGAATGAACGACGCATTGTCGAAACCATTTGACCCGGTGCAGCTGCATAACAAAATCTCACTTTTGATGAAGTAGCGTTTATGCTGCAACGATTTTTGGCGTTCCTTAGTAATGAATTATAGATGAAGTTCGTTATTCATCCATAGTTATCAGTGATTTAACATTAAGAAATGAAAAACCTCAATAAGATATGGTTCCTTGGCCTCCTGGCTTCGGCAGCTGCCTGCAGTTCCTCCAAAACGATACCCTACGATGCAAAATGGAATGCTCCCTTTTCCTTTGTAGATGAAGTTAAAATTGATCATCAGGATCAGCAATCGCGCCTTGGATACGGGATAATTAACGATGATAACTTTCTTTACATCACTCTAAAGACGAAAGATCCGAACACAATTCAGAAAATACTGGGTAGTGGGCTTCGTATTTCGTTTACGCCGGAAAATCAAAAGAAGGAAGGATATTACGTTCAGTTCCCTGTGGTGATGAAGGAAGATAGAAAGGCATTGAAGAGAATTGATACGGATCTCCCTAATAGTCTGGGACTTACAATGCTGCTCGATTCTTATAACAAAGAGGGCGTTTGGAAAGACCAGGACGGACCGCACTATCTGAACCTGGTAGAAGATAAAAATTTTCGCATGAAGATATCGATGGATGAAAATAATGAGCTTTCACAACAGATCATTGTCCCATTCAGCTTCATGAAAATCAACCCTGATACTTCTCCAATGTTGGGGATCAATATCAGTGTTGAAGGGCAATCCTCCGGTGGTGGTATTTCGCCTCGTATCGGAATTGGTCTTGGAGGTGGCATCGGAATGGGCGGTGGAGTTGGTGTTGGAATAGGTACAGGAAGTGGTTATAACAATGGCTATGGGAATGATCGACCTGTTGATATACGTTTAGACGTGCAGCTGGCGAAAAACACGCTGTAGCATTAAATTCTTCAGATAGAGGGCTTTTCGGAATCGGAAAGCCCCTTTTTTCTGCCTGATAATCTCAGAGAATGCAGGGCTGGAAAAAGGGGCTTAGCAAATCTCTACCGGTACGTTAGAGATATTGAAGTGGAACGAGGAGCATTCTACGCAAAATGGTGTGTCAAAGTGTAAACCAGGTGCCAAGTTCTGTAAAACACTCAATTGTATTTTGCCAGTCTATTGCTATAACCTACGTTTTGTATTCCTGTTTGGATGCGTAACTCAAAAGATTCTTTCAAGATTTTTTTCATTTAAATTTTACGGCCGTTTTAAACTTCCCACTTTCACCTTGACGGAAGACATTAGCCCTATAATCCGCGATTTTAAGTATCTGGTCGACGATATGGAATAATGTTGAATAAAATTGGTACTTCGAAAATGCATGCCGACTTTTACTAAAAATAGGTAAGCTCCATCAACATTCCTGAGAATTTAAATAACACTGTTGTGAAAACAAGAAGTATCAAGAAATTCTACAACTTCCTCAAATTCAGACGGAGTTTCACACGCTACAGTCTTAGGCGTGTCAGAAGCTACGAAGTAGTTCTCTTCTGGCTAAAAAGCATACTTAGCAGAAATCAATTTTTGATTTTGTCCGGCATTTTAGTAGGAAGCACATGTGGTTTAGCAGGTGTTATACTCAAGTCGTTAGTACATTACATTCATTATATCATAACCCACAAAGTTCATTTTGAAGAGCAGGTGTTTTTTTATGCTGTGTTTCCATTTCTGGGGATAGTGATCACGACTTTGGTGGTTCAATTCTTCTTTAAGGGTAAAGACAAGAAGGGAATTCCGGTCATTTTGAGTGAGATAGCAAAAAATTCCAGTATCGTAAGTCCTGTCAAAATGTACTCTCAGATCATTCAGAGCGCTATCACGGTCGGTTTGGGTGGCTCTGCCGGATTGGAAAGCCCCATCGCGGTTACGGGCGCGGCACTGGGTTCCAATTATGCACAGACTTATAAATTGCAATATCGGGAGCGAACTTTACTTCTCGCCGCAGGTGCCACTGCTGGTATTGCCTCTGCGTTCAACGCACCTATTGCAGGAGTGATGTTCGCGATGGAAATACTACTAACGGGAGTAGTTTTCTCTGATTTCATTCCGTTGGTCGTAGCCGCTGTATGTGGAAGTTTGGTATCCAGGATCTTATTGGATGAAGAGGTTCTTTTTCAATTTCGGATGCGCAATCCTTTCGACTATCATAACATCCCATTTTATCTCATTTTGGGCGTTGCGTGCGGCCTTTATTCCAGATATTTTCTGGTGATCAGCAAAAACGTCGAGCATTTCTTTCGTGGGCTAAAGTATACAAAATTGGAAAAGGCAATGTTGGGCGGCGCTGTACTGTCCATGCTCTGCGTCCTCTATCCACCGTTGTTTGGCGAAGGATATGATATGGTAAAGGTACTGGCAGGAGGTGATGTCAGAAGTCTTGTTGAAAATAGCTTCTTTGATCTTATCAGTTACAGTGAATGGGTAGTAGTCATTTTCGTGGCAGTAGTTTGTTTGTTAAAAGCCTTTGCAACTTCCATCACCATATACAGTGGAGGAAATGGTGGAAATTTTGCGCCGTCTCTTTTTTCCGGGGCTGCCATCGGCTTTCTGGTCGCGGGGATAAGTACGCTGATAGGAATAGATAACGTTCCCGCAATCAATCTAGTCATCGTTGGCATGGCCGGGGTAATGAGCGGAGTAATGTACGCTCCTCTTACCGCAATATTCCTGATCGCGGAGTCCAGTTCCGGCTATGACCTTTTTATTCCGTTAATGATTGTCAGCGTGACTTCCTTTCTAATGGCAAAATGGTTTTCTCCGATTTCTCCGGATCTCGAACCGCTTGCAAAAGAGGGAATGATTTTCACAAATCAACATGATCAGAATTTGCTCGCTCGCCTTCACACATTGGACCTGATAGATAAGAATTACCAAACAATTCATGTCAACGCTTCCTTTGAAATGCTTACCGGACTTGTACGAACCGGAAAAAAGAACACAATAGCAGTTTTGAACGATGACAGCCAACTCGTTGGAATTATTACCATGGACGATTTACGTCCCATTTTGTTCCATAAAGAAGATTTTAACTTACTGAGTATCAGAGGAATGATGCACCCACCGTTGGGTGTAATCGAGGAGAATGATAGCGTCGTGGTTGTCGCAGATAAATTTGATAAGACAGGAGCATGGAATTTGCCAATTGTCACGGCCAATGGAGGCGTGTTTGTTGGCTTTATTTCCAAGTCAGCAGTGCTCAATAGCTACCGTCAGCTGTTGCAGGAGTATTCGGACTAGTTCGATTTACAAATATAAATTTATGATATTCGAGAATGATTACTATAATATATTAAATTGAACAATAATCTCTCTGTATAATTTACAATAATATATTATAGTAAATGGCAATTTGCGAGTTGGTTCTTAATTTTTTCTGAGCCAATATCCGCCATCGTATGCGGGAGTAATAGCGTGAGGGGAGATATCATTTACATTTGTTCGCTGACTGATTCTCCATACTTCTCAATACCTTCTTCATAGCCTTTCCCCTTTCAAGGCCATGCGCAAAATAACAGCCTTTTGGTACAAGGTTTCCCCTCGGCGATTGGATTTAGTTGCCTATCCTGTAATTAAGTAAATCCGCCCATCTTAGTAAAGTTTGAATGAAGTTTTACATTTAGCCTCTCGAAGAGAAGCAGGTAACAACGATCTGCCGGCTTCAATATAGAGAGATCAATATATCTTCCAAATGATTTAATAGATCTCAAAGTAGAAAATCTCTTGAATACAAAAAAAGCCTTTGCGGACTCAAAACGATACATTATATTTGCTATATACTTGATATGTCAAGTATATAGCAAATACTTATCAATTAAATATGTTATATGGAGGCTCTTTCGGATCACTTAAAGTTTGTGATGAATCTTACAGTTGTCAATTCGTTATGGACCAAAAAACTAGACACAGCGCTCATCGATCTCGGGCTGAATCTCAACGAATTTATGGTTCTCTATCAACTAAGTATTTCGCCGGACGAGAAGATGCGTAGGGTAGATCTGGCTGAAAAATTGGGCCTCACTGCATCCGGAATTACAAGAGTATTGTCTCCCATAGAGAAGCTCGGAATGGTGAGAAGAGAAGCTAACGCACGCGATGCTCGGGTAAGTTATGTGAAGCTGACAAATGTTGGAAAACGAAATTTAAATGACGCAGTTCAGGGGGCGGAGAAACTACTATTGAAAGAATTTAGTAATGTGAATTTGATTCAGTTTAGTAAAATAAATCTAATTCTTGGGGAGATGGGAGGGACGTTTGAATAATCAAAGAAAGTTTTTAGGGATTTTTCTGTGCGCTAATCTAGTTAATCCGTGTTTTCTTTATTCAGAGTTAGAATAACTCGGGTAACGAAATGAGATCAAATTGTTCATTCGTGGAGGTGTTCAGAGATTGTTTGAGGTTAATGATTTGCAATACCTTGATTGATGATATCAAGAAAGGTGAGCAATTGAATAGTGATGCGATATTGTTTTGGCAAAATTTTGCCCTAACTATTGCTTTGTGATGAGTCCTCTAGAACAGAAGGACAAGAGATTTTTCATTGGTATATGTGTTTTAAACGAGTTGGTAATTGTGGTTGCAAAGGGGTAAGTCGGGATGATCCATCAAACAAGAAATAGTTGGTGCGTACCAATCGTAGAATTCAAAGAGCGGTATCTTCATTTCCATTTGAAGATACCGCTTTAATAAGCCAAGACGCTAAACTCTCGGCGCTCCCCGACAAACGATTTATTATTCGTGATCTTGAACTATCGGCATGGTCTTAGTTGAAAAAACTTTCATTGCTTTCGTTTATCTACCTGTTTCCGTAACTAAATAGTATTTTATTAATATCGGATGGATCGACACTTTGAGGTTCTTAAACGATCTCTGCTAGCTCCTTTATCTGAACGAGAATTGGATTCCAGCCTTCTCCACCATTGAAAGCTTCCTGATATCTCCGCTCTCCATCCGCAACCTTGCTGTAATCTCCTTGCGTCACCGTCAAGATCGTTTTCCCGTCGGCGTCTTGAAGCTGATATATGACGTGTAAATAGTTTTCGCTGATATCGTCAATGTCTGAGTTTGGATCAATCGTCGAATAATGCAGCAATTCGTATGGGATGAGTTGTATGATGTTTCCCTTTACGAAAACAGTTTCCTTACCTTCGTAGAGCGCCTTCCATTCCAGGGAACTTCCAACGACCCAATCGGAAACGGTTTCGCATCCAAACATATACTTCTTAGTCTGCTCCGAATTTGTTAAAAGATCCCATACCACTGCGCGACTCGCCTGGATCTCAATTATATTTTGCACATTTAATGCTTCTGACATAGATTTTATTTTATAATCTGCTGAATATCAGTTAAATATTTTGATACTTATAGTAATATGTAATGGGTAAGAAGTATAATTTGTTAAGCACGTTTAATATATCATATACGTCTTAACCAGTTAGTTATTTTGAAAAGTTATATACTTTATATATTAATAAAATATATAAAAAGTTTAAAAAGGTTTTTACTATTTATATGTATCACTTCTCTCAATATTATTTACCTATTTTAAAGTTATTTATGAGTTAATATTTATAATATTATTGAAATAACTATATTATTTAAAAGTAAAGTATTTATTATTAGTATAAAAAGTTTTTATAAATACTTACTTTTAGAATGGTTATGCCTTTTTCAGAAACTCGGTTCTTAAAACTATACTCATTCCATCAACACGGCAGTCAACTTCGCCGTCATCCTCTGTCAATTTAATATTTTTAACAACTTTTCCCCGCTTCAGAGTTACGGACGAACCTTTGACCTTTAAGTCTTTTACAAGTGTAACGGAGTCACCATTTTGAAGAATTGTTCCGTTTGAGTCTTTAACTTCCATTTGTTTACTGGTTTAATGTTACTATTAGAAATTGAATTAAATTAAGATTGTTGGACTGACGATCCGGGTATATTGGGGCGTTTCTTTGACTTCATTTCAATAACACCTACCTCATTTTCCAATCGCCTTTTGATCATATATTCCCAATTCGGCAATGCTTGGCGCGGAGCTGAATTCGTCGATTGAAACACGAACTTTTTCCGCGGTGAAGCCCGGGCCGTAACTATGCACTTTGATTCGTTCGGTGCTGGTTCCTTCATAGATTTTCGTCCAGGTGCCCTTTGAAAAGGATTCGATTTTATACTTGGTGAACCCTGTTTTCCCCTCGGTAATGCTGATGGTATTGAAATGTGTTGGCTTTTCGAATACAACCTCATACCATGGTATTCTAACGTCCTTATTCGAAATCCAGGATGTTTTAAAATTGTCATCGTTTCCGAAGTCCATGATCCACATGTCCTCGCTCCAGCTTGAATTTGTTTTTTGGTGCTTGGCCAGGTTGTGAGCCGTAATCGGCTGTTCGAAACTAGGTAACTTCACAGATTTTTGATCATTATTCCAAAGCTGGCCGATTTCCTTTAACGCCTCCAGTGCATTATCATCAATAAGTCCGTCACGATTGGGCGCGATATTCAGTATAAAATTACAATATGCCTTGTTAAAAGGAATTATATCATCATTCAAGAGCACGGCGGCGGACTTAACAGGCTGAGTGGGAAAATTTTTCTTCCAAAACCAGCTAGTGTTGATGGGAAGGCACGATAAGGCGGGTAACTTGTTGGTTTCCTTCGAGATATGCTGTCCTGCCCCTTGCTCGTAAGACTTGATATCCGTATAGAAAAGCTGTTCCGCCGGGTACTTGGCTGCATTAAGATCCATCACTAAGCAGTTAGGTTGCAGCGACTTGATATGGCGATATACCTCGTCAAAAGGTATGTCATCATAAGATATGCGCGACCAGGGAGCATCCCAGCCGTCGATGATGAGTGCGCTGATCTCTCCGTAATTGGTCAGAAGTTCGGTAAGTTGCTGCTTCACCATTTCAACGTGTTTGGGAGTAATATAGCCCGGACGTAACTTATGATGTGTATCCAAAATGGAATAGTAGAGCATCGTTTTCAACCCTTGTTTCCTAAATGCTTCTGTATATTCCTTCACAACATCGCGTTTGAGCGGGCTGTTCATGGCGTTGTAATCGGTCGTTTTCGTGTCCCAAATACAGAAACCGCTGTGATGCTTGGTTGTCAATGCTCCGTAAGTCATGTGGGCAGATTTGGCAGCAATAGCCCACTGATTGCAGTCGAGTTTCTTCGGATTGAAAATCGCGGGCGACGCGTCGGGATCAGGCCAGTCGGCTTCGGCAAAGGTTGGAATATTGAAATGGATAAACATGCCAAACTTTAGATCCACAAAGTCCTGTTGAAGGTGGGTAAGCGGTTTGCTTGTTTTTACTTCAGGTTGGCCGTTACAAACCGAAAAATTTAGCAGCGCAACCAATAAAAGGCATCGCGAGTTGTTTAGGAGCATGCGGAAAGAATTTTTAATAAGGCTCCAAATATAAACAAAATGGAAGGGGACTTTCTACACATTGAAGAATCATGGTCTGAGTCCGCGGCAGTAGTTAAGGGTTTGATTATACTTAGTTGGCTGCGCTGGGGATTTTGGGAAATTTTCGGAGGAGTATAATTATCTAAGGGCTAGATTTTGATGAGCTTACGCTTTTGCAACATTCAAAAAAAAGTCCGACGAACTTCGCCGGACTCTGAGTATGTGATCCCTTTTAAATCAATCAAGGTCCTCAATATTGTCTTTTTCGACTTTAGGATTTTTTGCAGTCCATAGATAAAGCGTTGGAAGTAAGATCGGTGCGAACAAAAGTGTACTGGTTAGTCCGCCGATAATTACCGTCGCCAGTGGTCGCTGGACGTCGGAGCCAATACCGCTTGATATTGCTGCAGGAACGAGGCCAATAATGGCGACGATCAGGATCGAAAGCAATGCGCGTAGCTGGTCGCTCGATATCTGCAGGATATTTTCCTGTAAGTTTTCGATGTTTCCTTTGACGGCCCGATTAAGCGCCGAGACGAGCAACACTCCGGCCATCACAGAAATCCCAAATATGCTCACAAATCCGACGCCGGCCGAAACGTTGAAATAATATCCTCTCATCAAAAGGGCAACGATTCCACCTCCCAAGGCGAACAAAATACACGACATGGTCACTAACGTATCTGATAGGTTTTTGAACAGCATAAAAAGGAACAAAAACACAACTACGACCGTCAGCGGGATGGTGAATGCCAGCTGTTTTCCCGCCCGTTTGAGGTTTTCATACTGGCCACCATAAATGATACTATATCCCTTTGGAACGGTTACACTTTTGCCGATTTTATTCTGAAGTTCAGCTACAAAACCGCCCTGGTCTCTTCCGCGGATGTTAGTTCTCACCGTCACCATCCTTTTGCTGCCATATCGATAGATATTCGTCTGGCCTTCAATGAAGTGAATATCAGCTAATTGGCTCATCGGGATAAGCGCTCCGGAAGCAGAAGGAACCTGCACAGTTTTGATATCATCAATTGAACTCCTATATCCCGGAAGGAATCGCACAACTATATCGTATTTCTTGGTTCCATCATATAACTTGGAGATCGTTTTACCTCCAATCGCCGCTTCGACCATGTTCTGTATATCAGCTACATTGATACCGAAACGAGCCGCAGCTTCCCGGTTGATATTGATAGCAAGCTGTTCCTGCGGACCTTCCTGCTCTATATTCACGTTGTCTGCACCAGCGGTTGCCTTCACGATTTTTGCAATGGATTCTGCCTTTTGACGCATCATATGCAAATCATCTCCGACGATAGATATGGCCAGATCCGCCGCGCTACCTGTTACAATTTCCATAACCTGATCGATAATCGGCTGACCGGAAGAAAAGTTCACGGCAGGCAACTGGGCCTCCAGATCGCTTTTGATCTTCTGAACAAGCTCTTTTTTCGTGATCGTTTTGCTCCAAAGGTCATAATCCTTCAGACCAATCAGGATTTCATTCCGGTTGGTAGGGAAGGGGTCAGTTCCGTCGTCATTCCGGCCGGTTTGCGTGATCACAAATGATATCTGAGGGTATTTAGATATAATAGCCCGGATTTTCGGCGCATAACTTGCGTTCTCCTGAATCGTGATTCCCGAAGGGAAATTCCCGCGCAGGAATATAGATCCTTCATCAAGTGTGGGTAAGAACTCGCTACCAAGCTTTAGACCCATCAAGACCAACACCAAAACCACCGCAAAACCTCCAATTACTGTTTTTTTGTAATTTTTGAGTAAGGCACCCAGTACTTTCGTGTACGTCTTGGTCATAAAATCGAGAAGAAAGTTTTTGTGTTCTTTCATCGGTTTTTCGGGATCTGACAACGCCTTTTTGTAGACAAATGAGATCAGGACGGGTATGAAAGTCAGTGCAGCGATCATTGATCCGATTACAGCAAAACCTAATGTCAACGCCATGGGCGAAAACAGCTTGCCTTCAACCCGCGTCATCAACAGAATGGGCATATAGGCGAGGATGATGATGGTGACGGAGAAGAAGATTTCGCGACCCACTTCCTGTGCAGAAAGCATCGTTATTTTCACAATTCCCTGTTTTTTCTCTTCCGGCGTGGCTGTGCGGTACTTCCTGATCAGATGTTCCGCCATCACACACGCACCGTCGACGATGATCCCGAAGTCAATCGCTCCCAACGAAAGTAGGTTGGCGGGAATACCTGTCAGGCGCATCAATATAAACGCAAACAGCAAAGAGAATGGAATCGTAAGGGCAACGACCAAAGCGCTTCTGAAACTTCCCAAAAAGAAGATCAGCAGGATAACGACGATGGATATACCTTCAAAAAGCGTATGTGCTACGGTTTCAAGAGAGTGGTCAATCAGGAAACTTCTGTCGTAAAGCGCACGCAAATGAACGCCTTCGGGAAGTTCGCTGCTTTCGAGATCAGCCATTTTTTCTTTCAAAACTTTTAGAACTTCACTCGGGTTCTCATATCTCCGCAGAAGGATAATACCTTCCACGCCGCTGCTTACGTCAACTTTTTCTGCGTTGATAGTATATCCCATCACGCCGCTTGGAGGTGGGGGAGTAATTTCGACGGATGCCACGTCCCGAACGAAAATCGGTACGCCATTTTCAGATTTCAGAACGATATTCTGGATATCCTTTTCGGTTTTTATCGCTCCCAACCCACGAATGGCAAAACCTTGTCCACCTCGGGATATCACATTTCCACCCGTATTCTGGTTATTGACATTCACCGCGTCGATTACATTCTGAAGTGATAACCCATATTTTACCAGTTTTTGTGGCGAAGTGAGAATATGGAACTGTTTCAGAGGTCCTCCGAAAGTCGTAACGTCTGCAATACCAGGCACTTGCAAAAGAGCAGGCTTAATAACCCAATCCTGCAGATCCCTTAATTGGGTGGGACTATAAGAAGGCGGCGCTTCCACCACGTAGCGAAGAATTTCACCTACAGCTGTTGAAAGCGGAGCCAGTTCAGGTTCTACACCATCCGGTAGCTCAGCGGCTGACAGCCTCTCAATAACCTGCTGTCGGGCAAAATAATCATCCGTGCCGTCCTTAAACGTAAGTTGCACTACTGCAAGCCCGAATATAGTCCGACTTCTTCGGTCAAGTACATTTGGCGTATTCTGAAGTGCGCGTTCGATGGGAACGGTAACTTGTTGCTCCACTTCTTCAGCGGCACGGCCGGGATATTGAGCCACGACGATCACGTTGGTGTCGGCTATGTCGGGATAAGCTTCAATTTTAAGTTGGGTAAAGCACCAATATCCTATACCCATAAGCACCACGCTGATCGAAATAACAATCCATCTGTTGCGCAGGCTGAAAAATAACAGGTTCTTAATCATTTAATTCCACTTGTCTACATGATTTGTAATGATAAATCCGCTTTTCACTTCACCGCGTAGCAGCGTGAGAGCTGATTTGACTTTTTCTTCTTCGTCTATGAAAGTGATGATCATAGGTGTTTCATCAAAACTGAACAGATCGTTGGGGCGGTTCAGGTGTTTTCCATCGAAACCCATCGATGCCCTGACCACCGTTGCTCCCTGCACACGCTGTTTGACAAGAAACTGAAGAATGTATTCGTATAATGGCTGGTCTCCTTTCCATTGGTCGGTTCCTATGAATATTTGGGCCTGAAGCATAAATTGATGAGTTATGAGTGTAAACTGATGGACAGCAAGGCGTTAATATCCGAATGATAGGCCCTTTAATTGCATAGCACCTTTAATCACCACATTTTCGCCAGCTTGCAAACCGGTGTATACGATAATCTTATCACCAATTTGATCGCCGACGGTAACGTCTTTCCTGACAAAAGTGGTTGGATTCGTTTTGACAAACACATAGTTTTTACCCTGAATGGTAATCAGCGCATCTTTGTAAACACTCGCATTTTTACCTTCACTTAAGCCGAACGCTACTGTTCCGAACATACCTGCTTTTAGCTGGCCGTCAGCATTGTTGATGCTGACACGAAGCTTGATCATCCTCGTAGTCTGATCTACCATATCTGCCACATCGTCTATTTTTCCAGGAAAGTCTTTCTCAGGAAATGCTGTAAACCGAATTACGCATTTACTACCTTCTTTTACTTTACTGATCTCATTTTCAGGTATATCGCAAATGATATAAGCTGTTCCGGCACTGGCTTTGCGCAATACTGAGGGCTCAAAACCACCAGCTTTCAACTTGGTTTCATGCTCGATAATGGCCGAGCGCTGATTTAGCAGGTTGGTTTCTTCCATTGCAAGAGCCGTCTGCGATTCCAGCAAATCCTTGCCAGATGCAGCGCCATGCTCCTGCAGATCCTGCATCCTGGCCAGTTCAATTTTCCGCTGCTTGATATTGATATTCTGAATCTGGTTTATCATCGCCAGATCTTGTAAAAGTTGAGTGTAGTTTCCTGAAAGTTCCGGATTATCGAAGAGTACGATATTACCTGACGCACCTTCATTGGACGGCACAATCGTAGCCGACACCTTTGCCGGCGCAGTTATTTCAGCAATTAGTGAAGACGATTGTATGGTTTCTGTTTCAAAAAAGTCCGCAGATTTCTTACGAGGAAAGACGATTTCCGTTCCGTTGTTAGTAATCTGAGGCGTCAGGTTCTCCTGCTGTGGAGCATTGTTTTCCTTTTTGGTACAAGCTGATAGACAGATCGCTATTACTAGCGACGATATGATAAGATTCTTCATTTTCTATTGTGCGATTTTGTTAATGAGGCCGGAGGAATAAAGAAGTTCAATATAACTTTGACGATATTGCTGAAGAACATCGTAATACTGCTGACGGGTGTCCAGCCAGCTCCTTTGCGCTTCCAATAAGTCAATAATGGTCGTGCCTCCACGCAAGTAAGAATATTTAACACTGTTAAGTATTGATTGTGATTGACTCAGTAGATCGTTGAAATTCTGCAAGTTAGCTTTGTAGGTTTGAAAACTCTGATAGGACGTCAGAATTTCAGTCTGTATTTTGGTTTGAGCGGTTTCCAGCTGCTGATTGGCCTGTTCCTTCACTATTTGTGACTTTTTAATCTCTCCTTGATTCTTGGAAAATATAGGAATTTCAAGAGTGCCGTAAATTCCCATATAGTGAACTTTGTTTTGCGGGTTATATATGACCCCCAATTCTGGAGTAGGCAACGCGGTTGATTTTTGGAGCTTGATATTGCTTTCTGCCAGGTCTCTGCTAGCCTGGATGGTCTGAATATCAGATCGGGATGAAAGCGCCTCCTTGAGTAAATCGTCAAGTTGTGCGTGAAATTCATAAATGAATTGATCACTGGTATCAACCTGGATGGAATCAGCCGTCCCGAGCAAAAATTTTAGGTTTTTGAGTTCATTCTGATAAACCTGATTGGCAGATTTTAATTGAATCGTATATTGACTGGCAAGCAATTCAGTACGAGCTAGATCAGTAGTCGTAATGACCTGATTTTTTAAACGTAAACGGTTGATATTTGCCAGCGAGTCAACATTGCTCTTCGCATTTGAAAGGATGTCCAATTGTTTGCTGGCTGCCCAAACATCCAGCCATTTTTGCGCAACGGTCAGAAATATATTGCGCTCTGTTTCAGCATATTGCTTTTGCGTAACCCGAACACTTTGTTCTGCAAATGCAATTTTATTCTGGCGTTGAACCGGTAATTGGAACGGCTTGGTGAACTGCCACCATATCTGCCGGTTATTGCCGTTGTACCAGCTCGTATTTTCAGGATAATACTTCGGCTGGATCAATTGTAAGGATTGATTGTTGATCACCGGGTTGGGGCGAAGTTTAGCCGTGATGATATCCGACTGCGAAATAGCGGTGTTGAAACCTTCATTTTTCAATAGTGGGTTGCCCGTGCGAGCAAGCTGGAGAGCTTGCTGAAGGCTAAGGGTACTTTGAACCTGTGCTGAACTAGGATTCAGACTTAGGAGCAGTAAGGACGCGGCGAGAATTGTTAAGGTGAGCCTCTTCATTAGTGATTTTGAATAATGTGCACAAATATTCAGTTGCTACTCTTAAAACGGCGTTAAAAACGATTTATAAAAAGCTTAGAAATGAATTAGAGAAACATTAAATTCAGATAAGTCACGAGTGAACGAGGCAGGTTATACGATCTTAAAGTTATATTTTTCTAAAGAAAATAATTACCTTGAAAACATAATTTAGCGATGTTGTTCAATTTACTATTCCTACTTCCCGTAGCCGCATGTATTATTTTCTGGTTACCTTCTTTCTAATTCGCCACATCAGGATCACACTTAATACCAAAGTTCAGCTGCCAGAGTGGGATAAGAAGCTGAATATCATGGGATTTGTTGCCATTGGGTTGACCGCATTCCAATATTCGGTTAATGAGGACTGGGCAATGTGGTTTTGGCAACCGTTCATGTTTTATCTGTTATGGCTGATATATACGCGCGATGAGTTCAGTTTTATCCGCACTATTGCTCAGGTGGTAATACTTTATGCGGTGGTTGGGTTTTTGGACACGCTTTTTATTACAGTATTTTATAAAAGCATATACAAAGAAAATGCCTCCTACTTTGAAATGGCAGAGTCATTCGCCATCATTTTATGTTTTGGAGTGTGGTTTTACGGAAGAAAACAGCAGAAGGCTTTGCTTAAAGAAAGGGAGGATAGGCAGAGAGAAGAGGAAATTAATAAAGCAAAACGGGAGTCGCTGGAATTTATGGTGGCTGAACGGACTTCCGAGCTGACTGAACAAAAAGAAGAACTCCAAAAGACGATTGAAGTATTGAAATCGACTCAGAGCCAGTTGATTCAGAGTGAAAAAATGGCCTCCCTTGGCGAGTTAACGGCAGGAATAGCACATGAAATCCAGAATCCTTTAAACTTTGTCAATAACTTTTCCGAACTCTCAGTAGAGCTTTGCCAGGAACTGGAGGAAGAGTTGGATAAGGTTGAAATGGATGTGGCTGACAAAGATTATATCAAAGGAATTATTGCCGATTTGAGCCAGAATCAGCAAAAAATTACACATCATGGTAAGCGCGCAGATTCAATCGTGAAAGGCATGCTCCAGCATTCACGCGCTTCCACCGGAGAGAAAGAACCTATTGAAGTTAACGCGCTTGCGGACGAGTACATGCGCCTTGCATATCATGGTCTACGTGCCAAAAACAAGGAATTCAACGCCAAGCTCACCATGGATTTTGATGAAAACATCGGGCTGGTGAAAGTTATGCCTCAGGATTTGGGCCGTGTTTTCTTGAACCTTTTCACCAATGCGTTTTATGCCGTAGCTGAAAAGAAGAGAAAGCTTTTAGAAGAAAACCCTGCGATCTCGTACGAACCGGAAGTAAAAGTGGTGACCAGAAAATTTGATAATAAGCTCTATATAAGGGTGGAAGATAATGGAACGGGGATGCCGGAAAGTGTGAAAGCCAAGATTTTCCAGCCATTCTTTACGACCAAACCAACAGGACAAGGAACAGGACTCGGCCTTTCAATGAGTTACGATATCATTACTAATATGCATAACGGATCGCTGGAAGTAGAATCGGAGCCAGGGGAGAAGACGGTGTTTAAGATTACAATACCGATTATCAATTAACTTGATTAGGAGGAAGGTAGGTTAATCGTAGTTTTCAAAACTACGATTAAGGATAGTAGACCGTCTTTGACGGTCTACATCTAATTCCTTACTACTTTCCAATAGGCACTTTTTCCTACGGTTCCAGATGGTATTTTTGCTCATCATCAACATAGTTTAAATATAAGACACTGAAATTCAATAAATTATATATGAAAATATTAGTGGTCGACGACGAAAGGGATGTCCAGTTTTTATTTGAACAAAAGTTTCGACGTGAGATTAGAAGCGGGCTTTTCGAGTTTTCTTTTTCGTTTTCCGGCGAAGAAGCGCTGGATTATCTGGAAGGCCATTCATCGGAAGTAGTGATGATTTTGTCGGATATCAATATGCCCGGCATGAGCGGAATTGAGTTGCTTAAAACGATCAGAAGGGATCATCCACATGCACCTCCGCAGGTCATGATGATCACGGCATACGGGGACTCTGAAACGCATGAGCAAGCTATCAATCTCGGTGCAGATGATTTTCTGACCAAGCCGGTCGATTTCATCCAGTTAAAAGAAAAGCTACTTCAGATAGGAGCTTAATGAGCAAATGGTTTAGTGAGTGAATGTATGAATGAAAGAATAGTCCAGTGAGTGAATGATTGAATGTGTGAATGAGTGAATGCTGGCTCGGTTCGGGCTTTTCGGGAGTGAAATAAATGGGCTCGACCTTGAGGGTGAGTTTAATATGCACATGATTGTTCATTATTTATCTATTTCCCCGGAAACTTAGCGATTGTCCACCTATTCACGGAATCACTCATTCTCTCAGTCAAAA
This sequence comes from Dyadobacter sp. HNCC25DJ184, assembly GCF_056895215.1. Lineage (NCBI taxonomy): Bacteria > Pseudomonadati > Bacteroidota > Cytophagia > Cytophagales > Spirosomataceae > Dyadobacter > Dyadobacter sp. HNCC25DJ184. The sequence goes on along the minus strand of NZ_JBXHAQ010000003.1, from coordinate 175,857 downwards.
TGATAAGTTATGAAACACAAGATACTAGTCGTTGACGACGAGGCTGATTTGGAATTGCTGATAAAGCAGAAATTCCGAAGACAGATTCGCGAACAGCGTTATGAATTTGTTTTTGCTGAAAACGGCAAAAAGGCCATGGAATTGCTGGATAGTGAGCCGGATGTAGATATGGTCTTGACGGACATCAATATGCCAGAAATGGATGGATTGACATTACTGGTCAAAATCGGTGAGCTAAGTCCGATCTTGAAGTCCGTAATCGTTTCGGCTTATGGCGATATGCCGAATATCCGAACCGCAATGAACAATGGCGCCTTTGATTTTCTCACCAAGCCCATTGATTTCAAGGATTTGGAACTGACAATGGAAAAGACGCTTCGCTATGTAAATCAATTGAAAGAGACGCTGAGGGCGGTGAAAGAAAATGATATTCTCAGGATGTATGTGGATACGTCAGTACTTCAGTTTATGACCCGGACGGAGTTTGAAACTTCCCTGACTGCCAGTGAAAATATTGAAGCTACCGTGCTCTTTATGGACTTGTGTGGGTTCACTAGTATTTCGGAAAAGGAACCCGCTGACGTGGTTGTCAGGCTCATCAACAAGTACTTCGATATCATGGTAAAAGAGATTATTGCGCAGGGCGGTTATGTCGACAAGTTCATGGGCGACGCGGTGATGGCTGTGTTTCGTGGTGAATACCATATGGACCGGGCGGTGGAAGCTTCGCTATTGGTGAGAAATCAGATCAATGGACTTAAGGAAGAATTGACGAGCCAGGGGGAGTATTATCCCAAGGTTTCAATCGGTATCAATAGCGGTGAAATGGTTTCGGGGAATATCGGTTCTGCAGCGCTGAAGCGGCTGGATTATACCGTAATCGGAGACGCTGTCAATGTAGCTCAAAGGCTTCAGGCAGTCGCCAAGCCAGGGCAGATTGTGATATCAGAACAGGGATATGAACTGATCAAAGAGGCTTTCCAGTGTAATCCGATAGGAGAGGTTAATCTCAAAAATAAGGAGAAAAGTGTAAGGGTTTACGAAGTTTTGGAATGAAAATGGATACCGAAGCTGCTTGCATTTATATCGTGCAGAAGTTGACCGACTTGTTACCTGCAGACCTGTACTATCACGGCGTTCATCACACTCTTGATGTCGTTAGTGCAGTAAAAATAATCGCTCAAAATGAAGGTATTATCGACGGTTATGAGACTCAACTGCTGATAACGGCCGCATATTACCACGATTCGGGATTCTTGAATACCTATCAAAATCATGAGGAAGAAAGCTGCCGGATAGCCCTGTCTGTTCTACCTCAATTTGGATATAAAGATGTCGATATCGCCGCGATATCGGAGATGATCATGGCCACCAAAATTCCTCAGTCTCCAAAATCTCATCTGGCCAGAATACTATGTGACGCCGATCTGGACTATATGGGCAGAGATGATTTCGAAGAAATTGCATCGACGCTTTATGCAGAATTGAAGGTCCGGGATATAGTTTCAGATCCGGCAGTATGGAATCAAATTCAGATCAAATTTCTTACAACTCATCAGTACTGGACGAATACGTCGGAGGTTCTGCGAGGAGAGAAAAAATTGTCAAATCTGGGGCGTTTGATTAATATTTAAACGCTGGGTTTAGGGAGTTTCGTGCCTCAATTATTTAAACGCGGAGTTCAGGGAGTTTTTCGCGGAGTTTCGCAGCGTTTTAAAAGGGCGAGATTCCCCTCGTCCCTTTCGTCCTTTTTTCCATCAAACCCATTTCCCAATAGTACCTCAATTATTTAAACGCGGAGTTCAGGGAGTTTTTCGCGGAGTTTCGCAGCGTTTTTCACTATGCGGCATTCACTTTTTCCTTCGTCCCTTTCGTCCTTTTTTCCATCAAACCCATTTCCCTATAGTGCCTCAATTATTTAAACGCTGAGTTCAGGGAGTTTTTCTCTGAGTTTCGCCGTGTTTTTAAAAGGGCGACATTCCCTTCGTCCATTTCCTCCCTTTTAACCCTTCCTCCTTTCAAACTCCCATCCTCATTTTCTCATTCTGCACCCGAATTCTTTGGCAAAGGATTTTAAGCACATTTCTTAGTATTTCATCTCTTTCTTCCATTAGTTCAAAGAAATCTTCCTGATCGATACGGAATAGCATAATATCCGTTTCAGCAACAGTAGTGGCCGACCTTGGCTCTGTGTCAAGTAGTGCAAGTTCTCCAAATATTTCTCCTTTATCAAAAAGGGCAAGCTGTTTGGTCTGATCATAAATGCCGACGTTTCCTGCGTAAATGATATACATGCTGTCTCCCAAATCCCCCTTCGCAAAGATTTCTTCTCCTTCCTGAAATGATACTTCACGCATAATTGGGGCAATCGAACTCAGCACATTTTCCGGCGTTTCAGCGAAAAGTTGCGTGTTCTTAAGAACAATAATTCTTTCCATTTCGGAAACCTGAGCGTTGTTGTGTTGGGTATGCATTGGAGTAGAAGGAGAATTATGTTTCTGGTTTAAATTCAAAACGGACTTTGCGGTTTCGCTGATTAATGTCGTAGGGTGAGTTATAAGTTGGCCAACCAATACGTTGTCACGGCCAGCTTTTTGAAGCGCGAGGGCAATTGTCCAGTTGGTGAACAAGTATTCTTTTTGAGTTAATATAAACGGGTATAATTCGGTATCAGTCGTAGCTTCTTCATGATAAAGTTTCAGAAGTTCTTTGCGCCGTTGAATCGTGATATCTTCGAAGAGTGCGTGCAGACTTGGATACAAATTCCGCGGGATCAGACTCTCTATTAATTCCAGTGAGTTGGCACGTTTTTCGGACGAGTGATGGCGAATTCCCTTCCAGGCATTTTGCAATGCCTCCTTGTCGTAAAGCAAAGCGAACAGATAATATAGTCTCAGTTTTATGGCCTCCAATTCGAAACTAAGCGAGTTATTCCAACTGTCACTTTCCGTTTTTTCATCCATTCCATTCATGATTCTGCCAGCAAGCACTAGTTCCATTCCGATGAACTGTAAAAGCTCCTCAGATTCATGATGTTGTAAACGACTGTTTGTGAGTGATTTGAGAATATGGTCACGCACCGAAATACTATATCTTTCTATATTAATATTACGTTCTATATGATCTGTTAGATATATACTTTTTAAATGGGAGTAAAGTATATTCTGTATTGAAGTATTGCCGGATTTTTCATTTACTCTTGCCAGATGGGTGATATCTTTTTCATTAGCCTGTTCCGAAAACCAATCGGTCAATAGTGTAGATACATCATTTTCCGAAGTGGCGACAGATTCTAAAACTTGTCTGGAAACATCACTTTTTAGCAACGGTTTAAGATGCATCAACAGGTCTGAATTTCCGGAACGGCTAATAGCTGCGATAGCTTTTTTTCGAACGTGGATATCGGGATTATTGAGCTTTTTCAGAACCTGATCCTGATAGCCCGGCAGTTTCAAATCGGCGACGATTTCCAGAGCTGTCAATTCCGATGGGCCGCTTGTGTTAAACAGTCTAAGGATTTGATTGTTAAAAAGAGTTTGATTTTTTCCTGAATGGTGCAAACCCAGCAGAGCTCCCTTAACGATATCCGGATCGGAATTGTACAAGAAATTGGAAATTCTTGCTTCTGTCATTTCGCCCGTGCTGCTGGCAATTTTGACGGCAAGGGTCTGGCATTTGCTATCAGTTTCCTTTTCAATATATTCGTAAAACTCAGGCTTGAATTTCTTTTGTCCTGATCGCTGCAGGGTGTCCAAGGTCTTGAATCGAACTGCGACGGATTCGTGATTCAGTAGTTGGTAGACGTAGTTTAGAAATAAGCTCGGTTTGTATCTGGATATCCAGTCGATTGCGTTGATGACCTCCTCCTTCTTCCCGCTTTTGATATTATCTTCGATGATAGGCAGAACTTCGGCCGTCGAGGCAATATCGATGCTGCGGATAAACCTTTTCCCGATGGCGTTCCTAAGTTCCTCTTTATAATGTTTATATGCCTTACCCAGCAAGAATAGCGCACTCAGCGCGAATAGCAGGGAAAGATCCATTGTTATGCTCACGTTGGACCATTTCATCGTGTAAATGATATACAGCAAAATCCCTGCGATCATCATTCCCAAAGGCTCATATAATCCCTTCGCCAGGGTATGGCCTTTCAGACGCATTTTGGTTGAAAGTGGCTGGAAAAGAACCAGAAAAACCGGGTCGAAAATGGTTCTTCTGACGATTTCAAAAAGGAAATAGGATATGCAATAATATACCAGAAGCGAGGGATCGTCATGCCGGAAGAGGGAGGAAATTAGTAGGCCAAGCGAGGTGATCACCGTTACAAGGGGTAGTAATCTGGCAGTAACCTTAATCCCGAATTTTTCAACTGTTCTTCCCGAAAACAAAACTTTTACAATGGTTGCGATCAGGTAAGTGGCTGTTAATAAAGATCCTACGAATAATATGACTTCGTGCTGGCTATGGAATTTGTACTTGACATTGACAAAGAAATGATACTCAATCCACGTGGCGGTGGCAGATATGGCCATCATTCCCAAACAAAGAGACGTGAGGAGTTTATTGCCACTAAAGTATTTTTGGATAAAGGCTGGTGCTACGCCCGATTGGATGCGTTCGCGTGCGTGATGAGGATTAGGAATGTCGGTATACTTAAATGTCAGGATCTGAGTATACAGGGACAAAGCAAAAAAGACCAGCGAGATAATCAGCAATATCATCAATATCGACGGCGAGTGTATCAAAACTGCTAAAACTGCACCTAAGGATTTTGCCGGAGTATCTCCCGAACCAATTACACTGAAAAGCCTTTTGCTCTGTCTGACGTTGAATACCAGTGCGGAAAGTCCCCAGAATTCGAGATTAATCAATAGATATATGATCCGGTATCCCACCATTATGGCGATTGCTGTTGCAACTCCATGGCCGACCATCAGCAGTCCCATCACTACGACCACCATAAATAATGTGGCCAGCATTGTACCCAGACTTAATTTTTTCAGTAAAAGATGGTGTTCGAAATGCTCATATATCTTCCCTGCAATCATCACGGCAACGGCTGCGACGATATATGCTATTGGAAGCGAGTATTCCGGGTGGTTTTCAAGAAGGAGTACATTGGCGGAAACATATACCAATATTGTCCCGGCGTTGATGAAAAAATTATGAAGAAAAAATAGAAGTGTCTGTTGATTAATTCTGCCCGGCGTTTTTGTCTGCTTTACTTCTGATGTCATAATAGGAATAATAGGCATGCTTCACTTAATGTAAAATAAACATTTATTATCCCTATTGAAAAATGAAAAGTTGGACAAAGGCAATTTAGTGGGATTTTTTAGGAGGGAGTAACTACAAACCTTGAGATTATTATCGCGTTGTGAACGCTGAACCACGGGGAGCTCTCGGTGTGCCGATGGGATCTCAAATCGGTTTCAGCACTGCGATTGCAAATCGGTTCCATCGCTGCAGGAAGGCCTTTATCTCTTTGTTGGCTCATAGAAGAGAACTATAGCGCCGGAGTCAAAGGTCTTTGTTTTCAAGAGTTTTAGATCAATTTTATTGGTTATTGACTTAAATAATGGTAACCCATTACCTAAAACTACCGGATGAATGCAAAGTTGGTATTCATCAATTACGTCAAGGTTTGCCAGGGCTACAATCAGACTTGGACTGCCAGCCAGGATATTTTTACCCTTTTGATGTTTAAGTTCCAGAATCTCGTCTCTGATGATTTCATTTTTCAGCATTGTATTTCGCCATTCAACTTTTTCCAGTGTTCGGGAAAAAACCATCTTTGGAATTTCGTCTATTATTACTGCAAAATCATCCGTTGATTTATTCCCGGTGGGATTTGTAACAACCTCAGGCCAATAATTTTCCATCAGTTGATAGGTACTTCTTCCATACAAAAGGAGGCCCGCGTTAAGGAGCAACTCATTATAATGTTCATGTAGTTCGTCGTCAGCGATCCCGGCCGTGTGGTCGCAAAACCCATCCAATGTCATATTGATTCCTGCAATCAGCTTTCTCATTTTTTTCTTGTTTTGATCAGATGGCAATATTCATATCAGTAACTTGAGGAGCATATCAAAAATACAGTTTTTGAGATTATATCAAAGGCTGGATTGCGATTCTCCTATAGTGTAGGAACCATTTGATAAATTGAGCCATCAAGAGGTTAGGAATAGTTATTTTTCACTTAATAAGCGACTTAATTTTCTAAACTTTTCAATGGTTTAACCAATTCAAATGAAAAAAAAGAGCGGATGACATGACGTCACCCGCTCCGGAAATCCTGATTTTTGAGGAGGTTAAGGCATTAGCACCTTATCTATTACGTGAATCACACCATTTGACTGGTTGACATCTTTAATAGTTACCCTGGCTTTGTTTCCCTTCGTATCAACTACCCAAATTCCTGAGTTGTCTGACATGAAAGTCAACTGCTCTCCTTGCACTGTTTTGGCCATAGTCTTACCGTTTCCTTTCTTGATCATTTTCATCAAAGAACCTGAATCGATTTTACCTGGCAACACGTGGTAGGTAAGCACCGAGGTAAGCATTGCTTTGTTCTCAGGCATCAGCAATTTATCAACCGTTCCTGCTGGCAAGGCGTCGAAAGCGGCGTTTACCGGAGCAAAAACTGTGAAAGGCCCTTTGCCTGAGAGTGTTTCAACCAACCCTGCCGCCTTAACAGCTGCTACGAGTGTGGTATGATCTTTGGAATTCACTGCATTTTCAATAATGTTTTTAGACGGGTACATTTCCGCGCCGCCAACCATTACAGTTTGCTCTTTTTGAGCGAAAGCTGCAACAGACAGGAACATTGCAACTGCAGTAAGTGTGTGCTTGATACGCATTGTTTTCATAAGTATAAGTGTGAACGTTTTTGGAAGATATACGCCCTCATTTTGAAGTTGGATCGATTGACTGAATAAAAATTCTCAACTAAACCTTTTTAGCAGGTGCTATTGATTAGATACCTGCCCATAAAAAAGGCCAGATTCGTCTTAAATCTGACCCTTTAAAGTGCTCATTATTAAATAGATATTAACTCCATAGCCTGTCGTGCGAACGCTTGTCGTTCCATTGATCCGTAGGCGCGAAAAAAGTTTTGTCTTTTGCGTTCAGATGCTTTTTTACTTCTTCTTCATTCAGTTCAATACCCAAACCAGGCGCCTCTAGAGGCACCGGCGCATATCCTTTATTGATCAGCTTGCGACCGTCGGTGGTTTTTACAAGACTTTCCCACCAGGGAACATCTACAGAATGGTGTTCCAATGCCAGGAAGTTTTGGGTTGCGGCGGCACAATGGACGTTGGCCATAAAGCTAACCGGCGTTCCTGCAAAGTGCATGGCCATCGCAATGCCATGGTCTTCTGCGAAATCTCCTATTCTTTTGGTTTCCAGCAATCCGCCTGATGACGCCAGATCGGGGTGAATGATATCTACCGCTCTCTTTTCGATCAGATCCTTGAAGCCCTCTTTAAGATAAATATCTTCACCGGTCAGACACGGCGTTTCTAATGCATCTGACAACGTTTTCCATTGATCGGTGTATTCCCAGGGCACGATGTCTTCCAGCCACGCCAGGCGATACTTATCAAGTGCTTTACCGAGACGGATACCATTGTTTAGGTCAAAATGGCCATAATGGTCTGTTGAAAGCGGGATCTCATATCCGACTACGCTACGCACGTCTTCCACTACTTTCGCCATTTCGTCCAGGCCTTTTGGAGTAATCTGAATGCCGGTGAATGGGTGCTTGGTATTGGCATAAGACATATAGTCTCCTTGCCACTGAGAAAAGCCGCCGCCCCAGAACTTGTTATTTACTACGCTACCTTCGTTGTTGCGAAGCATGCCTATCGACACGTCCATCTTCAACCATGTATATCCCTGATCCACCGTCCTGAATTTGATTTTTTCCTTAAATTCATTCAGGTCATTTGATTCGGGGGTATCAGCATATAGCCTCACGTTGTCGCGATATCGGCCGCCGAGTAATTGCCAGCAGGGTACATTATAGGCCTTGCCGCACAAATCCCAAAGTGCCATCTCAACGCCACAGACTCCACCGGCCTGTCTGCCATGATGACCAAACTGTTTGATGGACTTGAAAAGCTGCTCGACATTACACGGATTTTGACCCAACAAATGGGCCTTCAAAAACAGCGCGTAGCGTTCGTCAGCCCCATCACGCACTTCCCCAAGGCCATAAATTCCCTGATTAGTATCAATTCTGATGATCGGCGTACGACCAACATTTTGAACAATGCAATACCGTAAATCGGTAATCTTCAAGTCAGACGGCTTCGACGCACGGCTCACTTTTGAAGTTGCCTGCGCGATGGTGTCCTCAGTGGACATGCCCATAAATGTGCCGAGCACTACTCCTCCAAAAGCAGATTTCCTGAGGAAATTCCTGCGGCTATCTTTTGTCGACGGATTTTTTATTTCAGCCAGCCGTGCTTCCTGCTCAGCCTGCTCGTTCCTTTTATTTGAGGCAATTATTTGACTGATAATACTCTTCATATGTAAAGTGATTTAGGTTCTAAAAAAACTTCTTCATATTAATTGCTGCTATCATTGACGACGTCACGCAAAGCAGGGAAGAAAAATTGGTAAGAACGTGAAGAAAGGATATGATAAATTTGGCAGTCTTCCAATTCTACAAACTTACCTTACGGGCTCTGCATCAGAAGTGAATTTTAAACCAAAAGCTAACTCCTGACAGCTGATAGCTAATAATTTCTGTCTTTCAAATAGTCATCCAATTCCTTTTTGGTCATTGGCAGTTTGCCAGGGTAGTTATTCACCCAGTTCAGGAAATCCTTTTGGATAGCTTCTGACCATTTGGTGTCGATCTCTCCTGGAGTATATTTCCCTTCCTTCAAACGCAGATGCCCAAACTGATCGCGGAGTGCGGTTACCTCAGACGTTAGTACAAGTTCTTCCGCCAGATGAGCAGGAATGAAAATAGTACCGTATTTTTTGGCAAGAACCACATCACCCGGCAAAACCACCGCACGACCAATCCGGATCGGATAATTTATGGTGGAGAGCATCATTTGCTGGATGTAGGAAGGATCCGATCCTTTGATCCACGCATTGAAACCTTTGATCTGGCTGAGGCCTTCCACATCGCGCACTGAACCGTAAAAGATGACGCCACGTTTGGATTTGGCATATATCGAATTGCCCAGGTTGTCACCGATTAGCGTACCGTCCGCGATTTTTCCATATCCGTCCGCAACATATATATCGCCCTCCTTCAACACGTCAATAGGCCAGGAGTTGGTACCGCCGGCTTGAACGCGCCCTTCTTTTTTACCAGTTTCTTTAATAAAATCTTGATAATCAGGACGCGATGGAAGGTATTGCGCTGTAACTACCCGGCCGGTCATGGAGCTGTCGTTATGAATGAGCTGCCAATCCCCTTCATATTGATTCTGATACCCTTTGTTTCGCAGAACACCCCATGCTTCTTCCATTGAGATATTTTTCAAACGCACTAAAATCGCGTCTGAAACTTTGGGTCGTCCGTCGGGAAATCTTTCACCTTTCCAGGCAGCCGTCAGGGCTTTTATCTGATCGGGGCTTGGAGAAATGGATTGGGCATTGGACATGATGGCCAGAAATAGCAGCGACCCGGTCAAAAGCTTTTTGATCATAGGATTAGGATTTAGATGATAATTTGGTTTTATGATATAAGACTACTTGTCCCAAAATATATGCGTCCCCAACTCGTCCGCTCCCGATCTGGCGACTGCCTCAGAATAATTGGCCGCATTGACCGACTTTTCACGAACCGGATATACTAACCGTCGGATGAAATCTTTCACAGATGGGTCTTGCGATGGGTAAGGATTTTTTTCCAGTGCAGGATATCCGCTGCGACGAAAATTGGCCCACGCTTCCGATCCATTCAGGAAGGATGAAATCCAATATTGGGTATTGATCTGCTCGAGAGCCGATGCGGGTTTGTATGGATTAAGCGTCAGATATGCCGACTGATCTCCTGCTGATATGGCTGCCCCAGGATCCACCTGCGCCATTTGGTCCATATGCGCTTTCACGCCCGCTTCGTAATATGCCTTTGCATCGCCGCTGATATACCCGCGAACCACAGCCTCGGCCAAAAGGAGAGCAGTTTGCGAATAGGTGATCAGGAACTCCGGCGCGTCGATTTTTCCCAGGGTCTTGCGGTTGATCTGCGAATATTTGAATGCTGCACCAATTTTGCCAGGGAATCCGGGTGCATTAGCAATCGTGGATTCATTGTATCCAAATGGCATACCTTCCTGATTAGCAGGTGTTTTGTCTTCGGCTCCGGCAGTGGCAACTGGGTTTGCAGGAATCTCATATTTCACCGAGATAGACATAAGCCTGGGGTCGGAAGTGCTTTTCAAATAGGAAACAAAAGGTGCGCCCAGATAGATGTTTGCGCGTTCAGTACCCTGGAAGAAGTTAGCCGTCGGATTGTTAAAAGTGCTGTTGAAGGCGATTAGAGCGTTATCAGAATTCGCCGTAAAAACACCCCCATTGGCCGGATCCGTGGCTTTTGCAACATATTGTTTAGCCCTAGCTTCGTCGATTTTTGTAAAACGCATGGCTGCTCTAAGTAGCAGTGAGTTACCCAGTTTTTTCCACTGACCAATATTTCCTTTGTAAAACAAATCGCCGGTTTCAATGGCTTTCGAGGCATCCAAAGCTTTCGTCGCTTCGTCCAGTTCCTTCAATATGTCATCGTAAATAAGCTTCTGATCATCATATTTCGGAAGATTGATCCCGTCGATATAGGCCTTTCCAGCGTCGAAATAAGGTACATCTCCGTACGTATCGACCAATACCATAAAGACATATGCCTTCCATATTCGCGCCATTTGGTAGAGATTGGCTCTTGCCGGTAAATCTTTCGTCGCAGTCAAAACTGTTGCTAACAGGTTTACGGGGCCGTTGATCTGCCCACCAACGGTGCCGACATACATCGCATTGAAATTGGCATTGCTGTTCGGGTCATATACAACATTGTGATTCCCGCCCTCAAGCACACCGGTATATGGGGTGCTGAGTTGTTGTACAATTTCCTGCTGGTAATTAAACGTTGCGAGGGCCGAACTGAACTGCGAATTGGAAAACAGATAGACTGGGTCCAGTGAAGTGGCCAGAACCGGATTTTTATTGACGTTTTCAAAGCCGTTGTCGCAAGATGTGGCGCAAGTGACTAAACAGATGGCGCTGAGGTATATAAGTATCTTTTTCATCGTTACATTCTGTTAAAATTAAAGCTTGATATTGACATTGAGCCCATAACTTCTCGTAGTGGGCAGCGTATGTGCCTCAATACCCTGAAGGTTATCCGAAGCAGATATTTGAGCCTCAGGATCGAGGTTGTCAATATGTTTTTTGATCAACCACACATTGTTCACCATCGCAGAAATGTTCAAGCCTTTGATAAATGATTTGTTCACAAATCGTGAAAGGTCATATCCCAACGATATCGTTCTCCAGCGAACGAAACCGCCGTTGTAGACGAACGGGGTAGCGATACCAGTACTGCGATAGGCTGTATAAAATTGCTGCGCCTCCACGCGTTTATCATTGGCGCTGCCATCGGCGTTGACTCCCGGAAACAACACACCGTCTTCGCGTCCAACCAGCGACTGTTGCGATAGTCCCTCGCGGAGGAAGTTCAGATTCGAGTTGGACAGGATTTTGTTTCCAGCTTTGAAGTCGATCTGAGTAGAGAGCCGTAAGCCTCTGTAATTAAAATGGTTGAGCCAGGCACCAACCCATGTTGGTATCGCACTTCCGAAAGTTGTCAGGTTACCTTGTTGTGGAAGGCCACCAGACGTTAGGATTCTGCCCTGGGCGTCGCGTTTGTAATCGAAGCCTCGTAGTGAAGCGAGTGGTTTTCCTTTTTCGTGAGAAACGGTTCCGAAAAATTCGCCGGTTCCTACATCAAAACGCTCTTGATTATTAGCCAGCTCGATCACCTTGCTGATATTATAACTGCCGTTGAAGCTGGTTTCCCATTGAAAACCGTCGGTGCGGACCGGCACTATCGATACTAACATTTCAATCCCTTTGTTCTGAAGTTTGCCAACATTTACCTTCGTCTGGCTAAATCCGGAAGTATTAGAAATATCAACATTCAGGATTTCGTCAACGGTGTTCTTTTTGTAAACTGACATATCAATATTGAATCGGCTGTCGAACATCTTCATTTCCAGACCCATTTCCACTTCCTTCACTTTCAACGGACGCAGGTTGGCATTCGGACTGATGGACCCGTTGATATACCCCAATGCTGTTCCGTTAAACGGATTGGCGTTGATCGCATAATAAAGGTTGTTTGAATACGGATCTGTATCGCCTCCAACTTCAGCATATGCCGCGCGCAACTTTCCGTAAGTCAGCCAGGCCGGTGTGCTTTTGAACGCCTGGCTAAACACAAAACTTCCGCTTACAGAAGGGTAGAGGTAGTTGTTGGAATTCGGATTGAGTGTCGAGAACCAGTCGTTCCGACCCGTGATATTCAGAAACAGGAAGTTTTTGTAAGACAATTCTGCCGCTCCGTAAATTGAGTTAACCTTCTTGCGGCTGTAGCTATATCCCGGATTTTTCACCTGTCCGTTTGCGATCGTGTAGAGATCTCTTACGTAGAAATTGGTGGCGGAAGCAAACTGATCGTCAGCTGTTTGTGTCATTTGGTTTCCTCCAAGCGTGACATCTATACCAAAATCTCCAAAGGTTTTGTTTGCCCCGATCAGTACATCCAGATTCAGCTCCCGGAAAGTTGATACGTCCTGATAATAGTATCCATTAAACCCAGTCGTCACGGCTCCAATCGATCGTGTTCCTGTTGGCCGGTTGTAATTATATGGGCGAGTATAGTAATCCTGACCGACCCGGCCTTGAACGTAAAGCCATTTGGTGAATTCGTACCGAACAGAAGTATTCCCGAAAATCCGGTCGCGTCTTACATTTTCAAACCGGTCGTACGCGACCCAGTAAGGGTTGTTACGGTTGGTGAAACGTGAAAGCGGCATTTCATTCCCGTTCGCATCTTTTCTGTTTTTCAACCAATCCACATCAATACTGGTAGCGAGCGTATATATTGTCGAATTGGCGCTCATATCCTGGATACCGATCTGAGGCGGATTATGGTTGTGCTCGTTGGAATAATTGGCGTTAAGTTGAACCGAAAGTTTCGGGGTAAACTTATAATTCAATCCCAGATTAATGATTTTTTTGTGGTAATCTGAATTGGGAATAATGCCGTTCGCGTCGGTATTGGCGAAAGAAAGCCTGAAATTTCCTTTTTCATTTCCACCTGACAGTGCTACGGAATTTGTGAAGCTTGTACCGGTTCTGTAAAATTTCCTGATACGGTCTTTGTGTGGCGAATATGGCTGAATTGAACCATCAAACTGTGGGGTAGGGGCTCCATCCATTTTCTCGCCGAATGCGAATACACCCGAACTTTGAGCTTCCGCAACTGTCGTCTGACGCTTTCCAAATTCTCCCTGGCCATATATATACTGAAAATCAGTGTAGTCCAACGCTTCCTGTGCCTGAAAATTGGAGTTGACTTCTACCCCGATTCCGGACGTTTTTGATCCACTTTTGGTAGTAATAATGATCGCACCATCCTTCGCTCGAAAGCCATAGAGTGCCGCTGCAGCCGCACCTTTCAACACGGTCATAGTCTCAATATCATCCTGATTGATACTCTGCAGACCATCGCCCTGATCGGAAGATCCACCCGTTGGGTTGCCGGTTCCATTTCCAGAAGAACTCCCTGCTGATATGCTGGAGTTATTGATCGGGATACCGTTGACAATGATCAATGGAGAGTTATTTCCTCCGAATGACGACTGACCCCTGATCCTGATTTTTGTAGAACCTCCTGGTCCTGAGGCCGGTGGAGTGACGTTCAGGCCTGCAACTTTTCCCTGAAGACTATTTCCCAGGTTGGTCGTTCTATTTGTAGCCAGTTCTTCCGTATTGACTGTGGCGGTGGAATATCCTAGTTTCTTAGCATCTTTTTTGATACCTAATGCAGTAACCACTACCATTTCAAGGTTTCTGACATCGGGTTTTAAGGACACACTTAGTTCTGATTTATTTCCAACTGTAACTTCTTGGGCGGTATAACCCACGTAGGAGAATATCAGAACGGCGTTGTCGTCCGGAACCGATAGTTCAAAATTACCATCCGAATTTGTGGCGGTACCCATTTTAGAGCTTTTGATCACGACACTAACGCCCGGGAGTCCTGCACCGTTTTCATCCGTAACTTTTCCAGTTACAGTTTTGTCGAGAAGAGGAGAGATCAGGATACTTTCTTCCTTGGCCTTTTCCGGTGTTTCAGTCGGTGATTTAGTCAGGATTACCTGTTTTCCTTCTATTTTGTAATTGATATTGGATGGTTTCAACAACAAATTGAGCACGTCACTCAAAGGTTTTTCGTCCAGATCAAGTGTTACTTTGTTCGCTGGCTGCAAAATCGCAGAATTGTATACAAATCTCAGCTGGGTTTGTTTATTGAGTCGGGAGAGAACGTTCTTGACTTCTTCGTTGGTAACATGAATTGTTACTTTCTGGCTCAGCAAATCCTGGCTATTGGATATGCCCGCATTAGATTGAATGTGAAATGCGAGCAAAAAAATGAAAGGGTATATCGATCGCTTTATCCACTCCGGCAGGTTTTTTGGTAAATGTTTACGTATTTTCATATGCTTGGTTGTTTTGTTCTATGTAATTTTTTTAGGCAAAAGCAATCCATATACTTCGGTGTTTATTGATGAAATGTTTTATATGTTTATTGGTAACTGGTTTCTGCGGGCAATAGGCAATGTTTTGATCATGTCATAGGCAAAGTAGTTTGGGGATGTAAGGTGAGTTATTAATTGCAGCCCTTGGTCTGGATAAGTATCTGTCCGTCAGTCATTTCGAATGAGGCACCTATAGCCTGGCAAATTACATTCAAACGCTGTTTGAGACTTTCCTCCTTAAACTGCGCATTGATGGCACAGCCTTGTAAGATTTTTGCATCGAAAGAGATATGGATTCCATACTGATTTTCCATCGACCGAAAGACTTCGGGAACTGCCATATCATCGAATATAACCTCCGGATTTTCCTGATATTCATTCAGTAACAGAGGGTTAATGATTTTTCCTTTCTCCAGTCGTTTTTCTTTTGTTTTGAAAACGACCTGCTGGTTGGGAGTAAGCACCACTCCACCACGTTGATCAACGCGTTCTTCATCATAGTCCTCTTTTGGATAGACAGACACCTTTCCGGTTTTTACGAGCACAGTATTATTATCATCTTTTTCGAAGGCTCGTACCCTGAAACTTGTACCTAATACCCGCACCACCGTAGCCGGGGTATATACCAAAAATGGTTTTGCTTTATTTTTGGCCACATCGAAAAACGCTTCACCTGACAGGCTTACGGCTCGATTATGCCCGTTGAATCGCCGTGGATAGGATATAGTACTGCCCTTTTTAAGGATGGCGATGGTCCCGTCACTTAGCAGAACCGTCATCTCTTTCTCCGAAGTATTGGTTTTTGAGACTATTTCTGAATAATAAGACGCATCCTCTTTGGATGAATGCTTATGTTGTCCGTCATTCAGGACAAGTGTCCAGCAAATGCCGCAAACGAGAACAATAGCGGCAGCAAATTTGTAGATGAATGGGAGATATTTGAAGCCCCGCCGGGCGCTTTTGCGCACTTTACTTTGCTCCGCCAATAGAACAATTTTCTCGATTTCCTGGTCATAGTTCGGTTCGACAGCTAAACGATCGTGTTCCGCTACAAAGGCCAGGACCAACGCTTTTGCTTGTTTTATCAGGTCACTTTTAGATGGATTTTCGCGTATCCAGTTTTCCCAGAAAATTGCATTTTTGCTGTCCGGGTTTAGAACCCAATCGCGAAAAAAGGCGTCTGCGGCAAATTCATGGAAGCCAAAATGCTGGTATTCGTCTGAATGCGGGTCGTTATGGGCCATACAAAGTTCTACAATTTTGATATCCCTTTTAGAAATCGGGATTTTGATAACTCTGATATGTATGTCGGTTCCAATGGCTCACATAACCAAAAAATATAATATTTTTTTTAAATATTACTGTTTCTAGTGTTCCCGAAGTATTTGATAATATGAATATTGATATTTTTTGTATGAAAATATCCCCAATATGCGCTATATGAGCGTTTTTTAAGTTGGCTATCTGTTTGTTGCTCAATGGATCGGTACATAGCGCCATTTTACTGTAGACTATGAAATACACTAATTATCAACGGTGCTTTGATAAAAATGTAGAATAAGTTATAGGTGCATTAAAATTGTGTCTATATTTACCAGGAAATTTTTCATCAATCATCAGCAAACCAGTAAATAGTATTTTTTAATGTCACTCCACAACTTCCTTCCTGACATTTCCTTTCTTTTTTACTATCGGCTACGTCAGGTCGTGATAAAATTGTTGTGAGTTTAAAAGGCTGTTCTGGCTGCTGAAATCAAAATTTAATTATTAACTAACAGACTAACGAGATGTTGAGATTTTTACAAAAGTTAGCTTATTGTAGTGCAGTTGTAGTAGGATTGATGGCGGCTAAAGCTGACGACGCTCTCAACGCACCAGTAGCAACGCAAGTAACGTGTGGAGGTGTAACCTGGACTCATGACGAGTTTCTTGGGAATTTCAATGGGCAGGCGGTTTATACGATCATCCAGGACAACAGGATTTATATCAGGTGGAACGGGAACAGCGATCCGACGAGGATTAATAAGGCTTTTGATAACATCGCCATTCTTGTGCACCTGGATACCAATCGTTTTCCGAATAATACTGAAGGAAATGCAATTGTAAATGGCTGCGTAAACACGATAGATCCGACTACGATGGGTAACAATTATCTCCAGCCGGCGGTAGACGGTGGCATTCCCTGTAACAATAAGTTAATTGGAAATGATGTTTTGTTGGGGACATATATTGGGGGAGATGGAGTAAAAACTTTCAATTATGCACTGATTGTGGATGGATTGCTGAGGGTTAATTTCCATCGCGAGGGCAACGACAGGAATTACAGCCAGCTTTCAATGGGGCTTATCGGAAGTATCCTCAACAACGAAAATGGCAGCTATCTGAACCCTAACCTTGGTTTTACGCTGAACCAGCTAGAATTTCAAAGTTGTTTTTGGGCAGATCCTCCCAAAGTTGCGACACCAGTCGGCTCCAACAACTGTACATCAGGACCAACCGTTGGAAGCGTAAGCAATGTCAGCACCACAGGCCTTCGTTTTGCATTTACTGGTAGTGGTGTGTCGACGATCAAATGGAGAATAAAATCAGCTGGGACCGAAGTGAGATCTGCCACAACCGGCACCATCAGCAGTTCTCCGGTGGATATAACTTATGCATCCCTTGCCAGCGGGACTTATACGCTCGAAATCGAAGGTGGAAACTGTACCTCTTCGGTCTCTTCCACTTCTTTCACAATACCTGGCAATGGTTGTGCCGCAGGACCAACTGTCGGCGCGGTTAGCAGCGTTACTCCAACTGGCCTGCGATTTGCATATACCGGAACCGGCGTAACAACGATCAAATGGAGAATAAAATCAAATGGTTCTGAGGTGCGGTCTGCAACGACCGGTACTTTGAGCGGTACGAACGTCGATATCACTTATGCGGCTCTTACAAACGGTAATTACACATTAGAAATCGAGGGTGGAAATTGCACTTCGTCAGTTTCATCAACAACCTTTACGGTAACGGGCGGTGCATGTGGAAGAGGGCCGACATTGGGTACGGTTAGCAACGTGAGCCAGACAGGATTGCGATTCCAGTTTGATGGAGATGGTGTCAATACGATTGACTGGCGGGTAAAATCAGGCGGGGATGTTGTCAGATCAGGTAATACAGGTCAGTTGAGTAGTGCTTTAGTGAACATTACCTTTACGTCACTAGCGGCTGGAAGTTATACTTTCGAAATTGAAGGCGGATCTTGTACTTCTACTGTTACCTCCGCTGCATTCACAATTACTTCCGGACCTTGCACAGGTGGGCCAACGATTTCATCTATTACAAGCATTACTGCCAGCAGCGCGTCGGTTACCTATGCCGGTACCAATATCACCAGCCTTATATGGAGAATTAAGAGCGGAAGCAACGTAGTCGCCAATGGAACCGCCGCTACTTCTTCAAATACTGCGGCGTTGACCTTCAATAGCTTGTCAAACGGAAATTATACATTGGAAATCGAAGGTGGCAGCTGTACTTCGTCTGTTAGCTCTCAGGCATTTACGATTGCGGTAACCGATACAAGACCAGCTTGCACCGTGGGGCCTAATTTGATGGGAATATATGACCCGACTTCAAAGGGCCTGACCTTTAATTTCTTCGGTCAGGACGTACCGTCAATTGATTGGAAGGTGAAGAGCGGAGCGAATGTATTACGTCAAAATCGGGTAAGCCTGGTAAATGACCGCCCTGCGATTACCTTCGATGAGCTTCCGGATGGGGAATATAACCTTGAAATTCAGGGTGGGGCTTGTAAGTCCACAACCAGCACGATGGCTTTCACAATCGTTGGAAGTGCGCTTCCGATCTATATCACTGGTTTTAAAGGCGTTTCTATGGAGAAAGGTATCGAACTTTCCTGGAATGTAGTTGATGAAAAAGACGGAGCAGGATTTGAGGTGATCAGATATGATGGTAACGCCAAAACACCTCAGGTTATCAGAAAAGTGGCTTTAACAGATAGCAGAATAGGCAAGTATTCAATTCTGGATGAAAATCCGGCACTTGGCTTTAACTACTACCAACTGAAAATGATTGACAAAGACGGTTCTTCGGAAAAAAGTAATATCGTTGCCGTTCGTTATGATCAGATTTTGGCATCATTAGTATCTCCCAATCCTGCAAGAGATTTTGTGAACATTGAATTTACATCCAGAGCAGCTGGAAAATGCACGATCGAAACTTACAACACTTCGGGCAAAAAACTACAGTCTGTCAATTCAGCAGTGAAATCAGGCAGAAATAAAGTCAACCTGAATATTTCCAGCTTTGCAGATGGGCACTATTTTGTGAAGGTATTGGTTGATGGAGAGGAAGTTAACCTCAGATTTGTGAAAAGTAAATAGTTTTAACTAACAATATTTTGGAATGAACGGCGCTTCGAAAGAGGCGCCGTTTTTCTTTATATCCAGCTGAATGCGAGATGAGCGATTAATTTTTGAGATTGCTTGCTAGTAATTGTCCAGCATTTCTAACCCTCTCAGGGTTATAGTAGTGCAGAAAATAATCTTTCTATAATAATATCACCTCTCCGTGGTTATCGATAGTCTCAAGAACTCACATTATTAGAGGTAAATGGCTCAAAGATGAAAAAAGCTACGACGCAATCTTAGAAAGTCTGAGGGACTGAAACTATTACAGCAAAATAGGCTGAGCAAAAAAACTTAACCACGAAGTGGTGGCATGGTCTCATCCCGAATTCCGATAGTTATATATTCCCATTAGCAGGCCCGAATTAGAGGGTAATAGAACTTGTATTGCCTGGAAACTATATCAAGCCAGAAATAACCAACAAAACCATATACTCCACCGCGTGCCAACAGTCTTTTATTTCCTTTAACGCTCGATAAATCAGATTTGCGATACTTTGTCTGCCGAGGCCCATAATATGCGCTATATCGTCATATTCGAGGTTTTGGTAAAATCTTAAGTAGACAATCTCCTGTTGACGTTTGGAAAGGCTGGAGATAATATGTTTGATTTTGCTTTTCTGGTGATTAAGCTCTTCGTCTTCAATGATGACCGATTCAATCGGAAAAGCGGCCTCTTCATGGTTGAATTCGGCTTCGGTTACATGTGTAATTCGTTTTAAACGAACACTTTCTTTTATAATCTTATGCCGCAGAGCCTTGAAAAGATACGACTTCACAAACGCAGTTTCGGAGAGAAAAGCCCGCCGTTCCCAAAGTTCGAGATACATTTCCTGAAGGCAGTCGCGGATGAGATCAGGATCGGATGAGAATTTTGTTCCGTAGTTATACAGAGCCCTGTAGTGAAGCTGGGCGAGTTGCCCCAAACTGGCTGAGTCGCCGGATTTGAATTTTTTCCACAGATCACCTTGGTTTTCAGTAGATTCAATATGATGGGAAGAGCGATTCAATTTGTGTGTATTGTTAGCGTGTAATTTTATCTTCTAATTTTCATATCGAAAGTTGAGTACAAACGTATTCTCCTTAATTAAACAGCACTATTAAGCGGAAACGGGAGGAGAAGAAACAGGCTGCTGTGAATCGCAGCAGCCTGTTGGGGATTATCATTTAATAACTTTCAGCTTACCTTGCATAAGCGTGTAGTGACCGGGGAAAGTACATACAAACTGGTATGTACCTGCCTGAGAAGGCGCAATGAAGTATATTGACTCGCTTTTCTCAGGTTCAACAATATTGGTATGGAACAGCACATTATCATTCTTGGGAACGTAGTTCATTTCTGAGCCTTTCAGACCCAAATTCAACCCTGCTTCACCAACAGCATTAGCCTGACCTGGTTTTGTAATGACCAGATTATGAAGCATATCATCATTGTTATTGAAAACAACTTTGATTTTGCTCCCGGCTTTAACCTGTATTTCCGAAATGTCAAATTTCAATCCTGGGACCGTTCCGATCGTAATCACCTGATCAGGGCCATTCGTCCAGCTTGCAGGCATATCCGTTACTCTTTTCGCAGATGGGGCAGTAGACGCCGGCGTCGATCCGGACATGGACGCATGCGCGCTATGATCTGCGGGCTCATTTTTAACAGTTGTAGTAAATTGACCACTGTTAGATAATGCGCCTTTTGCAATCTCGTTCAGGGTATAGTAGCCAGTTGGGTGAACAATTGACTCTCCGGTAACAGACTTTACACCTTCTGCCTTGATTTCATGGATATATCCTTTTTTCAATGCTGCGGGATCTACAACCAGCCTGACTTTTAACCCGTCTTCCGATACGATAATACCTTTTAAAGGAACTTCGGCAGTATTTACGATTGGGCTTCCATATGTATGGTGGTACTTGTACGTGAAGCTATTCAGTTTGTAAGAAGCACCATCGGCAGCGGTTTTCTTATCAATTGGGCTGGTAAAAGTAATATCAAAACCATCCGGAGTTGATCTGATATTCTTCATTTCAAATGGCGTTTTTCCAGTCCATACAAGACGTTGAAGACCGAATTCCTCCTTACCCGTTGCGGACCAGCCGCGGCTCGTTTGTCCCACGAATAACGATCCGTCTAATCCCCATTCCAGTCTCAATATCCCTGACATAAATCCCTCACGGAAGGCAAAAACGGCTCCCTGCCATACGCCATTCACCTTTTCCATATCAACACGGGTGATGATACTATGGCCTTGATCACCAACAAACATTTGTCCTTCAAAAGGTCCGAATGAGCCTTTTGTAACATCTTCTTTAAAATCCGATGTGGAAATACCCAGAATCGTATGCGGGAACCATATGGCTGGTGGTTTGATACCTGGAACTCTTTTAGAGACATCATAAATCGGCTCGCCTGTATCTGGAATATCCTGTGGTTTTAGTTTAACCGGAGAGCCCTCTTCGCCGCTCCAGCGCAATCCCGCTGGGTTTCCTGCAAAATCTCCTTTTTCAAGATTTGTCATTCTTCCCGAACCTACCCAGTCGCCCTGGTTTTCCGTGTAGAAAATATCGCCTTGATAGGATCCGAATCCGGATGGAGATCGAAGACCGGTAGCATATGGGGTGAGCTTGCCATCCTCGCCTAATTTCAACATCCAGCCTCTCCATTTCGACTGGCTGGCACCTTTACCGATCCAGTCCAGATTGAGGGTGACCAGCATTTCACCATTTGGCATTTTTACCGGGCCATATGAATATTGGTGGTAATTTCCGGAAAGAGGCCAACGGGCAAAAGAATCATATACATCCGCAACGCCATCATTATCAGTATCTTCCAAACGGGTAACTTCCCCACGTTGAGAAATCAAAAAGTCTTTACCTCGATAAAGTAACCCTAATGGTTCGTGCAAACCTGAAGCAAACCGCGAGAAGGATGGCTTTCCGTCTCCTTTCAGATAGGGATTTCCAATCATCCAGACTTCCCCACGACGCGTTGATGCGGCCACGCGACCATCTGGTAAAACGGCCAAGCCGCCTATTTCAAGCTTTACGTTTTCGGGAACCGGAATAGTGATAATCCGGTAATAGTCGTCTTCTGACTTGGTTTTGGTCTGTGCCATAACGGCCACTGACACAAGAGAAAAAAAAGTGGTAACTAGTATATTTTTCATTTAATTATTCATTTGGACATAGAGAAAAATAAGACAGAAAATGCTCTACCAGAACATCTTATAGCTTGTGCTGTTTGCAACTGGCAGAATCAGCTCCTGACCCTCGCCACCATTTCTCAATATGATCTTCGTCTTCTTGTCGACCTGAACGTAATACCGATTGTCGACCCGGTACAATCCTGCGGAAACCTCTGAGATATTCTTGCCGCTTGCTGCAAGTGCATATACATCTGACCCTACATTTCCTTCTGTATTGAAAGTTCTGGTGATGCCATCGTTGCCAGAAACGAGATGATCCGTTACCTTTCCTGAACCAATCCCGAAGGAGTATCCCGGATATCCCTGGCTATCAATCTTATAACCTAAATAATTGACATTGGCAGAATCTGGCCATGCTGTTTGCTGAGAACTTAGTTGAGCTATCGAGCTTTTCCCGGAAACCGGTATGGTTAAACCAGCGGGGAATAACAATTGAGGTTCGCCGCGCTCGTACCACATTTCAGTTACGTCTGCAAATTGTCCTCTCCAAGCCTGTAGCAATGCACCACGGTTCAGATCCATCGTATAACTCCAGCCATTTGGACTGCCAACAGATATACAATGTGTTCTTTTGTATTTCTCTCCATCCAGCAAAATAAATGAACGAATCATATCCGGCTTTTTGTCGGGCGAGGCAAGAATGGTAGGCTTCGGCTCGGGAGTTGGCAATGAAGAAAGCGTATGCAAGTCGTACGTTCTGATTCCGGCTTTTTCGACACGAAGCCCCAATGCCGGTTGTCTCCATGGAAAACGGGAATAATGAATTTTGAACGTATGTTTACCTTTTGATAAAGTGGCCATAGCCGAGTGCGATTCCTGCGAACTACTTTCTCCGGTATTCAACACGCCTTTACCGTCGATATCCAGGGTTAAAACCGGTCCTGAGTATATACTTGTAAAGAGATAGTCACCTGCTTCGTCCACGTTCATCGTGCCTTCATATACAAGGTGAAACTGGCGCATGCCTTTGTTTACTTCCTGGGTCAAAACAGGGGAGACGCCTTCGTGATCAAGTGTTGAATATTCCTTTGCATCCCACTGATCACTGTAAACTTTGTATTTCAAATCACTGATCTGAAGTGGTTTTTCGCTTGCAAGTAGCTGATATCCAATGTTTTTGAAAGCAATTGATCCTTTTGTGATTTCAAAAGCAATGGACTCGCCGCCAGCAGGCTGACTTTTTAAAGGAATATATACTGTTTCCAGCACGATCACTTTGTTTAAGGAGAGCCAGTTCAAACGACCTGTATTGGCTTTGTTTTCCACTTTTCCATCATATGCCAATTCCAGAGTTTGCCAAAGGCCCGGAGCTTTTGCGGCGTTCTGGATCGGGAATAGCTCCAAATATCCAGACGTGTTGGCATTGATCTGAGGCTGATTATAGCTGTCGGAGATATGAAGCTTCGATCCGCCCGGCAGAATGATATTGCCTTCTGCACCAGGCGATACCATGAATTCCAGTGCCAGCCGGAGATCAGTTGCTTTCAGTTTGGTGACAAGCTTGTCGCCGGCGTTTCCAACGATCACACCGCTTCCTGAGGTCAATTTTGCTTTCGAACCTGCAACCGGAGTCATGGACACGTCACCTTGAACGGACCAGTTGGCAGCTGTTTTTTCGAAAGAGGAAAGGTCTTTTAATTCGAGTTGGGAATAGTTTTTACTCCCTTCCTGGGCCATGACTGCCAGCGGACACGACAAGAGGAGCAAGGAGATTCTGTTGAACAATGGATGCATCTTAATAATAAGTGTATTGTTTACAATTAAAAAGCTAATTACGGAAAAAAAATTGTGATAATATTGCGATTAATTATCATTTAATCTAAAACATGAAGGTATTTAAATGACTGGCGTTTAAATATTTGATCAACTGGTAACAAAACAAAAGGTGACCCGAATAAACGAGCCACCTTTTGAGGGGAAAGATTTGAGCTGTTAGCGTTTAGCTATTGACCTTTAGTTCCCGTAATTAACTGAAAGAGAACGATATCTATTTTCTTCGATATTTCAGCTCGACTATTTAATAATCCACATCACACCGTTTATGTCGTCATTGCCAGCGTATTGTGCAGAAAGCGCGGCGTTATAATTTGCAGTATTGGCGCTCCGTTCGTTTTCGTTATACTTGAATCTCAACGCAATTCTTTCCCCGTTTCCGGTACCTGGGCCAGTAGTGAAAGTTGGGACGCCGGTACGACGATAAGTGTAATACGATTCCAAACCTGAATGTCTGAACAAGGCCAGATACCTTTGTTCCAGAATCACCTTTAGACCAGCTGCCGTATTACCCGGGTACTGAACATTCGCTTGAGCATAGTAGCTGTCGAAGTTGGTCGTGATGGGATAAGTATTGTAAACAGCAGTCGATCCGGGACTACCTGATTTCAGGAAACTGGCTGTATATGTGCCTGATGCAGGGATGGAATAGGATGCCCATGAAGCCAGGATACCCGCTTTATAGTAATCGGCAGCGGATCCGGCGGGGCCGGAAGCCACCCAGCCGCGGTTGATGGCTTCGGCAATATTGAAACACATTTCAGGGTATCCGATTTGAATACTTGGCTCGCCGGTATAAGTCGAATAGTATCTTTTACGCCCGATCAACGAGTACTCGCCTGCATTGGCTTTTACATACATACTACCCAGATCTTCACCTGGATCTGCGCCAATAAATGCATCGAAGCTCGTTGGACTCATACCTGCTGAAACCCTCGCAGTAGCTGGCTCGGTGGTTGCAAAAACACGTGGGTCTTTCAACCTGGTCAACAGTCCCACATAGGTTGCCGAACAATTTTCGCGCAAGGCATCGAAACCAAATGAGCCAGGGTTCTCAGGATAGAAGTTGTTTGGGGTAAGATAAGTATACTGCAAATTATCTTCGCTTCCGGCCATAAGAGGGTATTGGGCCGGATTGTTCAAGATCGCAGCAAACTGGCTCTTCACATTCAAATCGGTATCATCCGCTTTTTTACTCAAATGAATAAGTAATCTCAAACGAAAGGTATTTACCGTTTTTTGCCACTTTTTCAGATCGTTTGCAAAGTAGATATCACCTCCAAGTGAATTGTCAAGTGCCGCGATCAGCTGTGCCAACTCTGTGTTGGACTCGTCAAGCCAGCGAAGGGACTGTATAAATACTGCTTTTTGGGAATCATAAACCGGATTCAGGTTATCCGTGCCTTTCAGCGCCTCCGTCATCGGAATATCACCGGCTTGCAAACTCATTTTTGTAAATAAATATGCCCGGAAGAACTTGCCGAGTGCTTCATATGGGTTGATGTCGGCCGTATATATTTTCGAGGCTTCCTCTTCCATTTTGACTACGTTTTTCAACGTGTTGTAGTAGTCATCCAAAGAGCCGAAATTATACTCGTTCGTGCCATAGTAATTATAGTTTTGAAGAAAGTACTGCGACCATTTCTCTTTGTCGCCAGCGGGTGCATCATAGATATCGTTGAGGATACCGTTGAACAATAGCGACGGCGGAACAGATGTTGGTTTAACTGAATTCTGATTCAGTTCGTCGAAATTACCTTCGCAGCTGACCATCACCAAAGTGGCCATTAGCAGTAAAATGCGTGGATATATTAGCTTTTTCATCTTTTAATTTTGATCGGATTAGAATACCAGATTAACGTTTACACCATATCTGCGGGTAGTCGGGGACTGAAGGCCGGTGCCCGTTAACGAGTAATTATATTGGTCAAGATCTACATCCTTGAATCGTTTTTCCTTGTAGAAATAGATCAGGTTACGACCCACAACGGAAACACTTATTTTCTTGATAAAAGTATTCGCAAGGACTTTGGCCGGAATCGTGTAACCTAATGTTACTTCGCGAAGCTTGGCGTAAGTTTTGCTCATAAGGTTGGATTCTGCAACGTCATAGTAGCTACTCACCCATGTTTGAACGTTCTGGGCATAAGTGTTTGGAGAGAAGCTCAACTCACTGTAATTCAGGATTGCGCCGGTATTGGAATCAAAGTTGATCGCCTGGCCTGGCCCCAAAACCACACCTTTTCCAATATAGCTTCCCTTATAGTTTGGATCACCGGCGTGTTGATCATCCAGATCGCGGGCTACACCCAGGTCGCCGGTAGCAGTTTCCAGGTTACGGCCACCACGCATGGTTTTATTGTGCATATAATCCGAGGTTACCCCGCCAACACGTCCGTCAAACTGAAAACCAAGCGTGATTCCCTTGAAATTCACTTTGTTATATATACTCCAGGCATACTTCGCGTTCAGATATCCCAAAAACTGAGGAACCGGATTGGCAGTCGGAGTACCGTTGTTTCTGTAAATGATTTCGCCGTCAGTCGTTCTTGCAAAATCAGAGCCGTAGAACTTGTCTACACGGTCTCCTTTGTGGTAATAAGTAGCGTAAGTTGTTTGTCCCTCAGGGAGTTCCAGATATGTTTCTTTAAATGAGCTTACATTGACCAGCATATCCCAGGTAAATCCGCCTTTTTGAATCGGAGTACCGCTCAGAGATATCTCATATCCTGTTTTCTTTGTTTTCAACGCATTCAGATAATAGTAGCTGTATCCAGTTGCAGTTGATATCGGGTTTTGAAGAATTTTCGGACCGTCGATATACTCAAATCCGTTTAGGCTCAACCCCAGTCTGTTTTGCAGGAATTTGAAATCAATACCAGCTTCATAATTTACACGGTTGAAAGTCTTGATATCGGGGTCGTAGACGTTGCTCGTGTAATATGCTGCGGTCTGGTTGTTGTATGGTTTCGCAGTAGAATACACCGAAGACAAAGAGTAATCCGGACCGCCATATGGAGAATAATAATTGTTTCCATAGTCAAGCGGGTAATCGAATAGCGATGTTCCGGAAGGGTTGGCACCAAAAGCCGTGATCGAGTTGAAAGGGGCTACACCAACTTGCGTGTTAGTCGCATCGCCGTGAATTGCTGCGAATGAACCACGCACTTTCATGAAGGAAATGAACTCAGGGATTTTCAGATAATCCGTTAATACGGAAGCAAGGGATACACTTGGATACAGATATTTGTTGTGGTCATTCGGCAAAGCAGACGATTTGTCCACACGGCCAGTCAGCGCCAAAGTTGCGTACTTTCCAAACGAGGCATCCAAAGACGCATACGCGCTATATACCCGCATCGCGGAGTTGAAACTGCTGGCTTGTACCGGGTTCAATGAGTTACTGAAAGCATATACACCCGGAACACTCAGGTAATCAGTAGAAGTAAAGGAAGAGTTATAAGTAAACAGCCTTGCATTTCCGCCTACAAAACCAGACAAATTGATGAACGAGCCTGCATTGTAATTATAATTCAACTGAACGTCACTATTGTTTTCAAACAAATCGCGGCGGTCTTCGCGGTAATCACCTTTGTTTTGCTCGCGGCCATATGGGTGAGCAGAGTAGGGCATTTTCTCGGTACGAAGCAGGTTGTAAGTAGTGATTTGCGTACGCGCATTGACATTCAGGTTGTCATTGATCTTGTAATTTCCTGACACATAGCCAAACACATCCGTTTTGTAATGGCCACGTTTCCACTCATTCACCTGAAACCATGGGTTGTGGTAACGCTGGTATTCCGCAAAAACGGATTGAGTTCCTACTTGACCGTCTTTCCAGATTCCTTTGATATCCGGCGCGTCCACGTCCCAGTCAGCACCGGTCCAGATCGCCACGTTATATAGCAAACTGTTCGGGCCATAATCTACATCAGGGAAATTGGGCGAATATTGACGGTTGAAGTTCAGATTCGCATCGATTTTCAAACGTGTCGTAGGGCTGAAAGATCCATATAAGTTAAAATTGGTAATATTCAGCTTATTGTTCGGGATGATACTTTCCTGATGCGAGTGCGAAACCGAGAAACGCAAATTGTAATTGTCGCCAGTGGTGCTCAACGAAATATTGTTGGTGCTTTGAAAACCTGGTTTCAAAAATCTTTTAAGGTTGTTCTTTCCGCGTGCCACATATGGCGTGGGCTCGATATGCCCCTTGTAAACATATCCGCCGGGAAAAGTGGTCGAATACTCTGTGTTCGGGTCATATTTACCATCATATTGAGGAATTAATTGCCCTCTGAACTTTGGACCCCATACGTCATAGTCGTTGTCGTTCAAACCGCCACCTTTACCATCGCCAAAAGCATATAGCTGGTTTTCACCGCCACCATATTCATCCTGCGTTCTCGGAAATGCCAAGAAGCCTTTGTCCATCGCGTTGGTTGAATTCAGTTCTACTGTCCAGCCTTTTTTCTTTCCGCCTTTTTTGGTCGTGATCAGAATCGCGCCATACTGCGCTCTGCTTCCGTAGAGAGCTGCGGCGGTTGGTCCTTTCAATACTGTGTAAGTTTCGATATCATCGGGACTGATGTTCCATGTGTCGGAGCTAATAGGCACACCATCAACTACATATAGGTTGATTTCATTACCTCGAAGGATCACGGTTGGCTTTCTCAACATTTCGGAAGAAGGTCCCACCGATAAACCGGCGATTTTACCAGTCAAACCAGTAACCGGATTTTGGTCTCTTGCCATCGTCAGGTCTTCGCCTTTAATTTCCTGAACGGCATAACCAATTTTTTTAACCTCTTTTTTGATACCCAAGGCAGTAACGACCACCTCGTTCAGTTCGCGGGTGTCGGTTACCATACTAATATCCAGCCGGGATTTGTTGCCCGTGTGTACCTCCTGAGTCGTAAAACCGATTGCAGAAAAGATCAATGTCACGCCGTCGTTGGGAATACCAATGCTGAATTTTCCGTTGGCATCTGAATTTGTGCCTTTCGTTGTTCCTTTCACAACAACCGAAATGCCGGGAAGAGGCTGATTGTCAGCCTGGGACGTAATGGTACCTTCAACTGTTCGCTCCTGTGCAAGGACGGGAATGGAACAAAGGGCACCGACCATTAGCGAAATGGTCATGAGCAGGTGGTGAAGACGCAGGGATTGCCTGCAGGGTAAACGTCGTTTCATACACTTTGGACTAGGTTTGGATTAAATTTTAAACTCGGGTTGATCAAATTGCCTTCTTCTAAAAGTTCAATAGTGGGTAATGAACATGGTAAAAGTATTTGTTTAGTATTACTGAAATATTAAGCAATTATGAATAAATAGGTGTGTAGTGGAGGAGTAGTGATGAATCTTTGAATTTCCTATGTATGTAGCTGATATTTCACTAGTTACTCCTTTGGCCAAATATAGTTGTTGAAAGTAGTCGATTGGATACTACTTTGTATTGTGTAGTATAACTTTACAAATAGTACTGTTTCTTTTAGATATTGCCAAATCAAATTCTTGTTTTTAATTGTATTTTAATTTAGCGGATACCAGTATAGTACAATATCGCGTTCCGGTAGGTCTCTGCTGATATATATGACCGAACAGATTAAAATAGCATTTAAAAAGAAACGGCGGGGAATCGATGACTCCCCGCCGTTTTCGGTAAAATGATGTGCTTCTTATTTACAATTTCTAAGGTTTTTATCCTTAATTCACATCCCACCAAACCTTTGTATTGTAGTTATCAGCTCCCTGACGTGTCACAGCCTCATTTAAGCTGCCCGGATTGAGCGTCTGCTCGCTTCTTGGATATGCAAACCGAACCGGAACTTTATCGTTGTTTACATTATCCGCACCCGGAACTACCGACGGGATATTGGTTCGTCTCCAGTCAAACCACGCTTCAAGGCCCGTGAAGAATAGGGATATCCATTTCTGTGTCCCGATCAATGTCAAAGCATTGGCCTCGTTGTACATGATATCAGTGCGAGAAAGATAGTCGGCTGGCATCGGAACATCCACATATTCAAATGCTCCTTTCACTCCATTTTCGTAATAATCTTTCGCGGTTTCGCCGGTGATCAGATTCTTTTTGGTCGCTTCTGCAAGGATAAATTGAAGTTCGGGATATCCCATGATATAGCCCTTTGCTACATCCAAACCTCTTTCCGTGATCGAACCTTTGAAAAAGAGTGAACCCACGCGAGAGACATTGTTCGGCCCACCGTTATAAGCAAGGGCGTCCACTTCGTTCAATCCATTGGGAACACCAATGTAAGCCGGCTTTCCGGCAGCCGCGGAGGCGTCGGTGGGCTGTGCGAACGTGGCGATTCTCGGGTCGTTGAAGGCAGTGAGCTTGTCACCCAGATTTTTACTCAGTCGGAACTCATCAAAAGAGCCTGACCGTGAGGTGTATAACGGAAACTGGTTCGGCGCCGAAGTCAGATAAGTCAGCGTAGCATTATCTGCATTCCCGGTGAAAATCGGAGTCGCTGTCGGGTTATCCAGGATGGCCTGAATCTCTGCCTTCACGTCTTTTCTGTCCGATATACGCATCAGGTATCTGATTCTTAAAGAGTTGGCCAGTTTTTTCCATTTAGATACATCACCCCCATAGATCAAATCACCAACCACGGTTTCGCCTGAACCTAATATTTCATTAGCAGTTTTCAGGTCGGCAAGAATGCCATTATATACCGTTTCCTGCGTGTCATATTTGGGTTGTAAAATACCAGTCACCCCGTCGGTAGCCTCAGAATATGGGATATCGCCATATGCGTCAGTCAGTAGCGAATACATCCATGCGCGCAAAATCAAAGTGACACCTTTGTAATTATTGGCGTTATTTTGTTCGCTCAGTTGCAGGAGCAGCCTCACGTTACGCATATTGCCGTACATATTTTCCCAAAGTCCATCGCGATCGCCCCAGGTATATCTGTCTTCCGAAACAAACTGGATTTTGGCTGTATGCTGAATCACGATATTGCCAATTCCCCAACTTTGACCCACCATTTCATTGACCGACGTCCGGATAATCCCCGGAAGCAAAAGGTCTGCCGTTACATCTGTGATCGCATTGGGATCCGTATTTTTCTCAACATAATCGTCCGTACAGGCGGGCAGGAAGAACAGACCAGCCGTTAAAAGTGCGATATATAATTTTATCTTTTTCATACAATTTTCGGTTTGAGATTAGAAGTTAAAACCAACATTGAAACCCCAGCTACGCGTCGTAGGCATCCCCACAGACTCAATACCCGGAATGATGGTCCCACCACTTAATGAAGACGTTTCGGGATCAATATGCGGCACTTTGCTCCAAACGGCAAGGTTCCGGCCAACTATTGAAACGTTCAGACCTTTGATCCGCGCTTTGTTCAGGAATTTGGCTGGAACGGCATATCCAAGACGAACCTCGCGCAGTTTTGCGTACGATGCATTGAAAATCCCGCCCTGAGGAATATCCCTGTTTCCGGTTCT
Organism: Dyadobacter sp. HNCC25DJ184; assembly: GCF_056895215.1. Classification (NCBI taxonomy): domain Bacteria; kingdom Pseudomonadati; phylum Bacteroidota; class Cytophagia; order Cytophagales; family Spirosomataceae; genus Dyadobacter; species Dyadobacter sp. HNCC25DJ184. The sequence goes on along the minus strand of NZ_JBXHAQ010000003.1, from coordinate 144,216 downwards.
CGACTGGTGATATTCTCGAGCAGTCAATTTCACATCGTTCACGCGATAGCTTCCGTCGGCATTCTGAATAACTCCGTCGCCAATCACACCATTTCCCTGAACACTAAGGTCATATCCGTTAGCACGGCCTTCCATTGTCTCAATTAACTGACCAGCTTCCAAACCAACTACAAATGTTTCAGAGAAAACCTGCCCACCGTGACGAATGTCAAGTAACCCGCTCAGACTGATATTTTTGTAAGTGAAAGTATTGCGAATTCCAGCCATCCAGTCGGCGTTGTAATTCCCAACCTTGATCAGATCGCTCGTTCCGACAAAACGACCGTTGTCATTGAAAATCTGCTTACCGTAGTATTGGCTGCTTTCGTCATCCACTTTTTTCAAGCCGATCGCATACATATCGCCCATTCTTTCTCCCACACGCGCCTGGATAGAAACCCCATGACGGCTCACCATCTGGTAATTTTGAACATCACCATCAAACTCGATCACTTTACTGCGATTCCTTGACCAGTTGATATTAATATCCCATTTAAAATCTCCCACCTGAACTGGTGTTCCATTCAACATCACCTCAAACCCATAGTTCCTGATTTCTCCTGCATTCACGATACGGTTGGAATATCCGGATGTAATGGAAACAGGCACAGAAGGCAGGATCTGATTGCGGGTATTGATATTGTAAAACGTAAAGTCAACTCCTGCACGGCTTTTGAAAAAACGCCATTCCGTACCAATTTCAAAGGATGTACTGATTTCTGGTTTCAAATTGTAGTTAACCAGAGAGTTGGACGAGGTATAAACCGGATAGTCGCCCCAAGGGTCAGAGCGGCCATATCCTGCTGTAAAGCGGTATGGATCGGTGTCATTACCAACCTGCGCCAAACTGGTACGAACCTTTCCAAACGAAACCCATTCCGGGAATTTGATCATATCCGAGACAATACCGCTCAACGACACAGAAGGGTAGAAGTAAGAATTAACAGTATTGCCGAGGGTATCAACTGCCGCAGGCAAAGTCAATGCCGACGACCAGTCATTTCTGGCTGTTACGTCCAGGAACAAGTAGTTGTTAAAACCAAACTGCGCTGAACCGTATAAGCTGTTAATCACTTTATTACCGTCATATATAGAGCTAACCAACGCAACCTTGGTGTTATTAAAGCTGTATATACCCGGAATCAAAAGCTGAGGTGCTGTTACCGAAAGATTGTTCATCTTGCTGATCTGACGGTTTCCTCCAAGGTTAAATCCGAACGAATACTTTTCGTTAAATTCTTTGTTAGCACTCAACAAAAAGTCGAAGTTAGACTCGCTGTTTTTAACACGCTCTTCGCGATAACTTCCGAATGGAAAGCGCTGCGTGCTGAATGCGCGACGTCTCTTTCTCAGATCATTATTGAAGTCAGTACCGGCCCTTACCTGCAAGCTAAGCCAGTCTGTAAAGGCATACTTAACCGCGATATTTCCATATACACGATTGGCACTTTGGCTGTTCGTGTTTTCGTACAAATTGAAGTAAGGGTTGTCGTGGTAATTATAGTTAAAGTTAAACTGCTGACGGTTTTCCATACCTGGAATCCAGTAGTCTTTCAGGCTATTCAAATCCACGTGCTGACCCATCCAGCAATGTAGCAAGTAGATAATACTTTCGGTTCCGTAAGTCAAATTGGGCCGGTTATCGCTGGCTGAATTCACATAATTGGCTGACATCCTTACCGTTAATTTCGGCGAAAGGTTATACCCGGAGTTTAGAGAAAAAGTATTCCGTTTGAGATCCGTATTTGGGATAATACCTTTTTGGTCCAAAAGTGTATAAGAAAGTCTGAAATCACCTTTTTCGTTTGCGCCGGTTACCGAAACATTTGTATTGGAAGTGATTCCGGTTTCGTAAAAGTCTTTCAGATTATTGCCCGGAACAAAAGGAGTAGGGGTGATCGTACCACGAGCAGCCATATCTGCCGCAGTTCCCAGCCCGCCATCGTCGATCAGTGAGATATCTCCTCCTCTGTACCCGTTAGACGTAGGCGAGTCGTGTTGCGCAATCAGGCTGCCGTCCATTTTAGGACCCCAGCTTTCATCCACACCGTCGCTGACACCACCGCCGTTACCATCCACAAAACTGAATAAACCATTGTTTCCCTGACCATATGTTCTTTGAAATTTCGGTAATACCAGAGGGTTTTCAAAAGTCAGGCCCGCGTTTACACTCACGCCCAGTCCTTTGCTGTTTTTACCCGATTTGGTAGTGATAACGATTACCCCGTTTGCTGCCCGGGAACCATATAGGGCTGCGGCGTTGGCACCTTTCAAAACCGTCATTGATTCTACATCATCCGGATTAATCTGTGCAGCACCATTTCCATAATCGATTTCCTGATACGAATTTCCACTAGAACCGGTCAGTTCGTTCGTGATTGGAACCCCGTCGATGACAAACAATGGTTGATTCTTATTGATATCCAGAGACTTATCTCCTCTGATTGTGATTCTTGCAGAACCGCCGATACCGCTCGGGCTGCTCATGACCTGCACACCTGCCACTTTACCGGCAAGACCGCTTACAAAGTTGGTTTCCCGCGCTTTATCAAGGTCGCCTCCTTTCAATTCCTGCACGGCATACCCTAATCGCTTGGTTTCCTGCTTAATACCAAGGGCAGTAACGACCACCTCATTCAGATTCCGAACGTCAACAATCATTTGGACGTCAATAACGAGTGAATTGCCAACCGGCAATTCCTTTGGCATATACCCAACATATGAGTAAATCAAAGCATTGGCGTTGTCAGGAATATTCAGGATATATCGTCCTTCGGAATCGGATATAGTACCAATGGTGCTTCCCTTCACGACCACACTTACTCCTGGCAGTCCCATTCCGTTTTCATCAGTTATTTTGCCGGAGATGGCCTTTTCAAACGGAGCAGAAATCGTAGTTGGAAACGCGTTGACTTGCGCGGGAATCAGGGAGGAACAGACGAGGACCCCGGGACATAGCAGATAACTCAGAAATGAGTTTCTGGATAATATAGAGTTTAGCATAAAATTTAGGTTAGTGAGTAGTAAACTATTTTTTAGATAGTCATGTCAGCAGTTTACGAATGCTGTTTCGTTTAAGGCAATCAGGGCTTGAATTTCGTCATAGGCAGAAGTCTTTGAGGTGAGAAATGGTTAAGAAAAACTTAACATTGGGACACAGAATCGCGCTACCAACGTATTACCATACATTTTTGCATACAGGCCATTATTGACGAAGGCCGGTGTAGTAAATTAGTTACTAATTTTCTGTTAGTCAATATTTTGAGGAAAAATGCAGTTTGGAATTCGTTAAGTTCTGTTTTGTTTTTCAAATCGAAAATCAACGTTATTATGTCTGGTTGGATTTAAAGAGTTGCAAATTACTCTCATGTTGGGTGGGCGTCTTAGAAATTACTGTAAAGTAATTGTTAAATTATAAAGCAAAAAAACTCAGCCCGGGAAGACTGAGTTTTTGATATCGTGCAAGAGGTTAAACTTAATGTGCTTCCAGCCAGTTCGTTCCAATGCCGATTCCGGTTTCCATTTTGACGGCCAGCGGTATTGCGTTGCGCATGAGGTCGTCCACTTTTTCCTTTAATAGCGGGATTTCATCTTTGTGAGCCTCAAAAACCAATTCATCGTGAACCTGAAGAATCATGCGTGATTTTAATTTTTCAGCTTGCATGAAATCGTGAATGTTGATCATCGCCACTTTGATCATATCCGCCGCTGAACCCTGAATTGGCGCATTTATAGCATTTCGTTCCGCATATCCCCGGTTGGTCTGATTTCTGGAATTGATATCGGCGAGGTATCGCCGCCGTCCCAAAATCGTCTCGACATATAAATGTTCCCGAGCCTCATTGATCACGCGATCCATGTAGCTTTTTACAGAAGGGAATTCTGCAAAATAGGAGTTTATAATTTCCGAGGCTTCACCACGTGGAATGGCCAGACGCTGCGCAAGGCCGAACGGCGATATACCATAAATAATACCAAAATTGACCATTTTAGCTTTCCGGCGCATGTCCGAGCTGACTTCTTCCAATGGCACCTTGAAAACTTTACTTGCCGTGGTTGCATGAATATCACGTCCCTGGTTAAACGCCTCGATCATACTCTTATCTTCGCTCACAGCCGCCATGATCCGCAATTCAATCTGCGAGTAATCCGCAGACATGATGCTGAATTCGTCATTGGAAGGGATAAATGCTTTCCGTATTTCCCGTCCTCTTGGCGTTCTGATTGGAATATTCTGAAGATTGGGATTGGTTGAGCTCAAACGGCCAGTCGCTGCAACTGCCTGATTATATGAAGTATGAATTCTCCCTGTCCGGCTACTGACCATCGTCGGCAAGGCATCAACGTACGTTGACTTCAATTTTTGCAATTCTCTGAAATCCAATATTTTCCTGGCGATAACGTGCTCATTTTCCAACTCGGAAAGTATATCTTCGCCGGTTGCATACTGGCCGGTTTTGGTTTTCTTCGGCTTGTCGATTAGCTTCATTTTTTCAAAAAGCACCTCACCGAGTTGTTTTGGCGAACTAATATTGAAACTCATGCCTGCAGTTTCGAAAATCTGCGTTTCCGTCAAGCGCATATCGTTTTCCAATTCCCTGGACATTTCAGCCAGCGCGTTAATATCAATTTTGACGCCGGTATATTCCATCGCCGAAAGTACCTGAACCAGCGGCATTTCAACAGTCTCGAACAATTTAGTGCCATTTTTGGCGCTCAGTTCCTTGATCAATATATGGCTTAACTGTAGCGTTACGTCGGCGTCTTCTCCTGCATATTGTGTGATTTCGGGGATCGCCACGTCGCGCATATTACCCTGCTTAGTACCCTTTTTACCAATCAATTCGGTAATAGAAACTGGTGTATAGTTGAGATAGTGCTCAGAAAGCAAATCCATTCCATGACGTTTATCCGGTTCTATCAGATAATGGGCCAACATCGTGTCCGTAAGCTTACCTCTTACATCAATATCATAATTTTTCAGGACTAGAATATCGTATTTGATGTTTTGTCCAATCTTCTCAATTGCTTCATTTTCAAAAACTTCTTTGAAAATATTGACGATCTGCTGAGCCACTCCCTGATCTGAGGGAACAGGAATATAAAATGCTTCTCCCGGGAGATAGGCAAAGGACAATCCTACCAATTCTGCGTCCAGCGTATCCAGTGAAGTCGTTTCTGTATCAAAACAAAATGCGGTCTGTAAACTCAGGAAGCGAGCCAGACTCTTCATTGTTTCCTCCGTGTCAACAGTATGATATCTATGAAAAGTATTATCAATTGATCTTTTTGGTCCCGAGTAGCTGATGTCAAGTTCAGTGCCATCTTCTGAGAGCACAACTTCTTCCGCCGTAGAAGTACTGGCTTTCGCACCGCCTCCAAACAAGTCCAGCTGACCCTGCGCTTCTGAAGTTTTTTGTTTGGGAGTTGCTATTGGGGCAGTTGTTCCGCTTCCTAATATCCTGACTTTTAAAGTTTTAAACTCTAATTCATCGAAAAGTGCAACGATCTTGTCAGTGTCAGGAGAACATACGGTCAGGTCTTCGGCATCAAATGTAACGGGGACATTTAGCTCGATTCTCGCCAGTTGCTTGCTCAGTATCGCTTTGTCTTTATTTTCCCGGACTTTCTCGCCCAGCTTACCTTTTATTTCATCGGCATGGTCGAGGATATTCTCAATAGTATCATATTCTTCAATCAATTTTTGTGCCGTTTTTTCGCCGACACCCGGTATTCCCGGTATATTGTCAACTGCGTCACCCATCAGCCCCAGAATATCAACCACCTGGTCAATCCGTTTGATTTGCCAGCGATCCAGAATTTCCTGAACACCTAATACCTCCGGCCCTTTCCCAAAAGAAGCAGGCTTATATATCTTCACATGCTGCTCCACCAATTGCCCATAATCTTTGTCGGGCGTCATCATGTAAACCTCAAAATTTTCGCGTGAGGCGGCTTTTGCGATTGTTCCGATAATATCATCGGCCTCGTAGCCGTCCAATACAAGAATCGGAATACACATTGCTTCGAGCAACTTTTTTACATAGGGAATGGCAACTGTGATATCCTCAGGCTGAGCATCACGTTGGGCCTTATATGCTTCATATTGGATATGTCTGAATGTTGGAGCTGCCGTATCGAAGGCAACGCCGATATGTGTCGGTTTTTCTTTTTGCAAAACTTCCAGCAAGGCGTTGGTAAATCCAAACACCGCACTGGTATTAAGTCCTTTGGATGTAATTCGTGGGGCCTTGATAAACGCAAAGTGCGCACGGTATATCAATGCCATCGCATCCAGAAGGAAAAGCTTGTGAACTGGTTTGTCCATTATAAGTGAATTTAGCGAAAGCCAAATATAATGGTTGTGTACTGATGATTGAAGAATTGGTGAGTGCTTTTTATGAATGTTTAATACATATCAAAAGTACGTAACCAAAATAAATTAATAAATAGGTTAATATGTATAATACTATCTGAAAGTTTAAAAAGAATTAATCTTATGAAAAGTGATATTGTGGTACCAGCATCATCTGAACTCCTTATGGGATATGGCAGCCACGAAATAGATTCTGAACTTTACTAAGGATGATTTGAAGGTAGGTAACGAAAGAAATGTAAATATTTCGGGAATGGTCAACTCTAGATGACGTGCGAACCAGCCCGTATAACCTAAGGAAATTGTTACAGTTGCTTTTATACTTATTGGACTTTTAATGCTTTAAAAAAGTATGGTATGTACTATTTGATATAGATGCATGAATACATATCATATATTAATTTAGATAAGAAAGTAAATAAAATTTCAAAAATATTTCACTTTAAATTAGATATAGTACTATTAAAAGGAATCATACATTTAAATAGTATATAATGTATAGTACATAATATAAGTATAATAAAGTGCGATATTTTTCAAAATTGTAATGCATTGATATCGTGTGTTTTAAGGAAAAGATGTGAATACTTTAAGTAAGGGGATTAAGTATCAAATGTATATTATGTATATTGCTTTATATTGAAATCGGCTAGCAAATAGGGGAGGCATATTGCTATTTTATTTTTAGACTTTACACCACAATCCAAACAAATAAGAAATATGAGAATCATTTTGATACTTTTGGTTGTTGTTATTTTTTCCTGTAAGCAAAATAAAGACGTGAACGAACCATACAAATGGCCGGATGTGAAACCGCCGGTGGCTGAAAAAAAAGATCATGAAACCGGGATGCACGGTGATAAACGAAATGATGAATATTACTGGATGGCCGACTTTTTCTCAAAAGGACCGGACAGTACAAAAGTTGTAAAATACCTGGAAGAAGAAAATGCGTACACTGCTAAGATGCTGGCTGGCACTGACGATTTCCAGAAGTCTTTGTTCAACGAAATGAAAGGCCGTATTAAGGAGAAAGACGAATCCGTTCCGGTTTTTCATGGTGGCTACTACTATTATACCAGAAGTGAGGAGGGGAAAGAATACTACAAATATTGCCGGAAGAAAGGAACCCTCGATGCTCCGGAAGAGATATTGCTTGATGTGGATGAAATGGCGAAAGGCCACCCATATTATTCAGTAAATGGTTTCAATATAAGTCCTGACAACAATTTGCTTGCATTCGGGCTGGACACGGTATCCCGAAGACAATATACGATCCATATAAAAAACCTCACTACGGGCGAGATATATCAGGATGCGATATTTCCAACCAGCGGCGATTCTGAGTGGGGCAATGATAACAAAACCCTATTTTATACTGCAACGAATAAAAAAACGCTTCTGAGCGAGAAGATCAAGCGGCATGCGCTTGGTTCGGACCCGAAAAGTGATGTGGTAGTATATCATGAAAAGGATCAAAGCAATTATATCGGGGTAGGAAAGACAAAGTCGGAGAAGTACATTGTGATCGCTTCATCCGCTACAATGTCTTCTGAATATCGGATTTTGGATGCCGATCAGCCGGAAGGCAAGTTTGAAGTCTTTCAGCCTCGTATGAAAGATGTGTTGTACGAGGTTGATCATCAAGGAGATAGATTTTTGATTGTAACGAATAAAGACGCACTGAATTTTCGGTTAATGGAGACACCGTTAGGAAAAACCGGCGTTGAGAACTGGAAAGAAGTGATTTCACACCGAAACGATGTACTGTTGGAGGGAATTGACGTTTTTAAGGACTTTCTGGTCGTCACTGAACGAAAGAATGGCTTGATTAACCTCCGGGTCAAACATTTGAGTGATAACTCCGAGCACTATGTTGATTTTGGCGAAGCGGCTTATTCCGCGCATTCTGGCTCAAATCCAGAATATGATACCAAAAATCTTCGCTATATCTATACCTCGCTTACTACGCCGTCATCCGTCTTCGATTATGATATGGTGATGCAGAAAAAGGAGCTAAAAAAGCAGCAAGAGGTTGTGGGAGGATATAATAAAGAGGAATATGTAACAGAGCGCTTATATGCCACAGCAGCAGATGGCGTGAAGGTGCCGATTTCGGTCGTATATAAGAAGGGAACGAAAAAGGATGGGACTGCTCCTCTGTTATTATATGCTTATGGATCATATGGTTACAGCATGGATGCGTCGTTTAGCTCTGGCCGTCTGAGTTTGCTGGACAGAGGTTTTATATATGCGATCGCCCATATACGCGGGGGCCAGGAAATGGGTCGTCAGTGGTATGAGGATGGGAAATTGTTTAAAAAGAAGAACACTTTTACCGATTTTATATCCTGTGCAGAATATCTGATTAGTGAGAAGTTCACGAGCCCCGCCCATTTATATGCAGAAGGTGGCAGCGCGGGTGGACTTTTAATGGGGGCCATATCCAACCTGCGTCCTGATTTATGGAATGGTGTGCTCGCTCACGTTCCGTTTGTTGACGTCGTAACAACTATGCTTGACGAGAGTATCCCCTTGACAACCAATGAGTTTGATGAATGGGGAAATCCCAAAAACAAGGACTCGTATTTTTATATGAAATCTTATTCTCCATATGACAACGTGGAGGCTAAAGCATATCCTAACATGCTTGTAACCACTGGCTTGCATGATAGCCAGGTGCAATATTTTGAACCAGCGAAATGGGTGGCGAGGTTGAGGGATCTGAAAACAGACAACCACGTTCTGCTTCTGAAAACAAATATGGAAACAGGCCACGGCGGCGCATCGGGAAGGTTTGATTATCTGAAAGAAGTTGCCCTCAACTATGCCTTTATGTTTGCGTTGGAAGGTGTAGACAAATAACAAACTTAATGCGAAGGGCTATTAACCGCAATAGAAACAAGTAGGGTTTGCCAGAGTCACTAAGAGTTACTTTTCGGTACTCAAGTCGCGATAAAACATAAAGGACTTCCTGATCACTGGGAAGTCCTTTATGTTTGAATCGAAATATATTTACTAAAGTGTCTTGGCAAACAAAAATATGTCGGTAATAGCTGCAATGGATTTGAGGTACTTTTTGTCCTTGCGTCCTTTGCGGTTAATCCTTATATTTTAGAAAATGCACCTTCCAAATCGGCAATGATATCATCTATATGCTCCAAACCAGCAGAAATACGCAATCCGGTTGGTTGAACCCCAGCTGTAACCTGCTCTTGCTCTGATAGTTGTGAGTGGGTCGTCGAAGCCGGATGGATGATGAGTGTTTTTGCATCCCCAACATTTGCAAGATTACTGATCAGTTCCAGTCCGTTTACAAATTCTTCCGCACGTTTTTTGTCTCCTTTCAAAACGAACGATAGAACGCCTCCAAAACCTCTGGTCAAATATTTTTTACCAAGCTCATGGTATTGATTACCTGGTAACCCTGGATAGTTTACCGACTCAACCTCAGGATGCGCTTGCAACCATTCCGCCAGTTTTTGCGCGTTTTCACAGGTTCTTTCGATTCTTAAAGAAAGTGTTTCAAGTCCTTGAATGAATAAAAAGGAATTAAATGGTGAAAGGGAAGGACCCCAATCGCGCAGACCTTCGACACGGGCGCGGATGATAAACTGGATATTTCCGAACGGTCCGCCGATTCCGAATACATCATTGAAAACGAGCCCGTGGTACGAAGGAGAAGGGGATGTAAACTGTGGATATTTGCCATTTCCCCAGTTGAAAGTACCTGCGTCGACGATAACACCACCGATAGAAGTTCCATGACCTCCGATCCATTTTGTAGCCGATTCAACCACCACATGTGCTCCGTGTTTGATCGGCTGGCAGAGGGCGCCACCAGCACCGAATGTATTGTCAACGATTAACGGCAGGTCGTATTTTTTAGCCAAAGCTGCAAATGCTTCAAAATCAGGAACATTGAAGCCAGGATTGCCTATGGTCTCAAGATATAGTGCTTTTGTTTTGTCGTCAATCAGCTTTTCAAAACTTTCGACTTTATCGCCATCTGCAAATCTGGCTTCCACGCCGATATTCTTGAATGAGTTTTTGAACTGGTTGAACGATCCACCGTATAGGAATGAAGTGGTCACAAAATTGTCGCCAACCGTCGTAATATTGTTGATCGCCAAAAACTGGGCGGAATGGCCAGATGCGGTGGCCAAAGCAGCAACTCCGCCTTCTAAAGCGGCAACTCTTTTTTCAAAAACATCCGTTGTCGGGTTCATGATCCGCGTGTAGATGTTTCCAAATTCTTTTAATGCGAACAAATTTGCGGCATGCTCTGCATTGTTGAATACATAGGAAGTTGTTTGGTAAAGAGGAACGGCCCTTGAATTAGTGGTTGGGTCAGGTTGCTGTCCGGCGTGCAGCTGCAAGGTTTCGAATTTCATTTTTGCTTGAATTAAGGATAAACAATCAATAAAGTATATCGGAAATATAGGCTTTTTAAATTGATACATTAGCCAATTATAGTTACAAATATGGTGAATATTTCTACTTCGTCAGGATGCTAGCGTCCAGATTTTTTAAAAGATCAGAAAGACTTGATAATGTTTCCGGGTCTGTGAGCACCCCATTTGAAATCTTGGTTTTGATGAGAGGAATTGAAAGATGCACTGCTGCCGGGCTGACAGTTCCGAGCGCTTGGAGAGTCAGCAGGAGGGAAGTCAGTGCCTTTTCTCCACCTGACCAGAGCGGAGAGGCACTGATTGCGGCAACCGGCTTTTCATTGAATTCTCCGGAAGAAACCATCCAATCCAGCGCATTTTTCAACGTGCCCGGAACGCCGAATGCGTACTCAGGCGTGCTGATAATAACGGCAGCACTTGCACCGACATCTTTTCTAAATGAGGCTACCACCTCGTTTGGCTCACCGCCTGGATTGAAATGCGGAAAGCAATCAAGGCCTTCGAAAATCGTGATTGTTATGTCGGGCGGCGCAAGTTGCTGAAGTGTTTGAAGTATGAGGTGGTTTGTTGAGTCAGTTCTTAGGCTCCCTGATATAGCCAGTATCTGAATGGTTTTGTTTGTCGACATTTTTGTTAATCTCTGATTTGAAAATTTAACAGGTTAGTGGTGCGTTAAGTTTCTAATGCATTTTATCCGCCTGACATTTCTTCATTTAACACAGATATTCGTCGACAACCGAATATTCAAATCTCAGGGCGATTGTTTTTCGTAGTTATATGGTAAGTATCTGTAATAAAGGCAGTTAAATTGACTGTTAAATTTTACCGCGCACATTGTAAAAATTGTAATCTGTCATGGGAGCATCCGTAAAACCCAGCTGACGACCGATTGTAACGATCTGTCCGCGGTGATAAGTGGTGTGGTTGACTATATGCATGATATATTCGAAATTAGGGAAATTACATTCGAACCATGGGTCTACTACCTGAGTTTCGGACTGTATCTTGTCCACGGACATCATTTCAATCATTTCGGCGACCTCCGCTGACTGATCGATTAAGATCATAAATACGTCATCAATCGTTTTATTTGCCCAATCGATCATCTCGGGCTCGCTGTTGGTGATCACCGCAAACCAATATAACTGGGTATCCAGAATATGTTGCAACGTGAGACGGATGCTCGAAAAACTGGAGGGTTGATTAGCTTCCAGCAATTCCACCGGTTTTGATTTTAGCCAGTGGACAATCGTTGCGTTTGCCCAAAGGTTATATTGAGCGTAATTATTAATCAGATAGTGCAGACTGGACGTCTTGCGTGAAGCAACTGGTTCGTAAATCATCGCGTCAGGTGTTTAAGTTCTTTACAAAAGAAAGTGACGACGATGACAACAGTTTGTCAGTAGTCAATAAAAAATATTGGCTTGAAAGAAACCAGTTTGTGAAGCGCCGGGCCACAATTGACGACCATCTCCTGAAAAGAACTGACCATTCAATGAAAATCGATGTCGGATAGGAATTACAGTTGAATTATCGCCCAACCCGCTCCTATATTTTTTTTGAAATTTGTTCAATGATTGTCCTTACCTCTGATCTCAATTCCGGCGGAGAAACTATTTCGGCATTTGGAGCGAGCATCAGGTACCAGCGGGCAAAAATACCTAGCGACTCCATAAGAAACGTCATTTCTATTTCATCGCCGTCCGTTATCTCAGAGACAAAACCATAATAGTATTTCTGATTCTGGATATAGCTCGCCATCCGTTTTTGCACCTTAATTACAATAAGCTGCATATTATGGGCCTCTTCCACCTTTTGGTTTAGAAAGTCTTTTAATGGAGCATGCTGGAGGTTAAACGAGGTTTCTGTGAGTTCGATTTGGTTGATACGATCGAGCCGAAAATTGCGGTATCCGTTTCTAAGGTGACAATATGCGACGGTATACCAGTAATTATTCTCATGAAAGACACCTACCGGTTCGACAGTTCTGTGCGTCGGTCCATTGGAGTTAATCGCTGTATACTGAATTGAAACAGCCTTTTTTTCGGATATACTTTTCAAAAGAACATCCAAAGAGTTCCCGGAGGTATCGGAGAAAACCGGAAAGCTCTGACGAACTTCGATATGGTTTTCAAGGTTTTCAACCATCGATTTTTCCGTCGTTTTAAGAACAGATTTGATTTTGAACATCGCTGATTGGTAGTGAGAGCGAACCGACTGGTCGGTAAACTTTTCCATCAGCTTTTCTGCGGTCATAAATGTGCGGGCTTCCTCACGTGTAAACATTACCGGTGGCAAACGGTACCCGTCCATAATCGAGTAACCTACGCCCGCCTCGCCGATAATGGGCACTCCGGCCTCAGCCAGAGAATTGATGTCCCTATAGATTGTCCGGAGACTTACCTCAAAACGATCGGACAAGTCCTGAGCCTTGACAATTTTCCGTGACTGTAATTGAATAAGTATAGCTGTTATTCGATCGAAACGATTCATCAATTAGCGTTGATATGCTCTTATAAAAGTTAATAATTGTGTGGACAGAAGCGTCGCAACATTCTATGTTTTCATTAGGAGGACAAAACTTGTTTGTCAAATTCGAGTGTATCCTATCTGTGGCAATTCTGCTACAGGCTAACAAATAAAGGTGTTAATGAGAGACCAATTTTAATCCAATGATCGAGACTATTAATGTTGTAATGAAAAATAACCTCCAGAAGTCAGCAGGTTCTTTAAATATGAAGATGCCAACCAAGACTGTCCCTACAGCTCCGATGCCTGTCCAAACTGCATATGCGGTGCCAATTGGTAGCTCTCGTGTAGCACGAATGAGCAAAACCATGCTAACCGTTAGACAAATTAAAAATCCAAAATACCAATAAGTTGCGGTTGATCCCGTCGATTCCTTAGCTTTTGCGAGGCAAGATGCGAAAGCGACCTCGAATAGACCAGCAATGGCCAATATGATCCAATTCATGTTAAATAAAAATGATTTGCTTCCAAAGTTAATAACCTTGGAAGCAAATCAAATCTCTCGCTCAATCTTAAATAAATGCTTCTGCAACAAGTTCAAATGACCGTTTGCGGATTTCCGGAGATTCCCCCATGGTAGACACCATGATTTCGTCAGCCCCAAACTCGTTTGCTATGTCCGTAAGTTGCTCTTTCACACTCTCTTTTGTTCCTGAAACAATGCGGCCGCTGTTATATTGAAGTCGTTCCATCTCACCCGGCGAAAAGTTGTACTTCTTGATATCGGCATATGGCGGGAACGGTCCAAAATTCCCTCTTTCGAATTGTAGAAGGATAAAATCCTGGATTTTCCGCATCGTGGCTGCTTCTTCTTCGGTGTCGGCACAGAGTACAAAAGCAGCGACAAGTACCTTTGGCTCAAGTAAATAGGGCGAAGGCTTAAAATTACGTCGGTATAGATCGGTTATTCCAGAGTTCGCAAATCCATTGATAAATTTCGCGACCGCCAGGCCCATTCCGAACTGTGCTGCAATTCCGGCGCTGCCACCGCTGGAGCTTAAAATCCATTGCTCAGGTACTGTTACGCTCTGGGGAACTGCGTATATGAATCCCCGATCGGTACCCGCAGTATCCTCGAAAAAGTGTTGAAGATGGTCTAGCTGGCGTAAATAACTCTTTTCAGAGAAGTCATTCGAAGGATTAAGAAGTGAGGAAGTGAGTCGGTCTGTCCCAGGAGCCCGTCCCATTCCCAGATCGATACGATTCGGGAATAGTGTCTCAAGCATCCTGAAATTTTCTGCCACTTTTAAGGCGCTGTGGTTGGGGAGCATAATTCCTCCGGATCCAATACGTATCGACTCCGTCACTCCAGCGAGCTTAACCATCAGTATTTCGGGAGCTGAACCTGCTATAAAGGTAGAATTATGGTGCTCCGATACCCAGAAACGATTATATCCAAGTTTTTCGGCTAATTGGACCGTTGCAATTGTCTCTTCAATCGCCAGAGCTGCTGTGGAATTTGTTCTTACTACAGACTGGTCAAGTATTCCTATTTTAATCTTTGTCATAAATTGCTGATTTACTAAAGGAACAGCAGATCAAAGGTTTCAATTCTTTTTGCACAAAGATAGATACTTACCGTCGGGATAGTGGCTAGTCGTAAAGGGTCAGATTCGTGTCTTTGGGAGACGTTTTATGAATGAAGGGAGGCGTGTTTCTCTGGATTTGCCAGGCGATTGCAGAGTTGCTAACGATCTAATAACGTGCAAATAACTGCCGATTATTCAATAGGTTGCGTGGTAATGCCTGTAGGTTTGGCAGTATATTTAGTTCGATTTTTTCCAATAGGTGCTTCTGCCGAGCAGTGGGATGCCCACAAAACTTCTTATTTCGAGCATTTCTTCTTTCATTCTGAGCAAGCAACTGTAGTATTTGCCACTTTGTGGGTCGTACATTTTGCCATTTTCCCAAATTTCATTGGTAAAAACAAAGTCACTAAGGATGATCATATCGTAAATGGTTTGGCTTCGCAAGGCAGAATTTGGATTTCTTGAGTCCGTCTTTAGCGCTTTTCCATCCTTTTCAACCACGTCATTTGACCAGATTATTTTGCCGAAGTACTTTTCCTCTTGCTTGTAGATTTCAATTTTTTGGGTCTGATTTTCGTTTTCCCACTTCCCAATCACCGAATCGGGAAAATTTTTTTGAAAAAATTCTGGTCCTGAAAAAGCCCACCAAAAAAATAAAATAAAAATTTTCTTCGTCATTTTACTGAATTTGAAATGTAGAGCACTTCAATTGGGGGATAACGGCCTGGTTCTGTTTGTAGCAATTTTCAAAAATAGTATTAAAAAATATGACAATCTAGAAAAACTTTAAATATAGGCTATTTCATACGTTATATTACATCGGTAAATATTCTATCATTGATAGAATATGATTATTCTTAGATTTTACACGCTGATTGGGTACGCATAAATCTGACCAAAAATCAAGAATGTTGGATGAAAAGATAAAATTAGTTTGTAGAATGGCTAAATAAAAGTTTATAAAATATACTATTACTAGTTGGAAAATTATCCAAAAGTGCTTATGTGGATTTTTGTCATAAATTATTGTACTACGTATAGAATCTAAAATTGCCTAATATATTAGATTGCATGCTAAATGTTTTTTATATTACTTTGTAGCAGAAGTTCTAACTAAACTTATATTATTGTAAAAGTTACATTGGGAGAATATGCTACGAAAAGAGTGTGGAAAGAGTTTTATAGTGAAGGTATTAGGGATGTCTTCACTAGGCACATTGTCGGTATCACTGATTTCTCCGATAATGTGTAGCGCACAGGTGAGCGCGTTAATAACTACGGAAAGGCCTTTTCCATATGGCGTGGTAAGTTTGACAGAAGCATCTGGATTTACAGGTGGTAAGTATGTCGACGGATACGTTAGTATGAAAGGTGCTGGGATGATGCTTTACCCGGTCGGGCACAAAGGGGTATACCATCCTTTTGCAGCCAACGCGGATGGTTCAGTTGTAGGTACTTATTTTAGGGAGAGTCCGGAGGCTCCCTCTCAATTCAGTATGTCGTTCAAATTTTCGTCGAAAGCCGCTGACGTAGGAACTGTAAGTTCTTACGAATTTTGGAATATTGACGGAAAGAATGCGACGAAAATATCTCTGATTTGGGATAAGGAGAGCCGCGTTGATGCGCTAACATCAGGCGACCTGTCAAATCTCAGGATTATGGGCTGGAATGACAGCACAGGAGAATGGAATATAGTGCCGGCTACGGTTGATGTTACAACCATCACGGACGTGACGTCATCGTTGGCAGCAGGTTCTATCACTACAAATTCGGAGATCATCCCGGATTCTTACAAAATTTACACATTGGGATCCGTCGGTGCTGGTGCTGCAACACCTCAGACTGCAGTGTCAGATTCGGTTTTAACCGTTGCTGAAGTGGTAGCTCAGAATGAGGTAGACGGATTGGAAGTCAACAAAAAGATTATTATCAATGGCGAGAAATTTGATGGGCCGGAACTGATTCTTTACCCAAATCCGGTGGTTTCAAGTCTCTACTGGAAAATTCCGGTAAGTCAGAAAATGAGTAAGCTAGAGATTATTGATTTGGCTGGCAGGGCAGTTATTTCAGAATCTTCGGAAGTAGACCCAGAAAAAGGATTGAATTTGAAGCACTTGCAGGGAGGAATATACATTGTGAAGATAGTGCTGGAAAGTGGAATTGAGTTCAATCGTAAGATTATTGTAAAAGGGTACTAAGAATCTGAAGTTTACCTATTTTTTCAGGCACGCAAAAAAAACGAAATGGCATATCTTTCAACTTATACGAAGCCGCTAACGGCTAAAACGGCTGCGCACTTACTAAGGCGCGCAACGTTTGGACCCACTAATAAGGAAATAGCCGACTTTACAGGAATGACCGCTTGGTCGGCAATTGTAAAACTCATTGACAACGCTGCTCTTAGGAAATCGCCACCACCACCAGTGGAAATGGATGGCAGAAGATCAGACGTAGGCCAGGAATTTCTTAACAAACCCTGGAGTGTTACCAGAAAAGACCAGTATTTTGAATTCATCCGGTATTGGTGGATGGGTTTGATGACCGAGCAGACGGGAAATCCTTCCATTTTAGAGAAAATGGCTGCTTTTTGGCAAAATCACTTTGTGACAGCACACAACATGGTGGGAGATTACCGTCAGACGTATAATTATCTGACGCTGATACGGTCGAACGCATTGGGAAATTTTAAAAATTTTGCGATTGCAATTACCAAAGATCCAAATATGCTGATGTATCTGGATGGTAACACAAATACGAAAAAACAACCTAACGAGAACTATGGCCGAGAAATGCAGGAATTGTTTACTGTTGGTCAGAAAAATTTCAAAGGTGTTGACAATTATGTAGAATCTGACGTAAAGACTGCTGCACGCGTATTGACCGGATGGACGGTTCCCAACTATTATAAAGTCGGAGAGCCAAAAGCGGTTTTTAATATAGCTAATCACGACACCACCGACAAGGTTTTCTCAAGTGCTTACAATAACAAAATTATCAAAGGACGAACTGGAGATACGGCCGGTGATGAGGAGATCAAAGAGCTTTTTGACATGTTATTGGCGCATCCAGAGTGTCCCAAATTTATAGTTCGTAAGATCTATCGGTGGTTTGTCAATCCTAATGTCACCGACGAAATAGAGACCAACGTTATTATTCCTTTGGCAGATCGATTTGCCAAGCAGGAGAACTTCAATATCATGCCTATCATCAGATCACTTTTGTCAAGTGATATATTCTACGATGAAAGTAATATCGGAGCCATCATTAAGGGGCCTGCAGAATTTGTTATTGGAACCATGCGTCATTTCGATCAAAAAGTTCCTGATATGAAAACAGATTCCAATGCCTTTATGCGCATGATGTTGTTTCAATATCAATTTATGGAGAGGATGCAATTAAATCTTCTTGACCAGCCTTCGGTTTTTGGGTCTGTGCCTTATTATCAGACTGGCTTTTCTACCAACTGGATCAACGGCTCTACTCTTGGTGTAAGGGGGGCATGTACGGATGCGTTCGCCGTTCCTTATTGGCCCATCAAGGACACCACGAAGATTGGTGTGGACTGGATTGCGTGGCTGAAAGTCCTTCAGCCTAACTTTTATAGCCCCACAACTACTCCCACGATAACCGCTGAGACGGCGTTTAACGCGATGGTCAAAGGACTGTTTGCGTTTGAACTTGACGATACCAAGAAGAACTTCCTTATCGATACGATCATGATGAGGGGCACTCCCCGGAAGACATGGGAGTTCGAATTGACGGGCTTGCGCTCAAGTACTACCAACATTGGGGTGTATAGAGACGGTCTTACCGCAAGGTGCCAGACAGTAATGAAGTATATGTTGAGAATGGCTGAATATCAGGTTTTTTAAAGGTGACATTATGAAAAGGAGAGATTTTTTTACAGCAGCATCTTCCATGATGTTACCGGTAATGGTAGATGGATTCGGTGTGAAGTCGATGGCCAAAAATTCGGCCCTTGTCCAGTCGTTAATGAACTCAACCGCCTTAAATGATGACCGCGTGATGGTAATCATTTATCTGGGCGGTGGTAATGACGGGTTGAACACCGTGATCCCGATCGAATTTTATTCTGAATATTATAACCTACGATCCAACATTGCGATACCAGAAGCTAAGGTATTGAAATTGAGCGGGAACAGTAAGACAGGTTTACATCCTTCGATGACCGGCTTACAGAAAATGTATAATGACGGAAACTTGTCCATTATTCACTCTGTCTCATATCCGAATCCAAGTCAGTCGCACGTAAGGTCAACTGATATTTTAATGACTGCGGTGGATTATGACAAGACATCTTCATCCGGTTGGGCAGGAAGATTTTTGGCAAATACCTATCCCGGATATCCTACCAATTATCCAAACACAACAATGGAAGATCCGTTGGCTGTACAAATCGGATATATTGGAGCCACGACATTACTTGGGCCACAGCCGATGGGTATCACATTAAAAGATCCGTCTACGTTTTACCAACTGATAGGTGATCAAACGTCAAACTGGACAGATTTGCCTGCCGGCGACGCTGGTGCTATGATCAGCTATGTTAGGAAACAGCAGACAATCGCTGTTGGTTATGCCTCAGAAATCAAAGCTGCCGCAGATAAAGGTAGAAATTTGGCAACATATCCAGCGAGCACTAACGATCTTTCTGAAAGCCTTAAAATTGTAGCCAGAATGATCCACGGTGGGCTTAAATCAAAGGTATATTATGTGGAGATGCCCGGTTTTGATACTCATGCAGGTCAGGTGGAAGGGACTACAACAGAAGGGGTTCACGCGAACTTATTGAAAAAGCTTTCGGACGCGATCTCTGCATTCCATGCTGACTTAGTGTTGCAGGGTACTGCAAATAGAGTAGTTGGAATGACATTCTCTGATTTTGGACGAAGAGCTACATCAAACGCCTCCAAAGGAACTGACCACGGAGTTGCTTCACCAATGTTTGTGTTTGGCTCAGGGGTAAAAAGGTCAGAGATTGGAACGAATCCTGATTTGGTGGCAGATCTTCTTCCGGTTAACCCTAGTTCTTCTGTTACGACCAGAGATATTAAGATGCAAATCGATTTCAGGAGGGTATATAATGATATTCTGAACGGCTGGTTTGGTGTTTCGCAGACAACGACTAACTCGATCATGCTCAAAGGTTTCAGTACAGTATCGTTGTTTTCGGATACTGTGATTTCTTTGGGAAGTGGAGCCTGGATTGATCGTGATACCTGGTCGAATGGCCGGGTGCCTTCGACAGTAGAAACTATTGTTATTAAGGCTGGTCACGTGGTAACCGTGGGGCAAAATATTACGGTTAAAAAGATCACGGTTGAGGCCGGCGGGGAGCTTAAATTTTTAGGTAACTATAAGCTCACCGTAACTGGCTAATTCGTTAGATATGAGCTAAAAGATACTAGCTTATTCATTATGATCCGGTTGGAAAAAAAGGTTTAACGCCGTTTTTCCAACCGGATCTCTTTTTTTGCGCCATATGCAATGCGACTGAAATGTGCGTGAAATTTATTCGCGTAAGTTTCGGATTGTGTCAATTTTGAGTGAAATTTGATGAGAAATTTTACTTTAAATTTGAAATATTGAAACTTCATAAGGTACTTGTAGAGGCTGTTGTAGATGGTATTAAAGACATCTTTATCTCCAATCAGCAGGCAGACAAGGTTGTAGAGCAGCTTTTGAAATCCAACAAAAAATGGGGAAAGCGGGACAGAGCCTTCATTGCTGAAAATATTTACGAAATATGCCGGTGGTGGGAGCTAGTTAAATACTCATATGGTCTGCAAGACACGGCAACCAAAAAAGATCTTTGGCATCTGTTCGGAACCTGGTGGATCATTAAACCTACCCATTTGAATCTGGAAGAGTCAGAGCTCCCTGATTGGGCTGAATTCGAAGAACTGGTCGTAGCTGATATACTTGCCCGGTACCAGGAAGGTTTGACCAAAAGACATATCGCACAATCTGTTCCAGCCTGGTTAGATAAAATCGGTGAAGGCGAATTGAAAGACAATTGGAATAACGAGCTTTATGCACTCAATAAGCAGGCTCCATTTGTTTTGCGGGTCAATTCTTTGAAAACGACAAAAGAAAAGGTAGTTGAGGTTTTTGGAAGCGATGACTGCTCTTTCGTGGACTCAGCACCGGATGCGATTATCTTAAAAAAGAGGCAAAACGTTTTCGCCCGCGACAGCTTTAAAATGGGGTATTTCGAAGTGCAGGATGCAGGTTCTCAGCTTATTGCGCCTTTTTTGGATATTCAACCAGGCCAAACTGTTATTGATGCCTGCGCGGGAGCTGGTGGTAAAACCCTGCATATCGCCGCTCTGCTTGGAAATAAAGGCAAGGTGGTCGCTATGGATATTGAGCATGTCAAGCTCATTGAGCTCCAAAGGAGAGCAAAACGAAATGGTGCTGCTTGCGTTGAAACCCAGATTATTCATAGCGACGAAGATATTATTCCGTTTGTTGGCACAGCTGACAGGCTCCTTTTAGACGTTCCATGTTCAGGATTGGGAGTTTTACGCAGGCATCCGGATAGTAAATGGAAATTGAAACCGGCCTTTTTGAACTCGATCAAAGAGGTCCAACGGCACATCCTAAACACGTATTCGCTGATGGTGAAGCCTGGAGGAAAAATGGTATATGCTACCTGCAGTATATTACCATCCGAGTCCGAGAAACAAGTAGAGAGATTTGTGGCCGAAAATGGCAAAGCATGGAAGCTGGTAAAAGAACACAGAACTTCCCCGGCAACAGATGATTTCGACGGATTTTATATGGCACTCCTAGAAAAACTTCCGGAATAAACGGGCAGATAGAGCGCCGGAAATTGGTGCTATGGGCTTAAGGTTTCCGGAATAAAGTATATTTAAGTAATTGATTATAAGTAATTTATGAATTATAGCTTAATAGCGAATCAAACCGGTGTTTCTGAGAAGTTTGTGAGAAACACCATTCAGCTCTTCGATGAAGGGGGAACGGTTCCATTTATATCCCGATATCGAAAGGAGGCAACAGGCGGCCTCGACGAGGTACAGATTGGGGCCATCAAAGAAACATACCAGAAGCAGCAGGAAGTAGAAAAAAGAAGGGAGAGTATTCTGAAAAGTATTGAAGAGCAAGGAAAACTAACACCGGATCTGAAAAAGAGTATTGAAAGCGTATTTAGCCTGATCGAATTGGAGGATATATACCTCCCATATAAACAGAAAAGGAAGACGCGGGCTATAATCGCCATTGAGAAAGGTTTGGAGCCCCTGGCCCAGTGGATTTTCAGCGGTAAGGAACCGGTTCCTTCTATCAAGGCAAAATCTTATTTGAATGAAAATGTAGCATCAGTGGACGAGGCTTTGCAGGGAGCGCGTGATATTATGGCCGAATGGATCAACGAAAACCAGGACGCCCGGACAAAAGTGAGAGACTTGTTTCGAAGAGGTGCCATCATAACTTCCAAAGTCAAGAAGAAAAAGGAGGAAGAGGGAGCCAAATACAAGGATTATTTTGAGTTTTCAGAACCTTTGGCGAAAATTCCTTCCCACCGCTTGCTGGCACTGCGCCGCGGCGAAGAGGAAGGCTTTTTGTCTGTCGACATATCACCCGATGAAGATTTGGCTTTTGAAAAATTAGACGGCCTTTTTGTGAGAGGATCGACTGAGTGTAAGGACGAAATAATCGCTGCGATATCAGACAGTTATAAAAGACTTTTGAAGCCGTCGATTGAAACTGAATTTGCAAATTTGTCGAAGGAAAAGGCGGATTTATCCGCGATTCAAATTTTCCGTGACAACTTGAAACAGCTTCTGCTTGCTTCACCGTTGGGACAAAAGAATGTGCTGGCGATCGATCCGGGATATAGAACGGGATGCAAAGTAGTAGTGTTGGATATGCAGGGAGGTTTGGTGGCCGACACGGTGATATACCCTTTCGATAAATCCGTTGAAGCGAGTCAAAAGCTTTCTGCTCTGATCAGCAAATGGCATATTGAAGCGATCGCTGTTGGCAATGGAACAGCCGGTCGTGAAACAGAAGACTTTGTAAAAAAGGTTTTAACCGGTCTCGAGCTCACCGAACAGATCGGATTGTTTATGGTCAGCGAACAAGGAGCTTCAATCTACTCAGCTTCGGAAGTGGCGCGCGAGGAGTTTCCAGACAAAGATGTGACCGTACGTGGTTCGATTTCTATCGGACGTCGGTTGATGGATCCGTTGGCCGAGCTGGTGAAGATTGATCCGAAATCCATCGGAGTAGGTCAATATCAGCATGATGTGGACCAAAGTTCATTGCGAAATGCTTTGGATGTAGTCGTAGAAAGCTGCGTTAATTCCGTAGGCGTAAATCTCAACACAGCCAGTAAACACTTATTGCGGTATATCTCAGGTCTCGGACCCGCTTTAGCGCAAAATATCGTGGATTTTCGGGCTAAAAATGGAAATTTCAAATCGAGGCAGCAACTTTTAAAAGTTCCGAGACTCGGGGCCAAAGCTTTCGAGCAGGCAGCAGGTTTTTTGAGAATTGAAAATGGAGTTAACCCATTGGATAACAGTGCGGTACATCCTGAACGATATGAGATTATTGAAAAAATGGCGAAGGATGTAGGGGCAAGTGTTGCCGATCTGATGCAGAAACCTGATAAAAGAAAACAGATCAATGCCACTCAATATGTTTCGGGCGAGGTAGGTTTGCCAACTTTGCAGGATATCCTGAAAGAATTAGAAAAGCCGTCGAGAGACCCCAGACCGACCATGAAAAAGTTTGAGTTTGATCAGTCGGTCAGGAAGCCTGAGGATTTGAGAGTGGGGATGATATTGCCTGGGATTGTTACAAACATTACTGCATTTGGAGCGTTTGTTGATGTGGGAGTGAAACAGGATGGGCTCGTTCATTTATCTCAAATGGCGGACCGTTATATCAAAGACCCGAACGAGGTGGTAAAATTGCAGCAGGCCGTGACCGTAAAGGTCACGGAGGTTGACCTGTCAAGGAAGAGAATTGCGCTAAGTATGAAGGGTATTTGAGGCGCCAATTATAGAGAGCGTTAATAAAACTAAAAATCCTGCTTCACATTGAGGCAGGATTTTTAGTTTTTATGATATAGTTATTCCCTGGAACACGACAATCTCTTTTACACGGCAACGATGATCGAGACGGTTGAAAGTTAGTAATTTCTCTTGCCCGACATATCGCAACAGTGGCAATAATTAATCCTCTTAAAAATCATATTGAACGCGGCACGACAGTACATTGTCCGACACATCTTCCTGAAAATCTGGAAGTGACGTGCCTTCATTTTTTACAAATTCATAGAAGAGCGTAAATTTAAGGGATTCGTTAGCATGATGGATAAATCCAAGTCCTAAGGTATTATATTTTACATCAGCCCGGCTGAATCCTTTTTGGGCAGTCATTTCCCTTCCTGCAACCTTTGTGTTAGGATCATACCAGTCATATTTGGCAATAAACTGATTGTCAGCACTTCCCAGGTTTTGCACCAGATAAAAATATGCACCATTGAAATTTCGGGCGTACAACGGCGCCTTACCACTATTGGTAACGGGGTAGGTACCGGGAGTTTCGCTAGAAGCAAACGTGGCGGTTTGCATTCCCTGAATATACTCCGCTCTTAGTTCTGTGGTGAAACGCTCGCTGGGAAAGCGGATTTGAAAATCTGCCCCGGCGTAGTTTCGTGGCATCAACTTCTTGTAATTTAGAGCTGCGGAGTCCTTTTGCATGACGTAACCATCTGAAGTCTCCGAAGCCCTATAAATTACGTCCGACTGGCTGGTAATTCCGCCTCTGTAGACTGCAACCCCAGCCGAAATCACAGATCCGCCCAAAGCCTGAATAGGAACCGGCTTGAGGCTCAATCTTCCGATGACGTCTTTGTGGCTGTCATAGTCTGCCGGGCCTGACATTCCCTGACCGTTAAAAACCCCAAAATCGAATTTTAAGAGAGAAAGACCATTTGTTATCGTTCTCGACGTGGCCGTAAGCATCACGCCGATATCGCGCTCCGTCTTCATCAAAGTTTGGGACATCCGACCTCTCTCTGGTGATTCCCGATTGGCGGACGAAAGGTTGACCTCATATCCGAATGGCCGGGCGAACATACCCGTCGTAAGGGCGAAAATTTTGAATTTATTTTCATAAAAACGACCCCAAAAATCGCGTATGGCCACACCGCGCTCTGTTCCGTCAAACTGAAAAACGAAATAGGATGTCGGTTCACCTTTATCATTTAAATGCGCATAGTCAACGCGGAGACGACCGCGACGCAACATAAAGCGGTTGTTTGACAACTCCGGAAAGTTAGGTCCTGCAAAAGTTTCCGCGCCTTTTTTTGATATATATTGAAATTGCGGCTGTATATATCCACTGATTCTCACCCTATTATATCTTTCATATATAGAGAGCATCCCTTTTCCCATTTGATTGGTCGTATCAACAAGATCCATCAGGAAGCGTTGAGCGTGGGCACTTGTAGATAGAAATAGGGGAAAAGCAATAAGTAAGAAAAGTATCCTTCTGAACATGTAGCTTAATTCATTATTTAGGTCTATTGGCTTGATTGTCAACCAATAGTGGTGTCAGTGGCGTGCTAAATCGGGTGCAAAGAACCGAAGACTATTTCAATACTTCGAAGATTCGATGAAATTTATTTTTAAAAACTGACTGCACCTAAATTCAATCTTCCATAATATGATTACAATATGGGAGGTGGGATCCTTATTTGAAAAGTTATATTTTATCAAAAGTTAACAGACTGATTTTCGCCTGAAATTATGGCCGCGGGGTTTGGGGGGACGCCTCAGAAGTTAATCTGTCTACGGCGATAGTGTCACCCGGTATTGTCACAGGAATCGACAGGTATTTCCAGTTTTCATCAATTGTATTTTACTGATCGGAGAAGTTATCCTTAATCAGCCTTGGCGCCAGGTCGACTTTTTCAAGTTCTTACTTTTAAGCCATCAGTACCTTTTATATTTATAGACAAGTATTATTCTTATGGTATGCAATAAATGTATTTTGTCAAATATAAATATAGTATGTATAGAAAGTATAATATGTTATTAAGGTGGGCTGAACTATTTTCTCAAAAGTATTTCTGTCTATAAGTCATTGATAAATAATAGGATATGTATATACTTTTTAAATGTATGTAATTGATAAGTATTATAAGTTAGCAAAGTATTGTAAATATAAAAAGTAAAATTTGACTAATGTATATAAACCTAATATTACATTTACTTATATAAATAAGTATTATATGTAATATTAGGTTTATTAGTATTAAATATATTTACTGTGTTATAATACAGTACTTAATACGCCACGGTAAATCGTTGCTTGACAAACTGAGGATGCTCGAGTTCGTCCACTATCGCGACTGCCAGATCTTCAACTGAGATAATGCTTCTTCCTCTGGCATCAAACACTGGGTTGTCCAAAGCGGTACTATATACACCGGTTCTGGTCCCCGAGGTACCTGGATGCATTTCTATCGCCGGGCTTAGAAATGTCCAATCGAGTTCGTCTTCTTTTTTGAGAATATTCAGGTAATCTCTGGCTGCGCCGGCACCGGGTTTATATTCTTCGGGAAACTTCGGAGTGTCAATCAACTGGACTCCCGGAGCTACCTCAAGGCTTCCCGCGCCACCTACGAAAAGCACTCTCTTAACCCCTGAATTCCTTACACCTACCTGAATAGCGAGTGAGCCCGCGAGGAACTCCGAATATATATGAGGGTTTGTCCAGCCCGGGTTATAGGTACTCACAACGGCGTCTACGCCTGTAACAAGGTCGGATACTTCCGAGGCGTTCAGAACATTGCCCTTTTTGACTATTAATAAGGGACTAGTAGTCTTGATGTTTTCAGGATTTCTTACAACGGCAGTCACCTCGTGACCGCGATTCAGTAATTCTGCTAGTACCGCCTTGCCGACAAATCCGGAGGCTCGGATAAGTGCAATTTTCATGAATTTGATGTAAATGGTTAATATGAATTTATTAAGTTTTATTGTTTTATGTCTGCTCGAAACGAGAGCAAAATTCCCCAAGCGTGGTTGTCGAAAGGCTAGCCAGCAAAAACTTTTCCGTTTCATCGAACAGGTTTTCCAGATGGGTGTTTATTTGTTTTCCCACGGGGCAATCCGGATTTGGGTTAGATATGTTTTTTCCCAGGAGATCGTTGTGTAATACTACGCTGTATATTTCAGCCATCGAAATGGTAGATGAATTCCTGGCAAGCATGCTACCGCCAAATTTTCCTTCCTTGCTGACAACTAGACCATGCAGTTTGAGATTGGCCAACTCCTTTCTCACGATTGCAGGATTGATATTAATACTGCCTGCTATGTATTCGGAAGAGATAAATCCATTCCCTTCCTTTTTACCTAGGGCGAGTAATGTTAGGATATGGATAGCTATAGAAAGCCGATTGGTGTTCATACTGTAACAATTTTTATTACAGTACATAGTGCAAGCAAAATTGGTTCGGAATTACCTTACTTTTTCTTTTAGATTTTGTATTGCGTGAATAGGTGGTGATATTATGTGCTGATTATCAAGAAGTTTAATGAAGACATACGATAAGGATGATATTATTATATGTAGTATACTAATGTATTTATTAATAAGATTATACTTATAGTAAGTAATTAATGTATTATTAGTTTAATATATTGATTTGGATTTAATGTATAATTAGTACTATAAGTACAGTATTAACACATTGAATAATTAGTTTATTCCTTACGATACTAACTATTATTTTAATACTGTCAGACCTCCTTTGTAGTTTCTGTTCGAGAACTCGATAACATAGTAGTAATACCCTTGGGATATGTCAAGAGGGCACCAGTTGCTTCGAACATTAGAGCGGTATACCTTCTTCCCCCAGCGGTTATATACTGTAAAGCTTAGGAACTGCTGTGAGCAGTTGTCAGATTGTATTTCTTCAAGAATGAAACAGTCGTTTTTGCCATCTCCATTTGGTGTAATCACGTTTGGAAATTCGGGTAATTCGGTTGTGGGAGAATCTGAAAGAATCAGTTCAACGGAAGTTACATCGGAGAGAGATTTGCAGTTTTTATCAGCAACAGTAAAGTCAATAATATATGTTTTTTCCGGGTTGGCAATCAAGTATTTGCACACTGCTTCCCAGGTGAATTTTGATTTAACATTTGATTTGCCGGATTTATCTTCGAAGTTCATTCCGAATGCTTCCATATCGAAATCTCTCCCTTTTCCAGTTAGCACAATCGCGTTTGTGTCAATGTCTGTGCCGGTCACATCAAAACTGATGGTGCTATTAATACCGATCTGAATCTGCACAGGCTGGGTGGTCAGAGTTGTTGTGACGTCCGGCCGCGAATTGAGGGAGTTGTCAACAACCAGATACACCGTTTTTATGGTCGACGACGCGTTGGCTATGCATTTCAGATCACTGGCAGTAAAATCCACTGCAAGCGTATCGCCTACGCGCGCATCGCAAGGGATAGTCCACTTAAAATTTTGCTGAACGGCGCTGTTTCCGTTTATTGTTGGGAAACTCATTGATTTCGAGGAAAGTGTGAAACTTTGACCCTCTGCGGACAATTCAACCTGATCATTATCTGCGTCTTTTCCGTATACAGTAAAGTTTATTGTGCTGCCAGCCTGCACGGTAACATAATCTTCCGTGAGTGAAGTTGTAACGGTTGGGGGTTTATTATTACCTCCGGGGCGTCGGATATATATGGTTAAGGTATCTGTCAGTGGGAGCGGACAACTTTCGTCCTCGGCGATTAATTCTATCCTTAACGGGCGGTTATCATATGTTGCGAAACAGTCGTCCAGGCAAATTTGAAATTTAAGGGTATCATTCCCCGTCGTGGTAGTAAACTCGGCCGGAAGTATCGAAAAATAGTTGGTACTGCTGTTGATAGTTTTTCCGTTGATCTTGATCGTTTGATTTGGCGACGAATCGGTAACCATTACTTCAAAACAGTTGGGGTCCGAAAGTTTCATATCTATTACCTTATTCTCGGTGTAGAAGACACTGGATCCTTGTGGCTTAAATAGAAGTTTTGGCGGATATGCTTTCGGACAATCGAGTACTTTTAGTTGGAAATCTCGGGTGAGGCTACCGATTTTTACACCGTCACGATATTCATCGACCCGGACGGCAAAGACATACAGCCCCGTGTTTCCCGGAGTTACGGATAGCATTCCTGTCTTGCTGTTGACCGTTAGGGGTTGAGGGCCGGGTATCATATTAGCCACAGTTATACCGTTGATCCATGTTAACTTAGGATAATTTGCCATACCCACAGCATCGGCCGCCGGGTTGTCTTTGTTTGATGCTCCCTGAAGAGGAGTAGTAAGGGAATAGACCAGGCTGTCGCCGTCCGGGTCTATTCCTCCAAAATCGAACAGGAAAGGGGTATTTACGCAGGCATAGTCACCCACAAGGGCGGGGAAAGTGGGAGAGGAGTCGATGAAATTTTTATTGTCCTTCGATACCGGAGGGAATTCCAGATAGAACAAACTTCCGGCGTCCCCCGGATTTTGGATATTAGTAATTGATCCGTTTCTGCAACATCTGTCCCATACCATATAGTAGCCGCCAGGGTCTGAAAACGTGCTTGCGTCGAGTCTTACATCCACAGAATACGTGATCATGTAAGTCAGGAGTGTGGACATTTCACAGTCCGGATTGTTATATGTGACGGATTTTCGTTCTATTTTTGCGGCTTGAACATAACCGATCGCATAATTGTCACGTTTCCGAAAAAAGAAAATGTTAACATATTGATCTTCGGCGCCGGGGTTACCGTTCAAGGCGTCAAAATACATGGTCAGGCCAACCGTTTGGTTATAATATTGACTGGGATTGTTTTTGAGAAACAATTGACCACCGACAATATGAGTCGCTTTTGAGACGATTGAAAGCAGCAGAAGGCAAACCAGAACAGTAAATTTTAGACGCATAAGCCGGACCGTAACGAAAGGAATTTCTGAAAGAATTTGAGAATTTAATAAAAAAATATGTCAAAAGGTATAAGTTACGAGAGAGTTGAAATTACTGACTTTGCTGCGGAAGGAAAATGTATTTATAAATCTGATCAGGGGGTAGTTTTTGTTGAGGGAAATGTGGCACCGGGCGACGTAGTGGACCTACAGGTTGTAAAAACAAAAAAGAAGCTGAAGGAGGCAATTGTTACAAAAATTCACTCGGAATCTTCATTAAGAACCCAACCTTATTGTAGCCACTTTGGAGTTTGTGGGGGTTGCAAGTGGCAGCATATAGCATATGACAACCAGTTGAATTTTAAGCGTCAGCAGGTAGTGGATCATTTTGAACGGATTGGTCATTTTCGGGGTGTTTCAATTAATCCAATTATTGGTGCGCCGGCTACGGAATACTATCGTAACAAATTGGAATTCACTTTTTCAAACTGGAGATGGCTGACTAAAGAGCAGCTCGATTCTGGAGAGAAATTTACGAAAAATGCGCTGGGCTTTCACGTTCCGAAACGCTTTGACAAGATCTTTACGGTTGATCATTGCCACTTGCAGCCAGATCCGTCTAACGCAATCAGAAACTCTCTGAATGCATTTGGACAGGAAAGTGGTATTGTCTACTATGATGTTCGTTTCAACGTAGGAGTTTTGCGGAATGTTGTAATCCGGACCGCGAATTCAGGGGATATTATGGTCATTGTGCAGTTTGGTGCTAACGATCCTGAGGCTATTGAAGCTGTCATGCAGTTTTTGATTGCCAAACATCCTGAGATAACCTCTTTGAACTATATCATTAACTTGAAAGGGAATGACTCTTATCAGGATCAGGAAGTGATCAATTACGCGGGGACTACGACGATTCGAGAAACGATGGAAGATCTTACCTTTTTAGTAGGTCCAAAATCTTTCTATCAGACTAATTCCGAACAAGCTTATAACTTGTTCAAAATAACCCGGGAATATGCAGGTCTGACTGGAAACGAATCTGTTTACGATTTGTATACTGGAACTGGGACAATCGCGAATTTCGTGGCGAGGCAAGCGAAGAAAGTTGTAGGTGTAGAATATGTGGAAGCTGCCGTTCAGGATGCGCGTGTCAATTCGCAATTGAATGGAATCACCAATACTTCATTTTTTGCCGGGGATATGCGGATGATTATGAATGAAAGCTTTTTGAAGCAACACGGAAGGCCCGACGTTATCGTTACAGACCCTCCACGTGCAGGAATGGATGTCCCTGTGACAGAAACGATATTAAAAGCGGCTCCGGATCGGATCGTGTATGTAAGTTGTAACACTGCTACTCAGGCGCGGGATTTGGCGTTGATGGCAGACGATTACGAAATAACCAGAGTTCAGCCGGTAGATATGTTTCCAAATACGCACCACGTCGAGAATGTGGCACTTTTGGTAAGAAAGTAGAAGAAGGTATATCCTATAAAAACAGAGAAGGCATTGATTTTCAATGCCTTCTCTGTTTTTATAGCTATGTCAAATTGTTCTGCTTAGAACGGAACTTCATTTTCAGGACCTTTATAATCAAAATTAGTGAGGTCATTTGCACGACTTCGGATTGTTCCGCCGCCTGATGGCATTCCGGAATTTTCAAACGAACCAATCGGATTTGGTGTCTGAATTGGCCGGTCTACCGAGAAGGGAGCCGGGGAGAATCCACTATCCAAATCTGCAAATTTCGTATACTTACCGATAAACCGGAGTTGGACGGTATCCAAAGAACCAGCCCGGTTTTTCGCCACGATCACTTCACCTATCCCCGCCACAGAATTTCCTGATTCATCCTCTGTAATTCCGTAGTATTCAGGACGATACAAGAACAATACCATATCCGCATCTTGCTCAATTGATCCGGATTCACGTAAATCGGATAGTTGCGGTCGCTTCTCTCCACCACGTGTTTCCACTGCCCGGCTCAACTGTGAGAGCGCAATTACCGGCACGTCCAACTCCTTTGCAAGGTTCTTAAGCGAGCGGGATATCATCGCAATTTCCTGTTCACGGTTTCCAGCACCTTTTCCGCCGGTATCGCCGGTCATCAGCTGAAGGTAGTCAATAACGATCATCTGGATGTCATGCTGCGCTTTCAAACGACGGCATTTTGCGCGAAGTTCGAGAATTGAAAGGGCAGGGGTATCATCGATAAATATAGGGGCGTTAGTCAGCCGGTGAATCCGATGGTGAAGCTGCTCCCATTCGTGTGGGGCCAGACTCCCTTTACGGATTTTTTCACTATCAATTTCAGCTTCCGCGGATATAAGACGATTGACCAGCTGCACCGACGACATCTCAAGAGAGAAAATCGCAACGGGCATATTGAAATCAACCGCAGCATTTCGTAGCGATGAAACGACGAAAGCCGTTTTACCCATACCAGGACGAGCCGCGAGAATCATCAATTCAGTTTTTTGCCAGCCTGATGTCAGCCTGTCTAGGGCACTGAAACCCGAAGGAACACCTGTCAGACCATCCTTATTATTCTTTTTCTGATCGAGTTCGGCTAATGCCTGACGCATCAACGCTCCCATATCAGAATAGTTTTTCTTGATATTCGATTCTGAGATCTGGAACAGCGCCTGCTCGGTCTTGTCCAGCAAACGAAATACGTCTGTGGTTTCTTCAAAGGCTTCACGCTGAATTTCGGAAGATATCTTGATCAGCTCCCTTTTGATGGAAGCCTGAGAAATAATCCTCGCGTGGAATTCAATGTTAGCAGCAGAATTGACTTTAGAGGTCAATTCCATGATATAAGCAGCCCCGCCGATCAGTTCAATTTCGCCCGTACTTCGTAATTTTGAAGACACGGTAAGCATATCAATCGGCTCAGAATCAGCAAAAAGCGTAATAATGGCCTTGTATATACGTTGATGAGATTCCTTGTAAAAGCTTTCAGGGCGAAGAATATCCGCAACGGCGGTCAACGCATCCTTTTCAATCATCAAAGCACCTAATACAGCCTCTTCGAGGTCAATTGCTTGTGGAGGCAACTTGCTGAAGATCTGGTCTGCGTTCGGGGTTCTGGCACTTACAGTTTTTCGTCCCGCGCCGGCACGATTTCCTGTACTTCCAAAATTTTTTGTGGTGTCTTGATTATCCATGATTATTACAAAATTAGGCATAGATATCGTGTGAGAAAAGGGTTAACAGAACAACATTTTTTTTAACCTTTCCGGCGAATAGTCTTTCGGCTGATAATGAATCAGTTGATCAATACTTTTTTATTTTTCGGTGTTAAGTTTTGGAGAATGAAGATATTTTATGATTTTGAATCCTCAGATTGTTGGTTATTATTACTAAATTTTACATAAAATCAGCTCACACAAAACTTCTATTCATTTGCTAGAAAAAATTATCACGCTCGAAGATGTATCCATGGTGGACTTTCTTGGTATTCACAACTCGAACATCAAAGTAGTCGCCGCAGCATTTCCACAAAGTAAAATCATTTCAAGAGGGAATGAGATCAGAATTCAGGGAACAGCACCTGAAATAATGCGTATCACTGATTTACTGGATTCACTTGTAGCACATTATCAGAAGTATGGTAAAGTCACGAATGACAACGTGAAGGGGTATTTAACAGGAGTAGAGAGCACTCAGGCTCCGGTTGCGGAAGACGATGATGATGTCATCGTTTATGGTAATAAAGGCCTTGTGGTGAAGGCCAGAACCAAAAATCAAAAAGCATTAGTAGACGCCGCCGGGAAGTTTGACCTGGTATTTGCTGTCGGCCCGGCTGGTACGGGTAAGACGTATACTGCGGTTGCCATTGCCGTAAGGGCGCTAAAAAACAAAGAAGTAAGGAAAATTATTATCACGCGTCCTGCAGTTGAAGCTGGCGAGAGTCTCGGTTTTTTACCAGGAGATTTAAAGGAAAAAATTGATCCGTACCTGCGCCCAATATATGATGCACTTGATGATATGATTGCGCCGGAAAAGCTCAAATTATATCTGGAAAACCGTACGATCGAGATCGCACCACTGGCTTACATGCGTGGACGAACCTTGAATAATGCTTTCATATTACTCGATGAGGCACAAAACACTACGCCGATGCAGATGAAGATGTTCCTGACAAGGATGGGACCAAGTAGTAAGGCCATCATTACAGGTGACAAGTCTCAAATCGATTTACCAAAGAATCTAAAATCAGGGCTCATCGATTCTTTGACGCTCTTAAAAGGAATAAAAGGTATCAGTTTCGTGGAGCTAGACGGCAATGATGTGGTGAGACACCGTCTGGTTAAAGATATACTTGCTGCGTATGAAAAATCGGAAAACTGATCTCGTATTCACTTTCGCTTTCATTCTATTAAATACCGCGTTCGCGGTAGCACAGCGTGATACCGTACCGGTAAAGCGTTGTGCTACTACCGAGGCGGATTCTGTAAGATTTTTAAGAAATCCACAACTGCTTAATATTCGTCAGAGGAGTGAGCAAATTATCCAGGAATATCTGCAGGAGAAACGTTCGAATCTTCGAACATATGCTAACGAAGTATTAACAATTCCGGTAGTTGTGCATGTCATTCATAACTCGCCAAATGCTGGTAATAGCGAAGGGGACGGTAAGGCAGGAAATCCGAATATCACTAATCAGCAGATTGTGAACCAGATAGAGGTGTTGAATGAAGATTATTCCAATACGTCGGGATATAAGGGTTTCTATACTGATTCACTGGCCGTCGACACGAAGGTGCAATTCAAATTGGCCGGAACGGTGCGGACATATTCAGACGTAACCGAATTCAATCCAATTTTTGATGATGTTAAATTAGCCGGGATTTCGCCACCTTGGCCTACTGAGCGCTATTTGAATATCTGGGTTTGCACACTTTCTTCAAGATATTTGGGGGCGGCACAGTTTCCGGTCGTAACCAGGGATACTGTGGGTACTCAGGGGTTGGATTTGATTACGGAAGAGGATAATGCCCAAACAGACGGCGTTATTATTGACTATCGTTATTTTGGACGAAATGTTCCGGCCATTACGAGCGGCCTATATAACCTGGGGCGCACTACAACGCACGAAGTGGGGCATTGGCTTGGACTACTGCATACCTGGGGCGATAAATATTGTGGCACAGATTATTGTAATGACACTCCGCCAGCCGCTTATGCAAACGAAGTGACGGATCTGAACTGTACACCTGTGTTTTCTAATTGCAGGGGATTTGCCACCCGCAATATGATCGAGAACTATATGGATTATTCTCCTGACCGTTGTATGAGTGTTTTTACCCAAGACCAGGCAGATCGGATGAACGTGGTGCTTGAACTTAGTCCGCGGAGAAAGAAAATGGTGGAAAACTCGCGTCGCACCGGAGCCACTGTTTTGGTAAATTTATATCCTAACCCCGTCACAGATTACCTAAGAGCTGATATATATACTCCTGATTTTCAGCCCTTCACGCTGGACTTGTTCAATATGAGCGGCGTTAGATTACAAGGAGATATTTTAAATCAGTCAGAAATCAATGTTATGAACTATCCTTCGGGGCTGTATTTACTTCGGGTAACTACGCCAACTGAAAGCGTAACGAAGCGCTTTATTATCCGATAGTTCGAAGAATGCTGCATCAGGTACCCTTCGTAGGGTTTGTTTTCTTATATATTGCCGGCATTATTTTTGGCAATTTGAACTGGTTTCCTAACCAGTCCGATGGCATCGTGTTATCGTTATTGACTTGCTTCCTTTTTATTTCATCATGGTTTGCTTACAGGCGGCGTTCTCAGGGCATTGTCGGGTTGCTAATTAATTTTCTTCTATTTTTTGCGGGAGTTTGTCAGACCTGGTTCAAAAATGACACATTGACCCGGCTCCAAAAAGAGGCCTCCTTCTCTCACGATTATTATGAAGTGATAATTAAATCTTTGCCGGAAAAGCGGGCGAGAAGTTTAAGATTTCTGGCAGATGGTAAAAGACTTCATTTCAAATCAGGCTGGAGGGATTTTGACGCCTCGATTTTGTTAAGCATTCCATTAGACGCAAGTTATATACCATCACCTGGAGATCATATTTTAGTGAAAGGCCAGCTTCGAGCACCAATGAAGCCACAGAATCCTGATGAATTCAATTATGCCGAATATCTTTGGAATAGCGGAATCGTGACGACAGGTTTTGCTGAGGACGGGCATTTTGTAAAAAAAGAAGGTGTAAAGAATAAAAATAGCTGGAGGTATTTGCACCTGCACGTTTCAGAATGGGCAGATCGAGTATTTCGGAAAAATATACAGGATGACAAGGCTTATGGACTTCTAAAAGCAGTAATCTTGGGCAGGCGGGACGACCTCCGCACGGAACAGATTGAAGATTTTAAAGTTGCAGGAGCCATTCATATATTATCCGTTTCTGGATTGCACGTCGGTATTATTTTTCTGATTCTGGGAAGATTGCTTGGCTGGATGAGGAAGATACCTATTGGCAAAATTTCATATACATTGCTCATTGCTTCAATTCTGTGCTTTTATGCATTGGTGACCGGCTTACCTTCCTCGGTTGTCAGGGCAACGATCATGTGTTTGGTATTCCTAATATCCCAAATTTCGGGAAGGGAAGATAAACGCATGAATACGCTAGCCTTATCGGCATTTTTGATTTTGCTTTTTGATCCTCTGAGTCTGTTTGGCATTGGCTTTCAGTTGACATATCTCGCAATGGCGGGAATTTTCCTTTTCTACAAACCTTTGAATCGAGCATTCGTGTTGGATTCATGGTTTATGAAGAATCTGTGGAGCGTTACGGCTCTCGCTTTTTCCGCACAGATCACTACTTTTCCGGTGATGATTTATGCTTTTCATCAATTTCCAACCTACTTCTGGCTACTCAATCCCATTGTGGTTTTTTGCATAGATATGGCCCTCAATGCCTCACTGGTTATGCTATTTTTCAGTGCGGTACATTTGGATTGGCTCACACATGTGGCCAGCCTGGTTGCGGAATTTTTTGCTACGCTTACCAATTTCTTTGCTGCTTTAACGCAATATTTGCCATTTAGCCGGTTTGATAATTTGGCATTTGATCAAATTGAGGTCGCAATACTATATGTGTCCATGCTGATTGGCTGGCTGGCCTACCATCGTGCCTCGTTTCAATATCTTAGAGCTTTTGTGATGGTGAATGTTGTATTCGTAATTTATTCATTGTCAGTCGATACGCAGAAATATTTCAATGATGAAGCATTTGCTTTTTCTATACCCAGACACTCAGTAGCCGGTTTCAAGAAGGGAAATTCTCTGTATGTCCTCGCCGATAGCACTTTCGATAAGGATGGCATTGATTACGGGTTTCATATTAAAAACTATGCGGTAAAGGCTGGCGTTTTGCACACGGTTTATTTTCGGGATAAACAAGACTTGCTACCGTCGGGAACTTCTACTTCTGGAAAGTTGACTGTTTGGGACAAGAAACTAATTTATATGGGTTCTCCGGTCAGGGATTTGACAGGTTTGGACTACGCAATGTTTAATTCGCCGGTTGATGTATCGAAAGTCAAGACCGGCAAAGCGAAGATATTATTGGGAGGACAAATCGGAAAAAGGCGTCGTGGCGAAATGGATAAGGTGTTAAAGCAAAACCATATTCCGCACCACGATTTGTCAGAAAGTTTCTTTCGGTTTTGATTCGTAAAGTTGCGCGATTTGCCTTGCCACTTTTTTGTCCCACTCAGCCTGCATGAATCTGTTCTGTCCGTGTCCTGACTCCTCGTCGTAAGCCTTTTGCATTTCGTTCATTTCCCGAAAAGCTTCCAAAAACTGATATTGAATCTCACTGTCATTATCTTCAATCGTCAATTCTGCCCTGCGAAGCCGGTCTTTAAAACGCTCGGCACTTAGTCGGACGATATCAAAATGAATTTGTTCATGTCGAAGTGAGCCGCCGTTTTTAGCTTCTTCTCTTGCCCATGAATTACTTTTAACCATAAAAACCTTCAAACCGATATCAACCACCAGGTCATTTCCGTTCGGATATGCAGTTCCTTCATATGCAAAATTTGTAAAAACAGCAGCTGCATACCGGCTGCCTGGCCGGACATTTCCTGCACGAAAATCATCCCAGATCAATGGTCTGTCTGGCGAATAGAAGACGGTGTCTTCTTCACTTACAGGTCTTATATCATGGAAAGTCAATATCAGATTTCGTAAAAGCGCAGGATTTTTGCCCTTATTAGTTTTGACCCATTGGCTGAAATTCACCATCGCCTGATTCAGTAGTTTGAGCAAAATGTCATCGTGTAAATAATTACCCTCAGGACGAGAATATGTCGCGGTAGTCTGAAATGAAGTGAGCTGCACAGGATTCATATCGCGATACCACCTAAAAGCCAGTGACAGTGTTATTTCGCCGTTGATTTTGTTGCTTCCAGCTTGTTTTTCATTTACTTCCAACTTCCTGACCGTGACATATACGGGCAATAAATCCTGCTTGAACGGTGCCATGCGTCGCCAATAGTCAAAAAGCTCGTTTTCGGTATTGCCTTGCATAACAAGGGGCCTTGTAGTGCCGTTAGACAATAGCGTTCCAATCCGTCCGCCCTTAGGCGTACGCAGATCTTCTACATTCTGGATATAGAAATCATAAGGTTGGCGCGACATCTCCGGAGCCTTGTTTAAATCGAAAAGGAAGGGATTGTCCTGCGGTGAAACTGCTGAGAATAGAAATATAAAGGAGGAGATCAGAAGAGCTCTGACCATTTTTCTCATCCATTTTTGTTGAAATGCACCCATGGTTTATCTAAGTTTGCACCTTATTCACTCATTTCTACGATGATTTCACCTGATAGTGTTGAACGCCCTCCCTTTAATGATATTTTCATGGACCTTGCAAAAAATTTGGCCAAGCGTTCACATTGTATAAAAGCACAAGTTGGGGCAGTACTAACGAAAGATACGAGAATCATTTCAATTGGTTACAATGGTCCGCCAGCTGGTACGCATAATTGTGATGAAGAATTTCCGGAAGTGGGTTGTCCAAGAGATGCAAAAGGCAGTTGTTCACTGGCTTTGCACGCCGAACAGAACGCCATATTGTTCGCCGTCAAGAACGGTTCCAATATTGAAGGTTCGACATTGTTCGTCACTTTGGCGCCTTGTATCGCTTGTGCCAGAGTGATTTACACCATGAAGATCAAAAAGGTAATTTTTCTTCATTCGTATGCAGCATATAAAGGAATTGCTGTTGAAGAAGGCGTGGAATTTTTAAAACGGTTTGGCGTGGAAGTAGAACAATTCGGGGTTTCCAGCTAATGCCGAAAACCCCGGAACGATATCTTGGAAATAGAATCTCGCGCTAAAAGCTATTATTATTAGTGGTGGTGAACTCCGCCGTCGCCATGAACGTGTCCGTGGCTGATTTCTTCTGCCGTAGCCGCGCGGATGGATAGTATCTCGCCTTCAAAATGCATTTCTTTTCCGGCCAGTGGGTGATTGAAGTTCATGATCACGACATCTTCGCGAACTTCCACCACTTGTCCGTGCAATCTCTCGCCGTCTTCATTTGTCATCGGAACGATATTGCCGATTTGCAAAAGTTCGTCCTGATCAACGTCAGGCATATTGAAAACAGATTTTGGCAAATCAACTACAGCTTCCGGATCGTACTCGCCATATCCTTCTTCCGCAGAAACCGTAAATTCAAAATGATCTCCTGCAACCAAGCCTTCTATTTGTTGCTCAAAACCTTCAGGCAAACCGCTTATACCCTGAATAAAGAACATGGGATCCTCATTGGTGACGACCTCCACAATGTCCATGTCACCTTCGCTATCAGGAATCTGAAGTGTATATGTTAGTGAGACAACATTATTTTTTTCGACTTTCATATGCTTGTTTGATTAAATTAACGGTTGTTATAAGCAATTCTCTGCTCTTTTTTGAGTTAACAACAAACGTACGGCAATTTTATTAAAATGCCATTGATATGAATTTTTTAGCACACTTATTGCTTTCAGGGAACTCGGAGAAGGTGATTATTGGGAACTATGTAGGAGATTTTGTAAAAGGTAGCCTCGCAACTGAGAAAACCTCGGACTGGGATCAGGAATTTCTGCTTGGTTTAAGACTGCACCGATATATCGATTACTATACGGACGATCATCCGGTAGTTCGGGAAACGCGTAAAATCCTTTCTGGGCGTTTTCCAAAGGTTTCCGGGATAATCATTGATATATATTTTGACTATTTCCTGGCCAAAAATTTTCAACATTATTCATCTGAGCTCTTGCCAGAGTTCGCGCAACGGATGTACTCCTTATTCCGGCGGAAGGCGGACATGATTCCGGTTGATATGCGTAGAATGGTAGATCATATGATCACTGAAAACTGGTTGGCCGGGTATGCTGATTATGATGGAATTGACGTCACGTTTCAGAGAATGTCGAGGAGGACACCTTATCTTAAAATTCTCGAAAAAGCTACCACAGAATTGTTTGATAATGAGGTAATTTATGAGAGCAAATTCGATGCTTTCTTTCCGCAATTAGTAGTCGCAGCTGCAAATTTTATGCAGGATCCGAAGGAATAAGGTTGGCGGATATAGTAACTTCGTACCTCTTTATTTAAATACCAACCCAACTTTTGTATGGCCCTAACGCCTGACGTTGTTCTGAAGGATCTCAGAGCAAAGAGATATAAGCCCCTTTATTTTCTTCATGGAGACGAGCCATATTATATTGATGCGGTGACCGAAGAGCTTGAATCTAAGGTAATTTCCGAGAGTGAAAAGGGGTTCAACGAGTTTATCATGTTTGGAAAGGATACGGATGTATCTTCGGTATTGAGTCATGCCCGGCGCTTTCCTTTTATGGCAGAGCGGCAGTTGGTAATTGTGAAGGAAGCTCAGAAATTAGGTGGAATTGACCAAAAGGAGAGCCAGGCGAGGTTGGAAGATTATGCGGTCAACGCGCCGGATAGTACAATTCTCGTTTTCTGTTTTCATGGAAATGCGGACGAGCGGAAAACGTTTATCAAGGCCATGAATTTGAAAGGGGTTGTCATGCAATCCAAGAAAATGTATGATAACAAGCTCCCTGAATGGTTGATGGGCTATTGCCAGGCCGAGGGAGTCAAAATCAGTACAAAGGCCGTGCAGATGATGGTGGACAATATCGGGAACGACCTGAAAAGATTGTCCAACGAAATTCGGAAGATCATGGTGAATTTGCAGGTAGGCCAGGGGATAGACGGGGATATTGTTCAGCGTTTTGTTGGAATTAGCAAGGATTACAACGTTTTCGAATTTCAGAAAGCTCTCATTAACAGAGATGTTATGAAGTCCAACCAGATTGCCACCTATTTTGCAGCCAATTCGAAAGACAATCCGTTGGCGCCGATTCTGATCATATTATATAACTTTTTCTCGAAAGTGTTGATAGCTCATGCTAGTCCTGATAAGTCTGAAAAGGGGCTTGCTGTACTTTTAGGAGTTAATCCGTTTTTTGTGAAAGACTATTTTTCTGCCATTCGAAATTATCCTATTCAAAAAGTCAACCATATCATTCATTACCTGCGCGAATCCGATGCGCGCATGAAGGGTATTGATGGGGTTTCATATACAGAAGGAGAGCTGCTTCGGGAGCTGATTTTTAAGATATTGCATTAATTATTCAGCGAGTGCAGGATTGACATGAACCGAGACAATATTATCTTAATACCCCTGCCGGAGATTTTTAGCTTTAAAGAATGTCTATGGTTTTTGGATAGAAACTACGACGATTGTCTTCATGAAATCGACAGCGAACGAGTATTAAAGGTCATAGAAGTGAGTGATTCCCTCGTTTTGTTCAGGGTCTCCGAGGTAACAGATTTTCTGCAAATCGAAATATTGGAAGGACCGACTGACCAATTGACGAAAGACTTGCTGTCCAAGTACATCGTGTTTTGGTTTGACATGGAAAGGGATATGACCTCCTTTTATTTGGCCTTAAATCAGGATCCAGTACTTTCTTATATGGCCGAAGAATATAGTGGTCTGCGCATGATGGGTATTCAGAGTTTGTTCGAGGTTTTGTGCTGGAGTATCATTGGTCAGCAAATCAATCTAACTTTTGCATATAAGTTAAAAAGAAGGCTTGTTGAGTCATATGGGGATAAAGTCCATTGGCAAGGTCACGATTATTTTGTGTTTCCCAAACCATCAGTATTGGCGAGCGTCGCCATGGATGAGCTTCGGCCTTTTCAATTTTCGCAGAAAAAGGCAGAGTATATTGTAAATCTCGCCAGATCATTCGAAAGCGGTGTTATCAGCAACGAAATCGTGGCCGCGCTTCCTGATTTTTTAGCGCGTCAGCAATTTCTGGTCGGATTCAAGGGGATTGGCATATGGACGGCAAATTACAGTCTCATGAAATCTTTTAGAGAATCTCAGGGCATTCCATATGGCGACATAGGGCTTTTCAATGCTTTGCAGGCGCATGACCTTATAGCCCACAGAAAACAAAACGACCGAATAGAAGAGCTATTC
Organism: Dyadobacter sp. HNCC25DJ184; assembly: GCF_056895215.1. Taxonomy (NCBI): domain Bacteria; kingdom Pseudomonadati; phylum Bacteroidota; class Cytophagia; order Cytophagales; family Spirosomataceae; genus Dyadobacter; species Dyadobacter sp. HNCC25DJ184. The sequence goes on along the minus strand of NZ_JBXHAQ010000003.1, from coordinate 101,829 downwards.
AGTCGTTTTCGTGGTTGGGAATCTTATTTGGTATTCTATCTGTGGCGCAGTCTGGCCAGCAAAAAATCAGGCTAAAACTTTTTCATTCTTTCTCTCACCAATTTGCTGACGCCACATGGCGAAGTATAACCCTTTTTCCTCGAGAAGATCCGCATGGCTTCCCGTCTCAATAATCTGACCTTTTTCCAGAACATAAATCCGATCGGCATGCATAATCGTTGAAAGACGGTGGGCAATCATCACGGTAATATGCTGGCGCTGAGCGGTAATTTCCCGGATGGTATTTGAAATTTCTTCTTCTGTCAGTGAATCCAGCGCCGAAGTAGCTTCATCAAAAATGATCAGATTCGGATTTCTCAGAAGAGCCCGCGCGATAGACAAACGCTGACGTTCACCGCCGGAAAGCTTTAAGCCACCTTCACCAATCACCGTTTCAATTCCTTCTTCAGCTCTGGCCAGAAGGTTAAGGCAAGAAGCTTTTTCAAGTACCGTCAAAATTTCTTCGTCGGTTGCTTTCGGGTTAACAAATAACAAGTTCTCTTTAATCGTGCCCGAGAATAACTGGGTATCCTGAGTTACGAAGCCAATCCGGTGCCGGATTTCGTCGAAATCGATGAGCTGGCCATTATGACCATTATAATAGATATCGCCAGCTTTTGGGTGATATAAGCCGACAAGCAGTTTCACCAAAGTTGTTTTTCCAGAGCCAGATGGACCTACAAAGGCAATTGTTTCACCTCTTTTTACATCAAATGATATCTCTTCCAATGCCGGTCGATTCGCTGAATTATGCTGGAAACTGACTTTGTCAAACTGTAACATCTCGATTTCATGGATGGAGATAGGGGAAGCAGGTTTCCTCTCAACAGGGCGACTAAGAAGTGACTGTAAATTGATCAATGAAGCTTCGGCCTCGCGGTAGGAAAGAATTACATTGCCCAATTCCTGTAACGGTCCAAAAATGAAGAAGGAATAAAACTGCATCATCATCATCTGACCTACAGTGATCCTGTCGCGGAAGACGAAGAATAACAAAGCAAACATGATACACTGCTGAAGAAAATTCACAAACGTACCCTGAACAAAGCTGATTGAGCGAATTCGTTTCACTTTCGTAAGTTCGAGTTTCAGAATTCTGAAAGTAGTAGCGTTAAGCCTTCCAATTTCCTGGTGCGTAAGTCCCAAACTTTTAACGAGTTCTATATTTCGAAGCGATTCTGTGGTTGAGCCAGCCAGTGCCGTTGTTTCTTTGACAATACTTTTCTGAATCGTTTTTATTTTCTTACTCAGCACACTCATCAAAACGGACAGTATCACCGATCCGACGAGGTATATTACTGGCAACCACGGGCTTAGCTTCCATGCTACGATTACAACGAACACAATTCCAACCAGAGTTGCGAACAGTACGTTCACAAAGTTGGTAATAAACTTTTCGCAATCCTGTCTTACTTTCTGCAAAACAGATAGCGTCTCACCGCTTCGTTGATCCTCAAAGTCCTGAAAAGGAAGACGTAGCGCGTGTCTCAACCCATCGGTATATAGGTTGGCGCCAAACTGCTGGATTACAACGTTAACAACATAATCCTGAAAGGCTTTTGCAATTCTCGACACCATCGCCGAGCCAATGATCAGCAATAAGCCAAAACTTATTCCTTTAAAAAATTCATTGCTTAATCCTTGTTCGCGGAAATACCCTGCTTTGTTTGCATATGGATCAATCAGATAGTTACCGAGGATGTAGGGGTTTAATAGGGAAAATACCTGATTAATGGCTGCAAGTATGAGGGCAAGAAAAATTAACCCTTTGTATCGGGAGAGGTATTGTAACAGTAACTTCATATCATGGTGGTTCTTCAGAAAGCTCAACTATGTAACTACTAACTAAAATGAGGCGTTTTTAATTCTATTCGGAGAAAGAATGTTTTTTGAGGATCGGGATAATGGGATTGGGGATTGGGGTGAGGTGGCCGAAGCGGTGCAATTCAGACTTTGAGACTTCTCCAATTTTGGAAAGAATAATCATTTTGAACACAAAAGAAGGCACCTTTATTCAAGATGCATTTTGAAATCGTAGCGGGGAGCAGACTCTAACTTTTAAGGACGCCTTTTGAATTATGTAGCGGGGAGCAGGATCGAACTGCCGTCCACCTTGAGGTGGATATGAATTCTACGTTCTAAGCATCGGAGGTGCTAAACTTTGAAGAACGATATCCCAGATGAATTTTCTGCCTTGTGTGGATTTTAAATATTTTTCTCTTTTTAATGCATCAGTCTTGGTTTCAAACTCTTCGGAATGTACAACAATCCACGGGCGATATCTTAACGTATATCCTTTAGTTGCCAGCTCGTTATGAGAAAGTATTCGGTTTCTTAAATCTGAGGTATATCCAATATAGATCTTGTCATATTTTATTGAATATAGGACATAAACTGTGTACATGGATCCAGGGACTGATTTTCTTGCTTAGGGGAAAGAAAAAAAGGCACCTTTTTTTAAGGTGTCTCTTGAGTATCCTAGTCAGGAGCAGGCTCTAACTGCCGTTCACCGCGACTTGGATATGAATTCTACACATTCAGCATCTTTATTACAAGCTTTTTATTGAAACAAGATAATGGCCCAAAACGCAAAAAAGGCATCTTTTAAGGACGCCTTTTGAGTTATGTAGCGGGGAGCAGGATCGAACTGCCGACCTTAGGGTTATGAATCCTACGCTCTAACCATCTGAGCTACCCCGCCGTAATTGTGGTGCAAAAGTATGTCAAAATTTTTTACGAGGCAATCGGATTGCAAAAATTCTTCAAAAATTTTCTTAAAAATAAAAAAGGAATTTGCGCGATAATGTTTTATATAATTGATTTATGCTATATTACAACTTTTAAAATCAACGAGTAAACCTGCTTTGAAGGGGCTCACCGAAAATTGAAATAATATGGAAAAATTTAAATTTATTACAGAGTTCGAATTACGATCCTCGCCCAAAGTATTATTTCCCTATATATCAACTCCCTCGGGTTTAGAACAATGGTTTGCGGAAAAAGTGACAGTATTGCCCGATCATCGTTATGATTTTCAGTGGGATGGCGATAGCCACTTCGCGCGTCAAACCAGTTTGAGAATCAATAAGTCGGTTCGGTTCGATTTTGAAAACACAAGCGACGACGATCTTGATAATAATCATGTGGAACTAAAACTTGAAGTAAGCGATTTAACTCAAACAACCTTTTTGAGGGTTGTAGACTATTCCACCAACAAGGACCAGGACGAGCTCCATTCTTTGTGGGATGGGTTTATAGATAATTTGAGAGAAATAGTTGGTAGTTAATGAAAAAGCTGGATAAGCTTATCCTGAAGTCGTTTTGGGGCCCTTTTGCAATTACAATGTCGGTGGTGGTTTTTATCTTTTTGATGAAGATCATGATTTTTTATATCGACGATTTCGTGTCTAAAGATCTCGGCATCACAGATTACGCTAAATTATTCTTCTATTTCAGTCTCATTACTGTGCCTACTGCACTGCCGTTGGCGATGCTGTTGTCGTCCCTGATGACGTTCGGGAATCTGGGTGAATTCTTTGAACTGACGGCTATAAAAAGTGCAGGGATATCGATTATCAGAACGATGATGCCGTTGTTTCTGGTGGCTGTAGGCATAAGCGTCTTTTCTTTTTTCTTCAACGACCGCGTTTCACCATGGGCTAATTTGAAAGGATATAGCCTCCTATATGATATCAAGACAGCGAAGGCCACTTTGAAGATCAAGGAGGGAATATTCTACAATGACCTGCCCGGATATAGCATAAAAGTTGATCGTAAGCTAGACAATGGCAAAATGATCGGAATGGTCATTTATCAGCACAATAATCGTTCATATGAGTTTGGCAACACGCAGATTATCCTTGCAGACTCAGGACGCATGTATTCCATCAATAACAACAGTTACCTCGTAATCGAACTATATAACGGGACGATGTATAACGATATGGCCAGCGGTTCTCAAAGCAGGCCGGTATACATAAATTCCCCTGTAGCCGGTGGAGGTCAGCCCAGAAATTCTACTTTCCAGCGAAATGGTTTCAAGCATTATAAAATGATCGAAAGTCTCTCGTCTTTTGGTATGAAGCGTACGGACGAGCAGCAATTCAAGTACCATGAGTTCATGAAGAATATCACGGACCTTACCCATTCTGCTGATTCCCTGCGCACCACTTACGAGGAGGGAAAAAAGAATATGCTGCCCAACAGTCAGCAATACTATTCATACAATTACAGACAAGGGACAGACAAGACCATCAGGAAGGGGAAATGGATAGAAGAATTGCTTGCGAAACCCGTTTCCGACAGCCTGAAAGCGGAGATTATTACCAATGCAAAAAGCTTAAGTAATAGCATGGCGAGCTTCGTAGAATCCAACGACTCATATTTGGCGACGCGGCTGAAAGATGCGACGAAATATGAGCTCGAGATGCACCATAAATACACGCAGGCCATCTCCTGTCTGGTGATGTTTTTGATCGGTGCTCCCCTAGGTGCAATTATCAAAAAAGGTGGTTTCGGAGTTCCGGTTTTGGTTTCCATTATTTTCTTTATTTTGCTATATGTGCTTACTATTCAAGGAGATAAGCTGGTAAAGGATGGTATGCTTAAGGTTCCGGTTGGGGCATGGATGGCAAACTCGGTTCTGGCGATAGCCGGAGCGTATTTTGTGAGCAAAGCGAGGAGCGATTCACGTTTATTTGAGAAGGATGTATACCAGATGTATATCAAAAAACTGAGATTAAAAATGGGAGGTATATTCAACCGGAAAGCAATAGCAGAAACGTAGTTAATTTATATTTTTATATTTAAAATTAAAAATGTAACTTTGCGAGCTTATTGCGGCAGGGTGCTGCAAAATTTTATTTATTTAATCTGTTGTTACAATCATGTATTTAACCGCGGAAAAGAAGAGAGAGATCTTCGAAGCCAAAGGATTCAAAAAAGAAGGTGGAGACACTGGATCAGCTGAATCACAAATTGCGTTGTTCACTTACCGTATCAATTATTTGAACGAGCATTTGAAAACGCACAAAAAAGACAATGACACAAGACTAGGGCTTCTTAAAATGGTAGGAAAGCGCAGAAGATTGTTGGATTATCTTAACAAAAATGACATTGGTCGCTATCGTGCGATTATTGCCGAATTGAACATACGTAAGTAATGTTATTCAGGGAACCTTATCTAATCAGAAGGTTCCCTGATTTTTTGCGGAAATTAATGCAAATTTTGGAGCGTCAGGATGGCGCTCACCAGCTACACAAATTATACAATCTATGCTCTTTAATATAGTTACGAAGACTATAACTCTCCCTGACGGTAGAGAAATAACAATTGAAACCGGAAAATTAGCTAAGCAAGCTGATGGATCAGTAGTAGTAAGAATGGGTGATACCATGCTACTTGCCACAGTAGTTGCAAATAAAGACATTAAAGAAGGTTTGGATTTCCTTCCACTTTCAGTTGACTATCAGGAAAAATTTGCTTCGGCAGGACGCATCCCGGGAAGCTTCCAACGCAGAGAAGGCAGACTTTCAGATAGCGAAATTCTAATAAGCCGCCTTGTGGACCGCGTTTTGCGCCCATTGTTCCCTGAAGATTACCACGCTGAAACCCAGGTAAACATAGTACTTATTTCTGCTGACAATGAAGCTTTGCCAGACGCACTAGCAGCTCTTGCAGCGTCAGCAGCTCTTGCAGCATCGGATATACCTTTCAACGGCCCTGTATCTGAAGTGCGTGTTGCTAAAATTGACGGCGAATATGTTGTCAACCCAGGCGCGATAGCTTTGGAAAGAGCTACATTGGATTTGATGGTTGGCGCTACCTATGATGACATCGCGATGGTAGAGGGAGAAATGGACGAGGTGTCGGAAGACGAAGTGATTGAAGCGCTTAGACTTGCTCATAGCGTTATCAAAAATCAATGTCTCGTTTTGAAGGAATTTGAAGCAGCCGTTGGTAATACTGTTAAAAGAGAATATCCTGGCGATCCGAGCGATGAAGAATTGGAAGCTCGCCTGAGAGCATTCGCTTACAACAAAATATATACAGTTGCGGCTGCAGGCTCCACTAACAAAAACGTTAGAAAGGATGGCTTTAAAGCTGTTTGGGAAGAATTTATAGCATCAATCGGTGAAGACGAAGAGCTGGACAAGGGATTGGCTAAAAGATATTTCAACGACCTTGTTTGGGAAGCTTCACGCCGGCTTGTTTTGGACGAGAGAAAACGCCTCGATGGAAGAGCGCTTGATCAGGTTCGGCCAATCGCCTCTGAAGTTGACTTTTTGCCAAGAGCACACGGATCTGCTTTATTTACAAGAGGAGAAACTCAGTCATTGACTACGGTAACACTTGGAACCAAAAATGACGAGCAAATAGTTGACTCAGCTCTTAAAAATGGATATAGCAAATTCCTTTTGCATTATAACTTCCCAGGTTTCTCAACCGGAGAAGTAAAACCAAATCGTGGACCGGGTAGAAGAGAGGTTGGACATGGTAACCTTGCTTTGAGAGCATTGAAGAAAGTTTTACCTGTAGAACAAGACAATCCATATACAATCCGTATCGTTTCCGACATCCTTGAATCTAACGGTTCGTCATCTATGGCAACAGTTTGTGCAGGTTCTTTGGCTTTGATGGACTCAGGTCTTAAGATTAAGGCGCCTGTATCTGGTATCGCCATGGGACTTATCTCAGACGCAGCAACAGGTAAGTATGCCGTTCTTTCCGATATTTTGGGTGATGAGGATCACTTGGGAGATATGGACTTTAAAGTAACTGGAACAGAAAAGGGGATCACTGCTTGTCAAATGGACATGAAAGTGAATGGCCTTTCTTTCGAAGTTTTGACAGAAGCACTTCTTCAGGCAAAAGCCGGCAGATTGCATATTCTGGGTGAAATGAATAAAACGATCACAGAAAGCCGTGCAGATCTGAAACCTCACACGCCTCGCGCCGTCGTAATAAAAATCGACCGCGAAATGATTGGTGCGGTAATTGGACCAGGAGGGAAGGTGGTTCAGGATATTCAGAAGGAATCCGGTGCCACTGTTTCAATCGAAGAAAAGGATGGTGCAGGTTTCGTGAGTATATTCTCGGCCGATAAGACTTCCATGGATAAGGCCGTTGCTCGCATCAAAGGAATCATCCTCGTTCCGGAAATCGGGGAGGTATATTCTGGTAAAGTGAAATCGATCATGCCATTTGGCGCATTTGTTGAATTCCTTCCAGGCAAAGACGGACTACTTCATATTTCTGAGATAAAGTGGGACAGACTTGAAAAAATGGACGGCGTTTTGGAAGTTGGAGAAGAAGTGCAAGTGAAATTAGTGGAAGTAGATAAGAAAACCGGGAAATATCGCTTGTCAAGAAAAGTCTTACTTCCGAAACCGGAGAACAAAAACGTATAAATTGTTGTTCTCTAACAGACGTGATTATATAACATTTCAATATTTAAGAATTTCGAATGAGACAGCTAAAGATCAGTAAACAAATCACTAACCGAGAAAGTCAGTCGTTAGACAAATATCTTCAGGAAATCGGTAAGGTAGATTTGTTAACGCCGGATGAGGAAGTGACATTAGCTCAGAAAATCAGAGACGGCGATCAGTTGGCTCTGGAACGTTTAACAAAGGCAAACCTGCGTTTTGTGGTATCAGTTGCTAAGCAATACCAAAATCAGGGTTTGTCACTTGGTGATTTGATCAACGAAGGAAATCTTGGTTTGATTAAAGCTGCTCAACGTTTTGATGAAACGCGTGGTTTTAAATTTATTTCTTATGCTGTTTGGTGGATTCGTCAATCGATTCTGCAGGCGCTTGCTGAGCAGTCTCGTATCGTCCGTCTTCCGTTAAACCGTGTAGGATCACTTAATAAAATATCCAAAACTTTCTCTGAGCTGGAACAGCGTTTCGAACGTGAGCCTTCTCCTGAGGAGCTGGCAGAAGTGCTTGAAATTTCTTCTTCTGAGGTTGTCGATACCATGAAGATATCTGGTAGACACGTTTCAATGGATGCTCCGTTTGTTCAGGGAGAAGAAAACAGTCTTTTGGATGTATTGGAAAATGATCTGGAAGATAAGCCGGATTCAGGGTTGGTTAATGAGTCATTGCGTAAAGAGGTTCAACGTGCGCTTTGTACTTTAACTCAAAGAGAAGCAGATGTTATCGCGCTTTATTTTGGTCTTAATGGTGAGCATGCAATGACACTTGAGGAGATCGGTGAGAAGTTTAACCTTACTCGCGAGCGAGTGCGTCAGATCAAGGAAAAAGCAATCAGAAGATTGCGTCATGTTTCAAGAAGCAAAGCTTTGAAAACTTATCTTGGATAAGTTTCGTAGTGATTAGAAATAAATGAATTAAAAAGAGCCTCGTTTGAGGCTTTTTTTATACAACGATGTTATAGAATGGCCATTTTACAACCAATACTCGATATTGCAGCGCTATGTCACCTTCATGGTGTCCGCCATGTTATCGTTTCTCCTGGCTCCCGAAGTGCTGCACTTACACTCGCTTTTACGCGCCATGGAGGCTTCAAATTACATGTAGCGATTGACGAACGCTCAGGTGCATTTATAGCCCTTGGTATAGCCCAGGAGACGAAGAACACTGTAGTTGTAATCTGTACCTCCGGAAGCGCAGTATATAACCTTGCTCCGGCTGTCGCGGAAGCGTATTTTCAACAAATTCCGCTATTGATACTTTCCGCGGACAGGCCTAAGGAATGGACACATCAATATGACGGGCAAACTATCTTTCAAACCAACATTTTCGGCGCTCACGTTAAGAAATTCGCGGAATTACAAGCTGATTACGGCCATCCTGATTCGTTATGGGCAATAAATAGGCTGGTGAATGAATCTCTACACACAACAGTTTCTCAACCTTACGGACCGGTTCATATCAATGTTCCAATTCGGGAGCCATTTTATCCGAAATCAGGGGAAATCTTAACGCCTTCGATTAATGTCAGGAAAATTGAGCGCGTGAAAACAGAATCCACGCTTGGTTTGGAGGATTGGAGCCAGATCGTAGAGGAATGGCACAATGCTGACCGGATTTTAATAGCTGTGGGACAGAGCAATTTGGATAATTCCAATTGGGAGGGGTTGTTAAAACTGGCTTCTGAAATGGATGTCCCGGTGGTTGCTGACTCGATATCTAATGTGGGGAAAGGCACTAACGTAATCAGACATCATGATCTGTTTTTGTCAGCAGTTGACGACGAAAGCCTTCGGCCTGACTTACTGATTACTACCGGGATGTCCTTTATTTCCAAGGAACTGAAGCTCTATTTGCGCAAGTACCCGGCGGTTAATCACTGGCATATATCAACTGACAATTTTTTGACTGATCCTATACAGTCAGTGACGAGACTTGTTCCGGTTGCAAGTAAATATTTCTTTGACAATCTATTTGAAAAGATTGATTATGAGTTATTTGTGCAAAATGCCGAACCTGAAAATGATTCTAATTTTCTGGTTAAATGGCTACGTTATGATCGTATTGCACAGAAGTCGTTGATCAACTACATGGCTAATCTATCAGTGTTAAATGATTTAACGATAGTAGATTCTGCTTTTATGTATCTGAATGGTAAAAATGAGATACAAATTGGCAACAGTATGCCTATCAGATATGTGAATGCAATCGGAGGGGGGGACGATCTAATATCGATCAGATGCAACCGGGGAACAAGCGGAATTGATGGAAGTTTAAGCACTGCAATTGGCGCTGCTTTGGTCTCACAGAACCCCGTATGTCTTTTAATCGGTGACATATCCTTCCTTTATGATCGTAATGGGTTTCTCTTAAAATCGCTTCCTCGTAATTTGAGAATAATTGTACTAAACAATGGAGGCGGAAATATTTTCCGAATGATCGAGGGTCCGTCCCAGCTTCCAGAATTGTCAGATTATTTCGAAACTTCGCATAGTATGACAATGGAACGAACATGCGCAGATGCCAGTGTCAACTATATAGCGGTTCGGGAATTAGCCGATCTTGAAAATGGAATTAAGCATATTAACGCCTCTGAATCCATTTCATTGCTTGAGGTTTTCACCGACCCGGCAGAAAATAAATTGGTGTGGACGGGTCTTAAAAAGTTCGTCAGGGATCAAATCTCACGTTAAGGGCAGTTAGCTGCATATGAACGAATCGCTAACGAGTCAGATAAGAGCTTGCCTTTTGACCATGTTTCGCAGGCCTTGTCTTTGTCGCCATTGGCTAGATAAGCCAGGCCCGCGTGACCATATAGGGATTCGACAGGTTCTTCAAAGCTGATCGCCTTTTCGAAAGCCAAAATGGCTTTTGAGTTGTTATTTACTTTGAGATAATACAGGCCCAAATTTCGTAAGGCATACCCATTCTCTGGCATAACCTCAATCGAATGCTCTATATTTTGTTTGGCTTGAGCGAGCTGTCCAGTTTCGATTTCAACATACCCTTTATTATTTAGAGCAAATGCATTTGAAGGATCCCGACTTAAAATCTTATCAAAATAGGCGAGGGCTTGAACCCAGTTGCCTTCTTTGGTTGCAATCAATCCAAGATTATTGATTGCTTCTTTCTGGAACGGATTAATTTTTATTGCTGCCAGGAAATCATTTTTAGCCATCGCATATTTGCCCATTCCGTAGTATATAGCCCCACGGTTTACAAATGCTTCGGAATTGGATGGCGCCAGGGAAATGGATTTGTCATAATCGGCAACGGCGGCTGAGGTTTCTCCGCGACCCGTTAGCAGGTCGCCATGGATAAGATAATATCTGCTGGAATCCTTATAGTCTTTTGAAATAGTTTTCAAATCGGCATCTGCACTGTTCAAGTCGCCTAATAAAATAGCCGATTCTGCCCGCGTCAGATTTGCTTGTAGCAAAGTGGCGTCCACTTCGATCGCTTTTGTTAAAATGTCAAAGGCATCTTTGTTCCTGTTTAATTTCATTAAAGCTATACCTTTGTTGAGATAAGCGTCAGCGAATTCCGGGTTTTTGGATATTGCTTCATCGTAAAGCCTGATCGCTTCGGCATAATTATTTGATAAAAGTTCATGATTACCTTTTAAGAAAAAATCGGAAGCATCTTTTTTGCTTTGACTTGTACAACCAAAGATGCCAATAGTAATTAGTAGTGTTAGTAATATATTTAGTTTAGTGTTGACCATCAGTTATTTATATTTAGTATTCAATGAGATATATTAAAGATATCGATCATCCGCAGTTCAAGATTGGCTTGTATCAATGGAATAACAAATACATTATTAAAATCGAAATGGGATTGTATGAGCAAACTTACAAAATCGATGATTACGAGATAACCTCTCTGGAGGAAATTGACCGAATCCTGGATGAACCGTTTATAGTATCCGTTGCCGACAAGTTTGTAGCCATGTCCGAGGATTTTATGGGTACATTGCGTCGAAATGAAATAATTTTTTGAATTAGTTAACAAAATCAAGTAACCTTTAAAATATCGTCGTATACTCTTTTAATTTGCTTTTCGTTAGATACGAAAAAAGCTTTTAACTAGTAAGGTACTACAAGGAATGTCTTTTACCATTATATGACTAAACCAATTAAAAAGCCCCAGGACAAGGTTAAAAGACCTTCTTCCAATATTAAAAACGGTGCGTATTCTGTAGGAATAGCCTTTTTTGCAGGATCTGCTCCCTTATTTGCTCAAAGTACTTTAGGCGTCACGGAACCGGAGGCTCATTTCCGCAACGGACTGGAATATTACGAGAAGTCAAACTATGTGGCCGCCCGTCAGGAACTTCAGGTTTTTTTAAATTCCAGGGACAAGTTGTTGGCCACCAATGATTACAACAAGGTTACCGCGGAGTATTATTACGCAGTTTCAGGCCTGTACCTCAATTATCCGGAGGCCGAAATTGAGGTAAACCGTTTTGTAAAGAATCATGCGGAACATCCTAAGGCTCAGCAGATATATGCGGATCTTGGAAACTACTATTACAATGCTGGTGAGTACGAAAAAGCCATTGCTTACCTCGAAAAGGCCGTTCAATCTAGTAATGGTTCTCCCAGACAGCTGGAAACAACCTACCAATTGGCAATGTCCTATTATAATATCAAACAGGTGGACAATGCCCTTCCACTCTTTAATCAGGTAAAAACGGTCGTTGATTTTGAGCATGCTGCTGATGCTTCGTTTTATGCGGGGGTTATCAACTATCAGAAAAATAATTTTGAAGAAGCATATCAGGATTTTCAACGTGTAGAAAATCATCCATACTACAAAGATGAGGCTCCAAACTGGATCATTTCGTCTTTATATCAGTTGAAAAAGTATGATCAGTTGTTGCAGTATGGCGAGAAGTTACTTAGTCAGCAAAGGGGGAATACTAAACTGGATGACGTCGCGCTATATGTAGCAGAAGTATATTATGAGAAAGGTGATTATGCTAAAGCTGTTACGGCTTATGAGCGTTACAAGAAGATGAAACCTGGAGCTGTTCCTCCGGCGGTTGCATTACATTATGGTCACGCACAGTTTCGCACTAACAATTATGAGGGTGCTATTGCAAGCCTAAAGGGGGTTTCAACCGGGAAGGATTCTATTTCGCAGTATTCTTCATATATACTGGGAATCAGCTATTTAAAGACGAATGGTTTAAGTAATGCTTTAATATCTTTCGGGAATGCCTCTAGTCTGGACTTTAATCAGGTAGTAAAGGAAGAGGCCATTTATAACCACGCCAAAGTGCAGCTGGATATGGGTAGTAATGCTGCGGCCGTGAGTGAGTTGAATAGTTTCATGAAAGCATATCCTCAGAGCAAGCATATTGAAGAAGCGACAGAGTTGATAGCTGATGGATATGCTAATGCGAGTAATAGTACGGGCGCCATTCAATACATAGAAGGTCTTCCTAAACGTAATGCTAAAATAAATGGAACATATCAAAGGCTAACCTACAATCAGGGAGTTATTGATTTCAATCAGGAAAGATTTCAACAAGCGATCACAAATTTCGATAAATCACTCAAATTCCCACTTGACGAGCAAGTAGCTATTTCTGCTACCTACTACAAGGCAGAGTCAACGATGGGGCTTAAGAAAGTGGACGAGGCCGCTAGTCAATACCTGGCTATTTCGAAAAACAGCAAATCAGGTATTTATGGCAGAAAGAGTTTGTATGCATTGGGATATATCTATTACAATCAAAAGAAGTATAGCCAAGCCTTGCCTTATTTCAAGCAATTTGTTGGAAACACGGATGGGATTGAAGGGGATATGATTGAAGATGCATATACTCGGCTGGGTGACTGCTACCTTGCCGCTAAAAATTACGATGAAGCTGTTCGCACGTATGAGCAGGTTTCCATTAAGGGAAAAGCGGATAAGGATTATGCATTGTTCCAGAAAGGACGCGCATATGTTTATATGAACCGGGAGGAAGAGGCGCGAAAACAATTTGAGTTATTATTGAGGCAATATCCCAACTCCAAATACCTGGACGACGCGTATTTCCAAATGGCAGATATTGATTTCCAGAAGCAAAGTTACTCGGCCGCTGTAAAAGGCTTTACAAGAATGATCAACGAATCGCCTAAAAGCGCGTTGATACCTGCGGCTTTGCTGAGAAGGGCACAGTCATATTACAACTTGCAGGTACATGAGCAAGCGATCGTCGATTTCCGCAAGCTGTTGACAGAATATCCTGATTCGCCTTCGGCGAGCAGTGCCCTGGAAGGTATCCAGGAAAGTTATTCAGCAGTTGGACGTCCTGAAGAGTTCAACCAGGTGTTGAGCGTCGTTCGGAAGAACAACCCGGCGAATGACAAATTAGAGGAAGTTGAGTTTGACAATGTGCGCAACCTGTTTTATGCAGAAAAGTATCAGAATGCGATCACCTCCCTCAACGAATTTATCAGCGCGTATCCACATAGTTCCCATCAGTATGATGCAGTATATTTTATTGGAGCGTCATACGACAAGCTGGGTAATGTCAACGAAGCTTTGGCCAATTACCGAAAAGTGGTCAGTGCCAACAGATCCAGCTTTGTGGCTGCGGCGGCCCAACGTTCCGCCGAGCTCGAAATCGGGCGTGGCAATTATAACAATGCGGTTTCCAATTTCAGGATTCTCCTCAGAAATTCGGACAATCCTAAGGACAAGGTAGCTGCTTGGACAGGCTTGATGGATAACTATTATACCCTCAAAAGCTATGATTCGACACTTTACTATGCGAAAGAGGTAATCAACGCGGGCAGTATCATTCCGGAGAGTTTGGGCAAGGCGAAGCTGTATCAAGGGAAGGTTCCTTATGAGCGTGGAGATTTGACGAAGGCGGGTGAGGAGTTTAAAAAGATTGCAGCAACTTCTAAAGATGAATATGGAGCAGAAGCGAGCTACTGGTCTGCTATGGTTCTTTATAAAAATAAGAAGTATAAAGAGGCTGAAACAGCCATTATAGAAGCTGCGAAAGGCTTCGAGGGATATGATTACTGGCGTGTAAGATCCTTTATTTTATTGTCTGATGTATATCTCGGCATGAAGGAAATCGGTCAGGCGAAAGCCACTTTAAACTCAATTATTGAGAATTCGGACGATAAGGAGGCAGTGGAACTGGCTAAAACGAAACTAAGTCAGATAAAGTAATTTGAAGATGAGGTCAGCTGATAAAAGTAATTCGAAAATTAATTTGAAAAATATGAATTTACGCCTGGTTCGCACTGGTGTTATATTAAGTCTTTTAGGTTTCTCTGCAGAGTATACCTTCGCGCAAAAAGGAGAGATTGAAAGCCAGACATATGAAATTGTAAAAGAAAAGAGTATTGAATTTGCTCCGGCTAATAAGGTATTCGATAAAGTTCAGCCGGTTAAAGGAGACGACAAAAAGAAGAAAGTAGCGTACGATATAGTAGATCCTAATCTCGATATTGCTTCTCCCAAATTGACACCAGCAGTAACCGTATCTTCCGATGAAAAGGAACGCCAGGGAGCGGCGGACGCACTTAATAATTACATCAAGCTAGGTGCTGGAAACTATGGTCGCTTTTTAGGTGAGATGTTTGTAGGCGGTAAAAGATCTTCGGACTTGGTTTTCACCGGGGAGGTTAAGCATCTTTCTGCCGCGAATGGACCTGTTGATAATAAGAATTCAGCCAATGCGAATACAAGCCTGCGTGTTGGAGGTAAGTACATTCAGAAAGGGTATAAAGTAGACGCTTCCTTAAACTACGATCGAAAAGGATATTATTTCTATGGTTATAAGCCGCAACCAGAGAGCTACGTTGTCAATAGGGATAGCTTAAAACAGGTCGTTAATCAATATGGCCTTAGCCTGGGATTTGAAAATACAGATCCGTCAGTGGCCATTGATTATTCGGTTAGAACCAGCCTCAATTCTTTACGGGATCATTATAGTGCGTCGGAATTGGATTGGGGAACTCAACTAAATGCAGCTATTCCAATCAACGAGAATTTCTTTGCATTGTTAGACGTAGATGCCTTTGTTTCTCAAAGGGTTGACCATTTTACCTATAACCGTAATTTGTTCAGAGTAAAGCCGACTTTTAAATATGTGACAGATCAGTTGTCAGTGACTGCCGGGTTGAACGCTGTTAATGAGACAGATAATCAGCTGAATATAAATAGAACACGAGCTTTTCCAGTTGTGAGTATTGACTTTTCGCCGGCATATGGGATTCACGTTTTCGCTGGATATAACGGGGATATAATCAGAAATACTCTGAAAAGTATGCTGGATGAAAATCAATGGCTAGGGCCGAACGTAATCGTTGCCAATACCGAGAAGACCTACGATATTCAAGGTGGGATAAAAGGTGAAACGGATCTGGGAATCAGTTTTGAGGGGAAAGTCTCTTTGGCTCAGTATAAAAACTTTTACAATTTCAACAATTCGCTGGTAGATACTTCAAAGTTTTCGATCATATATGACCCCGCGAAAACAAAGGTTTTAACGATTTCGGCGCAAGCAGGATACAGCCTTAATGATTTGTTCAAGACATCATTGAAGGTTAACTTTTTTGACTACTCAATGGGATCGACGGAATACGCGTGGCATCGACCTGACTTGAAAATTAACTGGTTTAATGCGTTGACGATTAGCAAGAAACTATTTTTCACTGCGGACTTTTATATGTTAAAAGGCATTAAGGCAAAGAATTTTCAGAGCGGTGTAGTTACAAAACTTCCCGTTATTGCTGACCTGAATCTAAAGATGGATTATCTGTTAACCAAGAACTTTTCTGCCTTTGTGGCCATCAATAATGTGCTGGGAAAAGAATATCAACGATATCAATATTACCCGCAGCAAGGCTTGAACTTTATTGGAGGATTGTCCTTTTCTTTTTAACTTCGCTTCTAGTAATCAAAATCATTCTGAATGATACCTGTTGAAAGTGTAATACAAAAGTTGGTAAATGAATTTGAATTCGTGGTAATTCCGGGATTCGGTGCGCTACTCTCGCGCCAGGTGCCTGCATTCTATGACGACAATTCGGGCAGCTTCGCACCACCTTCAAAGCGATTGGCTTTTAATGAGTACGTAAAGTTGGATGATGGCCTGCTGGCTAACTACATATCGAGACACGAGAAAGTAAGTCATACAGATGCGCTGACCTATATCAATTCTTACACAGGTACATTGCGGGAAAATCTGGATAAGAGTGGTGTGGCGAGAATCGAAGGCATTGGTTCGTTTGTAAGTAATGCCGAAGGGAAACTGGTTTTTGAACCAGGCTCTGAAAATTACTTTAAAGACGATTGGTATGGGTTTCATAAGATCGATGTGAACCCAGTTGAGCCTCGCACTTTAATTAAACCAGCTTTAACGACCGAAGACACTGAAGTTGTTTACCTTGATTCTGAAGAAGAGAATGAAGTGGCAGTGAAAAGGCATTGGGGCAGATGGGCCGCAGCAGCAATGATATCAGGACTTTTGGTTTATTTTAGCTTTTTTCTGGTTACCGGAAATGCAGAAAATAAGAGTAATCTGAATCCATTTTCGTACTTCCATAGCAGCAAAAAGCAGGAGTTGGTTCCTGTTAAAGTTGATGCCCCCAAAGTAGAGGCACCTGCAGTGGTTGTTGAGGAAAAAACGATACAACCAGATTCTTTGTCATTAACAGATGCTGAAACAAAGCCAGTGGAAGTTGCCATCCCGGTGGTTGAATTGGCGAAAACATCTAATATCAGCGAAAAGAGGTATTTTTTAATTGCAGGTGCATTCAAAGGAACCAGACAAGCCGGAGTGCTCTTAGAAGAAATGAAAGCCAAAGGATATCCAAACGCAATTTTGATTCCGGCGGACGAGTTTAGCAACAAGGTTAAAGTTGCCGTTGAAGGCTTTAACGAAGAGGGAGAGGCATATGCTGCTTCAAGTAAGTTAAAGGCGGTTATAGGAGAAAAAGGGTGGGTCTACCACAAGAAATAATATCGAAGTGAAATTGCGGAAAGGGCTCACGTAGCCCTTTCCGCTTTTATAATAAAGGGCATAATTTTACGTTCCAGTCAAAACATCATTAAAGTAGATATTGATATGTTAGCAATGCAAGCGGAAGACCGGCAAAGAATAGCGGTATCCTGGACTCTCTCATTTGGGATTACAGCTTCGCTGCTGGTGTTGTTTTTCTTTATTCGGCTCACCTCTTCGGTTCCAAAAATAGAGCCGATGGAGCTCTTTGTTGAAGTTAACTATGGTACAAGTAAAGTCGGCAAAGGAGATATTCAGACTTTCAATAAGCCGAGCGACTCAAAAGTACGTGAGAATATGCGTGCTGATGCGGAGGAAGTGAAAAAGGTAAAATCGGTTGCAACACCAAAACCAACGCCACCGACACCTCCAAAAATAGAGTCTACCAAGCCTACAAAAACAGTTGCAGAGAAGCCCACGATCACTTCAAAGGTAGAAAGTCCGGTAGAAGCTCCTGAAAAGACAGAAGTGAAGAAATCGGCGGGAAGTGCAACATCCTCAGCTCCAGTTGTCACTAAACCAGCACCTGAAAAAGCGGTGAATAAAGATGCTTTATTTACGAAGTCATCAGGTAGCAAGAGTGGAAGTAACGGAACGAATGGAACGAAGTCAGGAGTTGGCGGAAACAACAACGGTGATGACGCGGAAGGCGTAGGTGATAAAGGTGCGAAAAACGGAAGCTTGTTTGCCAAGACTTATAAAGGAGAAGGCGGCGGCGGCGGTACGTCAGTTGGTCTTGATCTTTCAGGATGGACATGGACGCAGCGCCCGGTTGTGAATGACAATTCAGATGCTACGGGTGATATCACCTTTAAAATAACGGTGGACAGAAACGGTCGCGTAAAAAGTGTGGTGACTTTCAATACTACTGTCACTGATTATGCTGTGGTGAATCAGTACAAAAATGCGGTTAGATCGCTGACTTTTAAGTCCAGCTCTTCGAATGTACCTGACGAATCGGTTGGCAAGATTACTTTTAAAATACGTTCACGCTAAGGTTCATGGATTACAAGGAAGCGGTAGATTATCTTTTCAGCAGATTACCGGTATTTCAAAATATAGGGGCCCGGGCTTTTAAGCCGGGCCTTCATACTACAGAGGAGTTATGTAAATCGCTTGGAGACCCGCAAAACAAATATCCAACGGTGCATGTTGGGGGCACAAATGGTAAAGGAAGTACCTCCCATATGCTAGCCGCCATATTACAGAAGGCAGGATATAAGGTGGGACTCTACACGTCACCCCATCTCAAATCATTTACAGAAAGGATAAGAATAAACGGGGAAAGTATCAGCGAAGGGTTTGTAGCGCAATTTATCGATGATAATAAATCTAACATTGATAAATTTTCGCCTTCCTTTTTTGAGGTAACTGTGGCTATGGCTTTTAGTTATTTTGCTGATAATAAGATAGATATAGCAGTTATTGAGGTGGGAATGGGTGGCAGACTTGATTCGACAAATATTATCACTCCGATATTATCAATCATAACAAATGTAAGTTACGATCACATACAGTTTCTGGGAGATACACTGCCTAAAATAGCCACGGAGAAAGCTGGAATTATCAAAAACGGAGTACCAGTGGTTGTAAGTGAATATCAGAACTGGGAAGTTTCTGCAATTTTTGAAGAAGCTGCGAGGCTTAACAATACCAATGTAACGTATGGGTCAGAAATTTACAGTGTTAGAAGTTCCGAGCTCAGGGATGGTTTGTTGAATTTGCAGATTGAAGAAAATGCTGCTGGCAAAGGGGAAGAAATAGAGCTGCGTTTAGACCTCACCGGTTCTTATCAGGAGCATAATATCAAAGGAGTTCTTGCGGCAGTATCTCATCTTCGTTCAGCTGGCTATAGTATTGGAAACGAGGAACTTGTTGAAGGATTATCGGCGGTGAGCTCGATTACTGGCCTAAAAGGAAGGTGGCAGATTTTAGGTGAAAAACCTTTTATTGTTGGTGATACTGCCCATAATGAAGCTGGACTTCAATCTACAATAGATCAATTCTGTTCCGTACCGGCCAGCACTTTGCGATTTGTGATCGGTTTTGTAGCAGATAAGGATATTTCAATGGTTCTAAAATTATTTCCAAAGAATGCGGTTTATTATTTCTGTCAGCCAGGGAATTTAAGAGCGTTAGAAAGTGATAAACTGCGCGAGGAAGCAGCGATATATGGTTTAGCTGGGAATACTTATACAGATGTGAATGAGGCGCTTGCAGCGGCAAAAATGGATAGTAAACCAACAGATTCTATCTATGTGGGTGGGAGCACGTTTGTTGTTGCGGATTTAAATGAGTTGTAGTTTTTATATATAGGTAATGCCAAGGAGAAAATTAATGCATTATGAATATTGTCAGCAGGCTGACAATGTCATTGAGTTAGGAAAGCCACTTTATGATAAGTTGAAGGGAAAGTGGAATGAAGCTTACTTTAAAAATGAAAACCCTATTGTAGTGGAGTTGGCGTGTGGCAAGGGTGAATACACAATTGGATTGGGAAAGCTGTTTCCGGATCGGAATTTCATTGGAATGGATATCAAGGGTGATCGTATAGCACGCGGAAGTGCTGCTGCAATCGAATCCGGCTTGCAGAATGTGTGTTTTTTACGGGCAGGAATCCAGTATTCTGATGAGTTTTTTGATGATGGTGAGCTTGATGAGATTTGGCTCATTCATCCCGATCCTCAGGTGCGGGAAAGGGACGAGGTGAAAAGGCTCACAAATCCTTCGTTTTTGACCACTTACGCAGGGTATTTGAAACCCAAAGGACTTTTCTGTTTGAAAACGGACAGCTCGTTTCTATATGAATATACATTGGAAATGCTGAGCGAGGGTGATGATTTTAAGATCCTTGAATTTACAAATGATCTGTATCATTCAGAGTTGCTGGAGCATCACCATGGCGTCAGGACGCACTATGAAAAGATATTTGTAGAAAAAGGATATACGATCAAGTACATTATGTGTGAGAAGAAATAAAAAATGGTCCGCAAGCGCGGACCATTTTTCTTAACGGACCAAATGGAAATTACTTGATCAATTTGGCGAAGTAATGTACTGTGCGAACCAATTGAGATACGTAAGACATTTCATTGTCATACCAGCTCACAGTTCTAACCAACTGCGTATTTCCTACTTTCTGAACTCTTGTTTGAGTTGCATCGAATAGTGAACCATAGTTGATTCCAATGATGTCGCTGCTCACGATTTCGTCTTCAGTGTAACCGAAGCTTTCGTTTGAAGCAGCTTTCATAGCAGCATTGATCTCTTCAACTGTTGTTTCTTTTCCAAGAACAGCAGTCAATTCAGTTAATGAACCAGTCAAAGTGGGTACACGCTGAGCAGATCCATCCAGTTTACCTTTCAATGAAGGAAGAACAAGACCAATTGCTTTTGCAGCACCAGTACTGTTAGGTACGATATTTTGAGCCGCTGCACGCGCTCTTCTCAAATCACCTTTCGGATGTGGTGCATCCTGAGTGTTTTGATCGTTAGTATAAGCGTGAATGGTAGTCATCAAACCGTTTACGATCTCAAATTGGTTTTCCAAAACTTGAGCCATAGGAGCAAGACAGTTAGTTGTACAAGATGCGCAACTGATTATAGTCTCAGATCCGTCGAGGATGCTGTGGTTTACATTGAAAACAACAGTTTTAAGATCTCCGGTTGCAGGAGCAGAGATTACTACTTTTTTAGCACCTGCTGTAATGTGCGCAGCTGCTGACTCTTTGCTAGTGAAGAATCCGGTACATTCAAGTACAACATCCACATCGTGGGAACCCCAAGGGATTTGAGATGGATCACGTTGTGCGTAAATGTTGATTTCTTCACCGTTAACGATGATTGATTTATCAGTAGCCTTCACATCTGCGTCGAAACGACCTTGTGCAGTATCATATTTAAGGAGATGAGCAAGTACCTTAGGGCTTGTTAGATCGTTAATCGCAACGATATCTATCCCTTCCATGTTGTAGATTTGGCGATAAACCAAGCGTCCAATACGACCAAATCCGTTGATAGCAACTTTTACTTTTGACATATAAATAATAGGATTATGTTTTCCGATGGCAATATTAAGAAAAATCCGCGAGTTAAGCAGGATATAAGCAAAAACAAAGCCGCTATTTAGGCGTACTAACTTATTTAGCAAATAGCTTTAGTTACTAATTTTAATAGTATTTTATAGATTTACTAATAAAATTAGCATTGCACTTCTGTTATTATTGTATGATTGAACTCACTTATTCAGTTATTCTTCCTTTTGTATTTTCGCCTCTATATATGATCTTTGTATGTGTAACAACGATGTGTCTGTTTCGGTTTTCTTTATATGTTAAAATGCATATGTATTAATATTTCATTTTGTATAAATTTGTAAGTAGCTGATTAAGAGTCGTTTAAATTTAGTTTATTAAATAAATAGTTTAACATGGAATTTGTTCAACAGATTGAAGAAATCTGGTCTAACCGAGAGCTTTTAAAAAATCCTGCCTCGATTGATCTCATTAAAAGTATTGTAGAAGAAGTTGACAAAGGACGCCTGAGGGTTGCTACACCTTTGGCAGACGGAAGTTGGGAAGTTAATGAAGCACTAAAAAAAGCGATCATTCTTTATTTCCCAATCCAACAAATGGAAGTTAGTGAAGTCGGCATCTTTGAGTACCATGATAAGATGAAACTAAAGACAGGGTATGCAGAACTAGGTGTAAGAGTTGTGCCACCCGCTGTTGCTCGTTATGGCGCATATATATCCAAAGGTGTAATCCTTATGCCTTCATATGTAAATATAGGTGCATATATTGATGAAGGGACGATGGTTGATACCTGGGCGACGGTTGGAAGCTGTGCGCAAATTGGAAAAAATGTTCATTTAAGCGGAGGTGTAGGGATAGGAGGGGTGCTGGAACCTGTTCAGGCTTCGCCCGTAATTATTGAAGATGGAGCATTCATTGGATCTCGGTGTATAGTAGTTGAAGGTGCACGCGTAGGCGCAAGAGCAGTATTAGGGGCAGGAGTAACGATCACGGGAAGTTCAAAAATCATTGACGTAACAGGTGAAACACCAGTAGAATACAAAGGATATGTCCCTGCAGATTCTGTTGTAATCCCCGGAACGCTTCCAAAAGAGTTTGCTGCGGGTACTTATCATGTTCCTTGCGCACTAATAATTGGCAAACGTAAACCAAGCACCGATCTAAAAACCTCTCTAAACGACGCATTAAGGGATAATCAGGTGGCTGTATAAAATTTATTTACAATACTAAATAATCAAACCGGAAGACGTATAAAATCGTTTCTTCCGGTTTTTTTGTTGTTTATTATTCTGCACTAGACTATTTATTTTTATATATTAAGTTGATTTAGTTTTGTATTTTTAGTCTTGACTAAATTATTTATATTTGTAAATCAATTTAGCTTCATACTGATGGATTTAACAGACAAAATTAAACAGATACAAATTGCAAAGAAACTGTCTCCTTCGATCTTCGCTGACGAAATCGGTGTTCAAAGAGCTAGTATTTCACATATTTTAGCCGGAAGAAACAAGCCCAGCCTTGATATCGTCCAGAAAATTGTCAAACGTTTCCCGGATTTAGGGTTGAAATGGATTTTGGATGACGAAAATTTACCTGCCATGGAGATCGAGTCAAATAACTATAAATCAGACGATTATAATACGAAAATACTACCAAAAGAGGCTGTTCCATCGCCGCGAGAATTACATAAAGAAGCAACACAGGATACTACATCAGTACACACAAGTGTCAGCGCGAATAATTCCGACGAAAAACCGGAAAGAAGGGTTGAGCGCGTGATGCTATTCTATTCCGACGGAACATTTCAAGAATTGAAACCGTAAAAAGCACCACCTCCCCCAAACTCCAAAACGAAAAAGCTCTCCTGATATAAAGAGGAGCTTTTTCGTTTTAAAATTTCATATGTTTTGCAAATGTGCGAATTGATTCGAAATTTTTTCCTAGTTCACTACATTTCAATAACATCTATGATTACTACCCGCCACTACGAATTATATTAATAGAATATTGATATTTTTTCTTCAATACAGGATACAGCAGGATTGTACCGCGCTCCATTCTGGCTAGCTTGCCATTAGTATAATATATTGCATGAAATTTATAACTTTTCGTAGACTCTCATTTTTGAGTAGTATCATGCCTAACTACTACTGTGAACAAACTTCACGTCAAACCTAGTCGATATTTTAGTCAGATTCCCTGGCTCACAGATTTCTCTAAAAAATCTAAATAAGATTAATTCTGATTATTAACCTTCCACTTAAACGTCGCTATATGATTAAACTCCTTTTTAGTTTTTAAACCGAACCCCTATGGTCGGAACCATTTGATATGGTGTCCGCCAAAATTTTGCATTCATTTTTCTCATCTCAAAATCCCTGACGAATGTTTAAATTTCAACTCAATCAGACTGGCAACGGTATTAAACCCAGAGGCAGCACATTTCTTTGTGCATTCCTAAGTGGCGGAATACTTTTGTCCCCGCTAGCGCATGCTACTAACAATTCAACTCACTTTGCCCAAAAAGAAACAAACATTGCCGATCAAGTTCTGAAAGGAAAAGTTGGCGATGATGCAGGCGCCGGACTACCTGGTGTTAGCGTAATTCTTAAAGGCACGAATAACGGAACCGTTACGGACGAAAATGGAAACTATTCAATTAGTGTACCGGACAATGGAACCCGTGTTTTGGTTTTTTCTTTTGTTGGATATTTAAGTAAAGAAGTAACACTTGGAAAACAGTCGATCTTGGATGTTACCCTGGCTGCCGACACCAAGGCCCTTGAGGAAGTAGTCGTTGTCGGATATGGTACCCAGAAAAGGAAGGACGTTACTTCGGCGGTATCGGTTATCAACATGGACGATATTGGCGAAGTGCCAAAATCCAATGTGACTAGAATGTTGCAAGGTCAGGCCCCCGGCGTTGTGATCAAACAAAAAAGTGGAACACCCGGCCAGCAATTTGATATTAAAATTCGTGGTATCAGTTCACTAGGCGCCGGTAGCGATCCTCTTTACGTTATAGACGGATTTCCTGTGGGACAATCCGTAGGACAAAACCTAAACCCCAATGATATTGAAACCATAACCATTCTGAAGGATGCTGCTTCCACTGCGATCTATGGAGCCAGAGGTTCGAATGGTGTGGTGCTGATTACCACCAAATCAGGAAAAGAAGGAAAGGTAAATCTCAGTGTTTCACTAGATTATGGTATCCAAAATGTACCTGATACGAGAAAAACCCATGTGCTAAACGGGCCGGATTTTGCTCAGTTTAAAAGAGAGGTATTTATTGGTCGGTACAAATTGGCCAATGGTAAACTGCCCGCTGAAACTGATATCCCAATAGACTTCCGAAATCCGGCGGATACAAAGTACTCCACCAATTGGTTTGACCTGATCCAAAATAACAATGCACCTTATATGGATGCTAATGTTCAACTCATGTCTGGAAAAGGGCCGATCAAGTCCATGGTATCTTTGGGTTACTACAAAGAAGACGGTGCTCTGCAGTATACAGGTTATAACCGCGCTTCCTTAAGAACCAACATTTCGGGAGATGTAAATAAATTTATAAAAATCGGTGTGAATATGGCTGGTAGTTACTCCAAATCATCACTTGCCAGTACTGATGGTCGAAATGCATTAGTCGGACTGACACTTATCAGTGATCCGCGATATCCGGCTTATAACGAAAAAGGAGAGTTGATCCCATATTACAACGGCGTAGGCGATATTTTCGGATTTCCAAATCCGCTTTATGTGTTGAAAAACTCTCCGCGTACTCGTAATATCGCAGACATACTTGCAAATGGATATATTGAACTTACTTTGGCTAAAGGACTTAAATTCAGGTCTTCACTCAATGCAAAGATCAACTACAATCAGTACAAAGAGTATATACCGTCCACAATAGGTTTGACCATTGCCACCGGTAGTAATGGAGCGCCTCCAAGAATTGCAACCGAAAGAGACGACTCCGAGGAATTGAGAAACTATGCTGCGGATCAGTTACTTACGTACAATACTAACTTTGGAGAAAATCACCATTTGGATGCGTTATTGGGTTTCACAGCTCAGCAGGAAACGGTAAAAGGTTTGTATGGTTCAGGTAACACATTCCCGGACGACTTGGCACCCTATCTTGGAAATGCAACAATTCGGTCTTCCAATTCAATCGAAAGAAAATGGACGATGATGGCCTATATGGCTCGTGTCAACTACGCCTTCAAAGATAAATATCTTCTTTCTGCGAGTGTTAGAAGAGAGGGAAGTTCGAGGTTCAGCGAGGGTCATCAATATGGTACTTTTCCAGCTGCGTCAGTGGGATGGAGAATTTCAGAAGAAGGATTTATGCCAAAAACCAATTGGCTGAGCGACCTTAAATTCCGAGCCAGTTGGGGTATGACTGGAAACAACAGCTACAACGTAAGCGCAAATAACAACTTCGGAATAGGCCAAAATGCTGGAGATGATGGCAATTACGCCAGCTTGGCGTTTCTTGGGTTGAACAACTATGTGTTCAACAATACGCTCGTTCCCGGAAAAACAGTAACACGTTTCGCCAACTCGGAACTGACATGGGAAAAGTCGAATCAATTGGATGTTGGTTTTGACCTTTCAATGATTAACAACTCATTGGTCTTCACATTTGAATACTACAAGAAAATTACCAATGACATGTTGCTTCCTTACAATATCCCCGCGGTTTCAGGATTTACATCTACTTTGAAGAATCTCGGTAAAGTACAAAATCAAGGTTTTGAACTTGCGGCTAATTATCGTGTCAAATTGGGTGGGGTTAACTTCCATACCAACGCAAACATCACGATCAACAGAAGCAAAATTCTAGCTATTCGTGGCGCGAACGATTTCATCCTCCAAGGAAGTCAATATGGTGGATACAATATTCAACAGGTTGGCAGTCCGATTGGGATGATTTTCGGATACCGGAAGTTGGGTATCTTCAATACACAGGCTGAAATCGATGCAGCGCCAAAACAGGATGGAGCTATACCTGGTGCCATGAAATTTGCTGATTTGCACGGAGCTCCTGACGGCGGACCAGACGGAATCGTATCTTATGATACTAAAGACATGACTACGATCGGAAATCCAAACCCGAAATTTACCTGGGCATGGAACGTTGGAGCGGACTACAAACGCTTCGATATCAGTCTTTTATTCATGGGTGCTTACAAATTCGATATCTACAGAAATATTGAAGCTTCGACTATGAATATGGATGGTGTATTCAATGTACTCGAAAAAGCAAAAGATCGCTGGAAATCACCGGAAGATCCTGGATCCAACCCTAATGCGAAAAATTCCCAGGGTGGGACCGACTACTTCAAGTGGTCTCGCGAAAGTAGCGAACGTTACGTATATGATGGAACACATACCTGGCTTAAGAACATAACCATCGGTTATAATTTGCCAAAAATGAAAGGCGTTCTTTCAGATGCCAGAATATTCGTAAACGCTGCCAACCTTTTCATATGGACCAAATATCCTGGTAGTAATCCGGAAGCCGGTGTTCGCGGCGGAACAGAATTGAATAATGACGACGAGTCATATCCAATTCCTAGAACGTACTCAGCTGGTCTCAGAATCAACTTCTAAAACTAATTCAGATGAAAAATATTAAGGCCATTGGAATAATAACACTTTGCATGCTGCAGTTTTCTTGCAGCGACTTTCTTGATCAAACGGACCCCACAAAAGTAGGCGTCGACGTTTTCTATAAGAATGAGACGCAGGTCAAGCAGGCTCTGAACGGCGTTTATAGCCAGGTTCAGGCCATGAACAATACTGCATATTTGTTTGGAGAATTTCAGACCGACAACACGACCATCGACCTAAACCCCTCAGACAGAGGAGGTGCTGGTGGATGGGAAGCTTTCGAATTCTCTACAGTCAACTCAGGGAATGGTGAGATTGCCAATCTCTGGAACGGCTATTACGCCGCGTTGTACAACAATAATCTTACATTGGAAAAGCTCGCAACCGCAGAAATCAGCGAGACAGGTAAGAAAGAAGTTGAAGGGCAGCTCAAATTTTTAAGGGCATATATCTACTTCAACCTTGTAAACTATTTCGGCGATGTTGTGATTGTGACTTCAACTCTTAGCACCCCCGACCCCGCTTTCGATTTGGTTCGATCTCCGCAAGCCGAAGTCTGGGCTCAAATCGAGGCTGATCTCAAAAGTGCAGCAGACCTATTACCTGCTGCATATGCCAACGCAGCAGACAAAGGTCGTGCGACAAAAGGCGCTGCTTTGAGCCTTTTGGGCAAAACTTATTTGATCAACAAGAAGTACAGCGATGCCGTAACTACTCTTAAACAAGTTACAACGCTGGGATACTCGCTTGCACCGAACTACGCTGACAACTTTGATCCAAACAAAAAGAACGGCGTTGAATCAATTTTCGAGATTCAATATCAGGGAGATAATGACCTTGGCGAACAAAGTAACTTTGAATATGTGTTTGCACCAAGGGTTTCCAAAGGGGCCGTAACAGGTTATGCTGCCGGAAGTAACGGTGGTCGGAACGTTCCAACAAACGATATTATGTCAATATATGAAACCGGGGATGTTCGAAAGGAACTTTCGTTGAAGCCTGGCTTCACGTTGGATTCCAAATTCTATCCGGTGCCTTATGTATTTAAATACAATTACCCACATACCATCGTAAACAGAACAAACACAAACTGGCCTATTCTACGTTATGCTGATGTGTTGCTCATGCTAGCGGAAGCTACAAACGAGGTATCAGGACCAACTGGTGATCCCCTGGACTATTTGAATCAGGTTAGAAAACGTGCAGGACTTACTGAGCTGACAGGCTTGGACAAGGCTGCCTTTAAGGTTGCGGTTCTAAAGGAGAGACGACTTGAGCTAGCTTTTGAAAACCAGAGATGGATAGACCTCAAAAGAACCATGACTCCTACTGAATGGGCGACCTTCATGAATGCCCATGGTGGAAGAGAAAGAGCAAATCCGACTGTAGCGAGAGGTGGTGTACCTTTCAATTCAACGGATTATGTGTACTCGGATTATGAATATTATCTTCCCATTCCGGCGCCGCAGATCTTGATTAATCCAAAGCTGACTCAGAACGCGGGGTATTAATCTGGTAGTCAATTTATTGAGAGAACTATTCACCTGGATAGTTCTCTCATTTTTATAGCATATTCTATATCCCACAACGTTATATAATATGATGCACCTACTTCCATGACAGTACAGGATGGCGAACTAGTTCAATGGAAGTATAATTGCATCGGACATATTTTGCATTGTTCTTCTTAAATTTTGTATTTTATTACTAGACCCAATCACCAAATTAAACTGAACTGTGTTAGTACAAACGACTGAAACTTTTTGGCTTTGGCAATTTCTTGGCCGGCTTCACCCATTATTAGTACATTTTCCCGTCGGTTTGCTTTGTGTAGCGTTATTGCTCGAAATCATCGATTGGAAGAATAAATCAGAAAAGCTTAAATACGCTGTAAGTTTATTGGTATGGATCGGTGCCGGAAGCGCGGTCTTATCGGTGGCCTTCGGGTTGCTGCTTGCAAGTTCGGGAGAGTACGGTGGCGACAGTCTGGAAATCCACCGCTGGGCTGGTATAGCGACTATGGCTTTCTCGCTATTCGCTGCATGGGCTATAAAAACCAACAAGATTGCCGTCTTCCGATCGTTGCTTTTTGTTACCGTTTTTGGCGTAACGCTAGCGGGTCATTACGGAGCCTTGCTTACGCACGGAGATGACTATATATCCAGTGTCATTCCTTCGTTTAGTTCAGAACCAGTAGCTGAAAACTCAGAAGACTCCAATTTCCAGTTTGTCAGCAACACAGCCACTTTGACCCCCGAACAAGTTCAGGATCTGAATATTGAGGTTAGAACTATATTAGCACATAATTGTTACAGCTGTCATGGAGAGGCCAAACTCAAAGGCGGCCTTCGGTTGGATAGCAAAGCGAGTATCATGAAAGGTGGTGAAGATGGAGTAGTGGTGATCCCTGGCGACCCCGGCAAAAGTGAGTTGATCAGACGGATCACCTTGCCGGCTGGACACAAAGAAGCCATGCCAACCAAAGGAAAAAGACTAACCGCAAATGAAGTAAAAATCCTTTCATATTGGATTGAAAAAGGTGCGCCTTGGCCCGACAAGGAAAAAAGTATATACCGTGTGGCCGAACTTGCGCCTCGTACTCCTATACTTCCGGCTGCTAGCGGAGACGTCGTTCAGCCAATAGATCGGTTCGTGAATGTTTACTTTCAAAAAAATAAAATTGAATGGAAACCTGCGGTAAATGACAAAATCTATATCCGTAGGATATACCTTGATTTGATCGGATTACTTCCGCCACCTGAGAAGATTGAGGCTTTTGTAGCAGACAATGATCCTCAGAAAAGAGAGAAACTGGCAACGGAACTATTGTCTAGAAATAGCGAGTATGCCCAGCATTGGATGTCATTTTGGAATGATGCACTGAGAAACGACTACTCAGGGACGGGCTACATCACTGGCGGAAGGTTTGACATTACAAAATGGCTTTACACTTCTCTGGAGACCAATAAACCTTATAATTGGTTTGTAAAGGAACTCATCAGCCCTACCAAAGAATCGTCCGGATTTATAAAAGGAATAAAATGGAGGGGGACGATCAACTCCAGCCAAAGAACCGAAATGCAAGCCGCTCAAAACGTTTCACAGGTTCTGCTAGGATTAAATTTAAAATGTGCGTCCTGCCATGACAGCTTTATCAGTGACTGGAAATTGGCTGATTCATATGCGTTCGCCAACATCTTCGCTGACACATTGCTGGAAATTAACCGTTGTGATAAACCCACCGGAAAAATTGCGGGAACCCGGATACTCTTTCCTGAATTGGGAGAGATCGCAGTGAATGCAAGTACCGAAAAAAGGCTCCGTCAGCTGGCAGATCTGCTGGTTCAACCAAAAGATGGAAGACTATACCGTACACTGGTAAACCGAGTATGGGCGCAACTTTTCGGACGTGGTATCATAGAACCCGTTGACATGATGGACAATATGCCCTGGAGCCAGGATTTGATAGATTGGCTGGCGTCTGACTTTGAGAAAAACGGTTATGATATCAAAAAGCTGATATTCCAGATTGTAACTTCCAAAACTTATCAGCTGCCGTCGAGTTCTGTGAAAGAACCTGGAGACATTATGGCTAATAATTACAAGTTTACGGGGATGTTGAGAAAAAGACTTTCGGCGGAGCAATTCACGGATGCCATCAGTTTTGCCTTTGCTCCGATGTACGCAGATTCGGCGCTGGTAAAAAAACTCCTGCCGGAAAACACGAGAAGTGGAATGCCATTTGTGCGTGCAGCCTTTGTGAAAAACGATCCATTCCTTACCGCCCTTGGCAGACCTAATCGTGAAACCGTTACAACGAGCAGAACATCGCAGGCGAATCTGCTCCAGGCTCTCGAACTAACGAACGGAAACAAATTCACTGAGACTATTAAACGTGGGGCAAAAGAATGGAGGCTAAAATATCCAACTTCCGACTCAATCGTCACGCAACTTTATAAGAATGCATATGGGCGGGCACCGCTTGAAAAAGAGTTAGCGTCAGCAAAGAAAATATTGGGACCAAGGCCAACCGAGGAAGGAATTGAAGACTTGTTATGGGCGATGGCTTTGGTACCGGAGTTTCAACTAATATATTAAAAGGAGAATACGAACTATATGATTAGGCCTTTTAGCTATATATTAACCTATAAATACGAATTGAACTAATAAAAAATATTAAACTTATAATACTTTTTATTAGTAAAGAAATTAAAGTGTTATAAATAATTCATAATCAGTTATTTAAAAACAACATGAAATACAACAATTGGAATAGGCGAGAGTTTTTAAGGAGTGCAAGCGCAGCGACGTTGGGTGCGTTGGCAGCTGGAGCACCTTTCTCCAGCCTTCTTACCAGCTGTCGGGGAAAAGCAGGTGCTAATTCGTCCGCAGATACTGTAATTCTTTTATGGATGGCCGGAGGGATGGCTCACACCGAAACTTTTGACCCAAAAAAATATACGCCCTTTGAAAAAAACATGGAGGGTAACCGCGTTTTGAGTACGTTCAAATCTGTTCCTACGGTGCTTGATGGAATCCATTTTTCGGACGGACTCCAGTCAATTGGAAGTGTGATGGACAAGGGAACTTTAATACGCTCGTATGTCGCGGCTGACATGGGCCATATCCTGCATTCCCGCCATCAATACCATTGGCACACCTGCTATGAGCCCCCACAGTCGGTCGCTGCACCGCATATTGGTTCGTGGATCGCAAAGGAGTTAGGTCCTAAAAATCCGGTAATCCCGGCCTTTATTGATATTGGTCAAAGATTTTCTGTAGGGGAGGCCGAAGAACTAAAAGCATTTCACACTGCTGGTTTTTTAGGGAATGAGTTTGGGCCGTTCTTTATTCCGGATCCAAGCCAGGGTCTTGAAAGTGTTCGGCCCCCTGTAGGTATGGACGCGAAGCGATTTGAACGAAGAAACCAATTATACAATGAGCTGATCAATAACAGTCCGGTGGGAGAGTTTGGCAGCGATTACCAGCGGGAATCTTTGAAGAGATCAATGGAGCAGGCATATGCCCTACTAAATTCTCCGGAGTCAAAAGCTTTCGATTTGAGTACTGAACCTAAAAAGAGTTATGACATATATAACACAGGCCGATTTGGTTTGGGCTGTTTGCTGGCTCGCAGGCTCACCGAGCAAGGAGCCAGATTTATCAGCGTAACAACAGAGTACGAACCATTCAAGGGATGGGACACGCATGAAAACGGCCATACCCGCCTTCAGGAAATGAAAAAACAAATCGACGGGCCGATCGCTCAGCTGATTAAAGATTTGGATAAAACAGGACATCTTGACAGAACGATGATCGTTTTGGCAAGCGAGTTTAGCAGGGATATGATGGTAGAAGGAAGGCCAGATGCCAAAGTGCTTGAGCAAGTCCAGCAGCCTGATATTCTTTCAGAAGAGAAATTCTACGGAATGCACCGTCACTTTACCGACGGATGTTCCATGCTCATGTTTGGAGGCGGAATCAAAAAAGGATTCGCATATGGAAAAACTGCTGACGAGAGACCTTGCAAAACAATCGAAAATCCCGTAAAAATTGACCAGATCCATCAAACAATATACCATGCCTTGGGAATCCCACCAGAAACCCAGTATGAAATAGAAAAGCGTCCGTTTTACACAACACCCGATGGAAAAGGGCAGGTAGTGAAAGAGCTCCTGGTATAATGTATCCATCCATGATGAAAAGCCATTCGAACACTCGGATGGCTTTTTCTTTGCTAAAACGTTTATTATTGCATTATGGATTCCTCAACGTTACCGTAGATAATATAACGGTTACCAGATTAAATATTCCTTAATACCAGACACAGCAGGACAGTTAATTTTTTACAGACTTTTATTATTGTACAATCCTAGTAAATAATAGGAGATATAACCGTTCAACGGTGGGCTGAAAGCAGCTCTTCAAAAGCTTGAAGAGAGTCAACAAAAAGGCATAAAGGAAGAGAGAAAAAGGGACGTAGGGACAGCGAAAAAATGTGGCATTCGGCCAATAACAAATCATCAAAGGATCATTGCAAGGAATTTAAATAGATTCGAAAATCATTGCCAATAATCAAATATTAATTTACCCATAAAAAATAGACTGCTAATGACTTAACCCTATTCCTAAACCTTTATTAAAAAACCGGGGGTATTGGCGTACCCCCGGCCCAAATTAATCCGAACTCTCGCGTGCTGCAAACATAGAAGAGTGTCGGTGTCTATCTATCATCTAAATAAAACAATCAAATTTATGAATCAACCTCGACAATTGCAATTGTACTATGACAGGTACATTCCGTCCAAACTGTGCTTGATAAAGGTATTCTCTGGTATTTTACTTACCTCTTCTACCTTTGCAGGATCAAATGCCTACCTTCCTAACCCAAATACTTCTACGGGTACCTTAACGGTAGCAACGATCAACAAAACAGTAACAGGTACCATTTCTGACGAAAAAGGTGATGGGCTGCCAGGTGTAAGTGTCGTTTTAAAAGGCACAAATTCAGGGACTGTTACAGACACAGACGGTAAATTTTCGCTATCAGTGCCTGACAATGGCGGTATCCTTGTTTTCTCTTCGGTGGGGTATCTGACTCAGGAAACGCAAATTGGATCCAAAACTTCAGTAAACCTCAAAATGGCAGTTGATGCGAAAGCATTAACCGAGGTGGTGGTTGTAGGTTATGGTAGCCAGTTGAAAAAGGAAATTACCGGAGCAGTTCAAACTGTTAAGGCGGATGAAATAAGAGATATTCCCGTTTCACAGATTGCGCAGAAACTCCAGGGAAGACTGGCCGGTGTTCAGATCAACCAGACAACGGGAATACCCGGACAAGGTATGTCAGTCAGAATTCGTGGACAAGTTTCAGTTAGTGCTGGTAGCGATCCGTTATACGTAGTTGACGGCTTTCCGATTACTGGGACTATTGGCTCTATGAACCCGGATGAAATTGAGGACATTACAGTATTGAAAGATGCTGCTTCTACGTCATTATACGGTTCTCGTGCGGCAAACGGTGTAGTTTTGATCACTACCAAAAGACCCCAAACAGGAAAAACTTCAGTTGGGCTGAACGTCTTCGTCGGTACACAAAGTGTGCCTGATCGCGGATTAATCAAAATGCTTAACGCTGAAGAATTCGCTCAGTTCAAAAAAGAATATTACGAAGACCAAAACCAGACAGTTCCTACGGAATTTGCGAATCCCTCACAATACGCTGGCAAAAACAACGACTGGTATGGTTCATTGTTGAGACGCGCTCCCCTTCAGAGCTATACGTTGACCGTTTCAAACAACAACGAAAAGTCAAGTACATCCGTAGTTGCGGGGGTATTTAACCAGCAAGGAGTTGTTCTGAACAATACTTACAGACGTTATTCTCTACGCGTAAATTCTAACTATAACATATCTGACAAAGTGAAGATGGGCTTCAATATTGCCCCTCAATATGTGTTTGATAATACACCTAGATCAGATGGTAACCGTGGTGTAGGTATTTTGTTCAATGCCCTTCATACCTGGCCGGTGATGCCAATTTATGATGCTAACGGTGAATTGACAAAATACAATACCTTCCCAGGAAGTACCGGTAACATCTTCAACTATCCAAACTGGGTACGTGCAGCCAATGAGTTAACGAATGAAACGAAAAAAGTCAGTGTCCTTACAAATGCGTATGTCTCATGGCAACCCATCAAAGGGCTTGTTCTGAAGTCGACATTCAATGTTGAGTTTCTCTCGCAACGTTTCCTTTTCTTTAACCCATCTACTGCCACATTTCAGATCAACGTTCCAATCCCGACTACGGCATCTAGCGTTAGAAGTAATATGCAGAACATTTCGTGGCTGAACGAAAATTATGCTACTTATAACAAATCTGTTGGCGATCACCATTTCGAGTTGTTGGGCGGGTTGACCGTGCAGCAATTCAGAAGTGAAGCGATGGTAGTTTCTGCGAGCGTGTATCCCGACGACCGCATCAATACCATCCAGAGCGCGATCAACGTAGCAAGAGGTAACTCTACTGCCAATTCAGTAGACCAATGGAGCCTTGCCTCTTATATTGGTAGACTTACCTATAACTTCAAAGGTAAGTACTTGCTAACCGCAGCCGTTCGTGCTGACGGATCTTCTCGATTTGGTGCAGACAATCGTTGGGGTACCTTCCCATCTGCATCTGCAGGCTGGGTAATATCAGACGAAGAGTTTTTGAAAAATGTCCGGACTGTATCGTTCATGAAAATTAGAGGTAGCTATGGTGTAATTGGTAACAATAACATCGGTAATTACACTCAGTATGCGCTGATCAACAATACCTTGAACAATCCTTTCGGTACTAATATCGGAGCGGGCGCGGCAGTAACTTCACTTGCCAATCCTAAATTGGGATGGGAAAGAACGAAGCAATTTGATGTAGGTTTGGATATGGGATTCTTCAATGACCGCATCCAGTTGATTTATGACTTTTATACCAAAAGAACCACAGATCTTCTTTATAGCGTTCAGATCGCTCAGGAGTCAGGTTTTGGAAACTTTAATGACAACATTGGTGAGATTAAGTTCTGGGGAAATGAAGTTTCATTAACTACCCGTAACACAATCGGTGCATTCAAATGGACAACCAGTGCCAACATTTCTTTCAACAGAAACAAGGTAATGGCTCTTGCTGATGGAATCGATCGCGTATATGGTGCAGTGAATATTACGCAGGTGGGAAGACCTTTTGGCCAATTCTACGGATTACAGAAAGAAGGATATTACAAAAGCTCGGAAGAGCTGCAAAACTCTCCGGTTGTTCCCGGCCGTTCCGCTATCGGCGTTATTAAGTACAAGGATATCAACGGCGATGGCGTAATTACCAACGGTGGAGATAAAGATGATAGAACTGTTATTGGCAATCCGTTCCCGAAATTTACTTACGGTGTGACCAGCAACATGTCCTACAAAAATTTCGACTTGTCGATTACGGGTTCAGGATCTCAGGGTAATGAACTTTACGTGCAGCATTTATATAGTACAGCCAACTTGGACGGGGTATTCAACATGGTGGCAGGTGTGAAAGACCGGTTCAGAGTGAAAAACAATGATAAAGGTGTTGCAACAACGGTGATTACAGAAGGAAGCGGAAAGTTTGGTGCTACTAACAACGGTGGAAATTACACGGGTTTAGAGAGAGACTGGGCTAGTACTCAATTCCTTGCAGACGCGTCTTTCTTTACCATTAAGAACGTAACACTTGGATACACGGTCAATAAACTTTCCAAGGCTTTCCAATCTGCCCGTATCTATGCTTCTGTTCAGCAGCTGTATGTATTCACCAAATACTGGGGTGGGCCCAATCCTGAGACTAGCGCGAGTGGTGACGCTACTGGAGACGGCGGTAACCTGAGCCAGGGACGCGACTTTTCTAACTATCCTGTACCACGTACCTGGACAGTAGGGATCAATCTTAATTTCTAATCCTGAAGCCTCAAGCCTTAAAATACTATCTAATATGAAGATGAAAAAAAGTATTATACTAGCATGCTTAGCCAGTTTCACCTTAACCAGTTGCTTTGATGATTTTCTCTCAGTAACACCCGAAACACAGCTGAGCTCTGAGACCTTTTTCAAATCCCAAAAGGATTTTGAACAAGCGGTGAATGCAACATATACCCCATTGCGGACGATATATAATGACCGTATCTGGAAATTGACAGAATTGCATTCGGACAACGCCTACTACGCCCGGAATATCCTTTTCGGAGCGGTTGATGCAACTGAAAATATTGCAGATTTCGCCGTTCCTACCGCCAATGGTGTGACCGCGAACGACAACGTGCTTCAACAATGGAGACAAGACTACCTGATCATCTCTCGTGCAAACCAGCTTCTATCATTGATTGATGACGTAGACTTTGACGCTGCTGTGAAAGCAAATCTAAAAGGTCAGGCCTTGTTTTTACGTGCCTTCGCTTACTTCCAATTGGTGAGATTATTTGGTCCTGTTCCTTTGCACCTCGAGCCCGTGGCCGATCGTTCGGCTGCTGCTTTGCCTCTGAGCACTGTTGATCAGATATATGCTCAGATAGAAAAAGATGCAAAAGAAGCCTCAACTTCGATGTTGGACAAAACTGCTCAGGAGCCTGGACGGGCTACGTCTGGAAGTGCATTCACGTTATTAGCTGAGCTGTATATCACGCAAAAGAAATGGCCGGAAGCAGAAGCTGCTGCGAGACAGGTCGTAACAAGCGGCAAATATTCCTTGATGCCGAACTACGACGATGCATTCTCAGGTACCAGTGCCAACAAAAACAATGCTGAGTCTGTTTTTGAAATTCAGTACCTTGAAGGTTCTGCTGGCTACAACGGAAATTTGATTTATCAGATTATCCCGACACCGATATTGGCAAAAGAACTTTTCCCTATAACCGGTACAACCAACCCTCAGGATATTTCGGGAGAAAACAACAATATCCCAACACCTGATATTATCGCTGCATATGAAACAGGCGATAAAAGAAAGGAAATCACCATTGGATTTGTAACGCTTAGCCAAAGCGCTCGGGAAAACAAGGTTTATCCATATATAAAGAAGTATGCGCGTCCGCATTCACTCCAAGGCAATACGGGCCAAAACCTTCCTGCATTCAGATATTCAGAGGTGTTATTGTTCCTTGCAGAAGCTCTTACAGAGCAAGGCAAACAGGCTGACGCAATTCCATATCTGAACATGGTAAGAGCCAGAGCTGGATTGGCAGGAACGACTGCCTCGTCTCAGGCAGACGTACGTGAAGCGGTTTTCAAAGAAAGACGCGTTGAGCTGGCTTTCGAAAACAAGCGCTGGTTTGATATCACCAGAACCGACCGTATTCAGGAGATTATTGTTCCTTATGGTGCGCGAGTAAAAGCTAACCCGCTTAACTACTATTTCCCTGCTGGCGCAGTTCCCCCTGGAAATGCATTCACAGTACTGGATAAATACTATGGTTTGCCAGCAGTTGAATCTGCTTTAACACCGGAATTCTGATAAGCCGTTCTTTTAAAACTGTCCGTTACACTTATATTCAACCATTTGTGTGACGGACTTTTTTATGTTTAAAGAATCTATAAAAGGCAATCCAGTTACCGCGCTCTTAATTTGCGTCCTGTTTGTTTCAGAGATCAAACTTTTGACAAGTACCAGATACAACAGGATAGTCGGCTTATTTATTAGTAGTAAACTTGCCTTAATTAGATAATTCTAAGTAATTTTTTCACAATCACCATACTGCATTCTAAACTCTTACCAGAATATGCACAGTAAAAAAAAGTGGTTAAAAATCCCATCAGGACTTGTAGCTGTGTTGGCTGTGGGGACTGTGTGTGGAACATTATGGAGTAACCACGCTCCGAACACCTTGCCCCCCGCAGATGACAAAGTGGGCAAATTAAAGCTGGCTGACGGATTTCAGGCAGAGCATTTGTACAGTCCGTCAGAAAACAATGAAGGTTCATGGGTATCGATGACTTTCGATGATAAAGGCCGGATGATCGCTTCTGACCAATATGGCTTCCTTTATCGCCTGAAATTGCCTCCGATCGGATCCACTGAAAAACCAAAAGTAGAAAAGCTGGGTATCAACGGAGATACAACAAAAATTCAAATGGGCTTTTCACATGGCTTGCTATATGCATTCAACAGCCTTTACGTGATGGTCAATAACCGTTCGAACCCAAAATTTGCTGATCAAAGTGGTCTTTACAGATTGCAGGACACGAATAATGACGATCAATATGACAAGATTACCTTGCTGAAAGCAATGAAGGGTGAAGGAGAACATGGTCCGCATAGCGTAATCCTTTCTCCGGACAAACAATCATTATATGTAGTCGCAGGGAACCACACGGATTTGCCACAGATGGATATCTATCGTTTGCCAAATACATGGCAGGACGACAACCTGTTTCCATTGATCAAAGACCCTAGAGGTCATGCTAACGACCGTGCCGCCCCTGGAGGTTGGATTGCCCACACAGATCCGGAGGGAAAAAAATGGGAATTGGTTACAGCCGGATTTAGAAATCCTTTCGACATCGCATTTAACGAAGCAGGTGATCTATTCACCTATGACTCAGATATGGAATGGGATTTTGGTACACCATGGTATCGCCCGACCAGAGTATGCCATGCTGTGAGTGCTGGTGAATTTGGATGGAGAACAGGAGACGGCAAATGGGCTCCGTCTTATCCAGATAGCCGTCCTGCCGTTATGAATATTGGACAAGGTTCACCGACCAACCTGATTTATCTGAAAGACGCTAAATTCCCAGCGAAATACAAAAACACACTTTTGGCATTTGACTGGAGCTTTGGTATCATGCACGGACTGCACCTTTCGCCTTCCGGAGCAACCTATAAAGCAGATCACGAAGAATTTCTTTCAGGCTCTCCGCTTCCATTGACAGATGGAGCCATAGGACCTGATGGAGCACTTTACTTCCTTACCGGTGGTCGTCGACTTGAGTCGGATCTATACCGGGTTTACTATAAAGACTACAAAAATCTTCCTGCCGGCTCCGCAACTGCAACAGCAGTTATCACTCCTGAAGGGAAAATCAGAAGAGATCTTGAAGCTTTTCATGTTGGAAAAAATGCGAAGGCAGTTGCTACTGCATGGCCATATTTAAATCATGCTGACCGTGCCATCAGATATGCTGCAAGACTAGCTGTTGAGAATCAACCAGTTGCTGAATGGCAGCAAAAAGCGTTGACCGAAGCTGATCCTCAAGTGAAGATATATGCATTGCTTGCTTTGGCACGTCAGGGAGGTTCGACGGTAAAAAATGAATTGATGAAAGCATTGGCAAGTATCAATCTGAAAGCATTGCCAGAGGCCAAGCAGCAGGATTATCTGAGAACAGTTGAAGTTGCTCTGTTCCGGAACGGCGCTCCCGAGGCTGCTACCAGGGAAAAACTGATTGCCAACATCAACCCGAGCTTCCCGTCGCCATCAGCACTTGCCAACAGATTGTATAGCAAAGTGCTGATCAATCTGGAAGCTCCGGGTGCAACCGAAAAGACTTTGAAGCTATTGGTGAACGATGAAGCATTCGTTGATAAAGACAACGAAACTGCCACTGCATCTGCCGATTTAATTCTTCGTAATCCGCAGTACGGATTGGATATTGCCGGGATGCTGGAGAAAATTCCACCATTTCAACAAACGTATTATGCATTTGTTCTGAGTCTTGCCAAAACAGGGTGGAACGATCAAAGCAGAGAACAATATTTCAAATGGTTTGACAAAGCTTTCAGCTTTCAGGGAGGACGTAGTTACATCGGTTTTGTTGAAAAGGCTCGTAAAATTGCTTTGAAAAACGTACCTACCGAGAAGTACGCTTATTACGATAAACTGTCAGGTGCAGAAAGATTGACAACCAGCGGTAATGACCTAGTTAAACTATACAGCCCTAAGGGACCTGGGCGTGGATGGAAAGTGGATCAGGCAGTTGCTTTGGTACAAGATAGTTTGCAAAACCGCGACTATGAACGGGGAAAAATGATATTCTCGGCCGTAATGTGCGATAGATGCCATGCTATAAAAGGTGAAGGTGCCGATGTCGGTCCGGATTTGACTCAACTGGGCAACAGATTCTCAGTGAAAGATATGCTGGAATCCATTATTATTCCTGACAAAACGATATCAGATCAATATGGTTCGTTCATCTATGAATTGAAAAATGGCGAAACGGTATTGGGTCGTCAATTGAGTGAGGATGCTACTTCTTATAGTATTTCACAGAATCCATTTGATCCTAAATTGGTTAGAAAAATCGCTAAGAAACAAGTTAAATCTATTAAAGTTTCAACTGTTTCAGTGATGCTTCCAGGCTTGATCAACGGATTAAATCCTGACGAGCTAAGAGATTTAATTGCATATCTGATGGCTGGCGGAAACGAAAAAAATCCGATTTATTCGAATTCTAAATCAACGAAGACGGGTAAGTAACACAATTTCGCTTCTTTACTTAGGGTATTTCCTTCAACCGGAAATACCCTTTTTTTGTGACCTGAATATTGTAAAAGGGTAGGGGACCTACTAACGCCGGCGGTAGCTAAAAACACCGTCACAACATCATAAATTATTAACTATCAAGCTTTTTAAAAGTGTCAGATTCTCAGAAACAAAATAAATCCCGTAGAAACGTTATCAAAAATATAGCAGCAGCTTCAGGGATTCTTTCGGTCACGCCGTTGCAGGATATCTTCGCCCGGTCTGCAGAAATGTTAGGGCCAAAGCTCAATGGAAAAATCAATCATTCCGTATGTCGCTGGTGTTACCAAAAAATCCCGCTTGAAACCCTGGCTCAGGACGCAAAAAAAATCGGGATCAAATCCATCGAATTGGTCGGTCCGGAGGAATGGCCGGTCATCAAAAAGTATGGATTGACTTCTGCACTTCCCTGGGGAGAGGGTATTACCAGAAATCTGACTAAAGGCTTTTGTGACCCAGCGAATCATGCCGAGCTGATTGCAGGATTTCAGAATATCATTCCACGTGTTCAGGAGGCCGGTTACGATAAAATCATCTGCTTTTCCGGCAACAGAAATCGCATCTCTGATGACGATGGAATGCGAAACTGTGCGGTTGCTTTGAGACAGTTGATACCGTTGGCTGAAAAACACAACGTTACCCTTGTGATGGAATTGCTCAATAGTAAAGTGGATCATAAGGATTACATGTGCGACCGCACCGGATGGGGAGCGGCGCTTTGCGAAATGGTTGGTTCTGAAAAATTCAAACTGCTGTACGACATCTACCATATGCAAATTATGGAAGGTGACGTGATCGCAACCATTAAAAAGTATAATAAGTATATTGCTCATTACCATACCGGTGGTGTACCTGGTCGTCACGAAATTGATAATACACAGGAACTTAACTATCCGGCCATTATGAAGGCCATTGTGGAAACCGGATATAAAGGTTACGTCGGACAGGAGTTTATTCCAAGTCGGAATGACGATATCGCATCGTTGAAACAGGGTGTAACAATCTGCGACGTTTAATATAAGGCGATCAGCTTTCTCGTTTCTGGTTAGAGTCGCCAAAGTTTCAAAACTTGGAAACTCTTTCACCATCACCATTCATTCGCTCACTTAATAATTCACTCACTCTTTTCATATGAAAACCAACCTATCGCGAAGATCTTCAATTAAAAAGGCGTTGGCGGCCATTACCCTGGCTTCCACCCAAACGAATGCTTTTTCTTTACCATTCGAACCGGTAAAACCCCTGGTATTAAAAGGCAATATCAACCATTCGGTGTGCAAATGGTGTTATGGCAAAATTCCCCTCGAAAGCTTTGCGCAGGATTGTAAAAAAATGGGTATTAAGTCCATTGAGTTACTGGGGCCTTCTGAATGGCCTGTATTACAGAAATATGGCTTGACTTGCGCTTTGCCAAACGGTGCAGGAATGGGTATTGAAAAGGGATTTAATGATCTGGC
Source organism: Dyadobacter sp. HNCC25DJ184 (assembly GCF_056895215.1). NCBI lineage: Bacteria > Pseudomonadati > Bacteroidota > Cytophagia > Cytophagales > Spirosomataceae > Dyadobacter > Dyadobacter sp. HNCC25DJ184. The sequence continues at coordinate 59,195 of NZ_JBXHAQ010000003.1, read as the reverse complement.
CCTTCATGACGAACTGGTAAAAAGTTACGAAGAGCTCTTCCCAAAACTCAAAGAAGCAGGTTACACGACAGTGATATGTTTCTCTGGAAACCGACGTGGCATGTCGGATCTAGATGGCATGAGAAATTGTGCGATAGGGCTGAGACGTCTTATGGCCTCGGCGGAAAAATATAATATTACCATGATCATGGAGCTGTTGAACAGCAAAGTCAATCACCCTGACTATATGTGTGACCATACGGCATGGGGTGCCGGGCTTTGCGAGATGGTTGGCTCTGAGCGTTTTAAGTTGCTTTATGATATTTACCATATGCAAATTATGGAAGGAGACGTAATTGCTTCAATTCGTAAATACCATAAATATATTGGACATTATCACACTGGTGGTGTTCCCGGACGTAACGAAATTGACGACTCTCAGGAATTGAATTACCCGGCAATTATGAAAGCAATCGTTGAAACCGGTTTTACGGGATATGTTGCTCAGGAATTCATTCCTAAACGCGATCCGATTGCATCTTTACAACAAGGCGTTCAAATTTGCGACGTCTGATATAGATATCAAAAACCATGAGCTCACGCCCATGGTTTTTGATTTTTTAAGCTACCATTAATCTATCAAAGCGGCTTTCGCAGACACATTCTTGATCCCTGTCGATAAACCATTCCTTTCTGTCTGTCGGGATAGTTAAAACGAGGATTTATTGTTTTATTTACTTGACAATTAACGCTTTAACTTTAACAAAGATATGAAAAAAGTATATCTATTATTGGCAGTTGCATGTGTCGGAATTGTACTGCTGGCCAATACGAGTCGTTTTAACCGTGGGAAGTATGGGTTTGTTGTTGGAACCCCGGAAATCAAATCTATTAATGCGCTGACCTTTGGTCCGGATGGCGTACTGTTTATCGGAGATTCCAAAAGTGCAACTGTTTTTGCTGTCGATACAAAAGATGCTGTTCTTAATAAGGCTACGCCAACTGAGATCAAAAATATAGATCAAAAAATTGCGGCATTGTTAGGTACCGAAGTTCAGAATATCACCATTCAGGATCTGGCAGTTAACCCCATATCCAAAAGTATATATCTTGCTGTTCAGCACAGCGACGGAACCCCGGTGTTGTTCAAAATTGATGGTGACAAAATTAAGCCCTTCATCACCAAGGATATACCTTTTTCAAGTCTGGTACTTAATAATGCTCCGGCGGAAGACGCGAAAGATCAAAGAGGAAATTCGATCCGGGTATCCGCTATTTCCGATATTGGTTTTTCTGATGGGAAACTTCTGGTAAGTGGATTGGCTGGAAAAGAATTTAATTCGACATTTCGTAGTATTCCATTTCCATTTACCAATAAACAGGATGAAGCTTCATTGGAGATATACCATGCGGCTCATGGGAAATATGAAACACTTTCGCCAATACGAACCTTCACAACTGCGGAAATTAACGGTAAAAAATTCCTGTTGGCAAGCTACACCTGTACGCCATTGGTACTCTTCCCACTAGACGAACTGAAAGCCGGCCAACATATAAAAGGGAGAACGGTTGCTGAAATGGGGAGCGGCAATTCGCCGATCGATATGGTGACGCTCACGAAAGGAGGGGAGTCCTACCTTCTGATGTCTAACTCGGCACGCCCCGTTTTCAAGGTGAAGTACAAAAATATCGCTGAATATCAGGGATCACTAACGACCCACGTTGCAGAAAGCTTCGCGACGGCTGGTGTTGAGTTTGTATCTCTTCCTGTCACAAATGTTTTACAATTAGACAAACTGGATGATAGTCAAATGATTCTGTTGCAACGCAGATCTAACGGAAACTTGGATTTGTGGACGTCGAGCGAAAGATATTTATGATGAAATCCAGTTGGGAGAAGGTCAGGTCATATGCTGTATATGGTCTGATCTTTTTTGCTTTTGGTGCTCTTTCCAGTTGTCAAACCAAGCAAGGGGTGCAACTGATCTGGAAAGACAGTAAGGCCATGGGAGTTTCATTTTCAACTCAATTAACAGGCTCAATCCCAGTCGATTCTCTATCAGAACTCATTCAAATTCAACTGATTTCACAAAACGAACCAGTTGCCATCCTTGGCGATTTCCAGGTTGACCGATCATATATCACATTCAAACCGCTGATTCCATTTACACACGGATTAAGATATGAGATCTTATTTCGTGGAAAATTTCTGAGTGACTTTGAAATACCGGTAGTTGATCCAAATGATGCCCCGGTGGTCGTGGCGATGTTCCCGTCAGAGGATACTTTACCCGAAAATTTGTTGAAGATTTATATTCATTTTTCGAAGCCCATGCGGGAAAGCCAGTCTGAGAAATACGTGTCACTGGTAAAAAACGACCACGACACCATTCAAGGGGCATTCCTGAATCTGACTCCGGAGCTTTGGAACGAAGAGAGGACCATATTAACACTCTGGCTGGATCCGGGAAGAATCAAACGAGATCTACAACCAAACTTGTCGCTCGGAAGTCCTTTACAAAATCAAAACAAATATAAAATCATTGTTTCGCCAGACTGGCAAAGTCAGCAGGGAGCGAAGCTGTCCGGAAATTTCACGAAGTCATTCATAACAGCAGTCCGTGATAGTCTTTCGCCCACACCAATTCGCTGGACAACTTCCAATCCAAATGCTGGAACGCGACAATTCCTAAAGGTGAATTTTGGAGAGCCGTTGGATCATGGCTTACTGGGCGAAACGCTTGTTGCTCAGAAACTGAGCAACATTGAAACATCAAATCCGAGTAATGATGAGAGCGAGATCGTGATGAATGAAGACAATCGAGTTAGTATCAAAGGTAAATGGCAAATAGGTCCTGGAGAAAAATCAGCTGAATTTATCCCAGACAAAAACTGGGAATCCGGATATTACCTGATCCGAATCGAAACCCGCCTTGAGGACTTAGCGGGAAACAATATCAATCGTCCATTTGAAAAAGACATATCCAAAAAGACCCCAGATAGGAAACTCGGAAAGTATGTTGCCGTTCCGTTTGAAGTATTTTGATCTTAAGAGAATAAACTGGCCTTTATTTCTTAATTCTTCATTTGATCTGCCTCAATTTTGGAAAAGTTAATCTAAAAACTTAAACCTCAAATCCAGGCTGTAACTAGCTAAGGTTCACTCGCGTTACTATCAACAATACTTTCTTAAGTCGCCCTGAGGTTTTGACAGCAATTTCTGACTGGGCACTGCACTAGAATAATTAATTCTCAGTAGTCATAATTTCCCATAAAACACCCGCAAATACAAAAACAGCAATATTGTCGCAATCAGACAAACATATCCTTTTGTTATATAATTTATATTATGTTAAATAGACTTTCGGATAAAAGAAAAGGCGACATCCCTGCCGCCTTTTCTTTTATAATTCAATTATACTTGCTTATTCAGCGGCAACACAAGGAGTTCCTTTGCCTTCCAATTGTGTAACGATATTGTTGCAATGCTCAAGAGCTTCTTTTGCTTCAGTTTCGTCCTTAGCCTGAACAGCTTTCTCGAAATATGGTTTTGCTTTTTTAAACTTACCACAAACACGGGCTTCAACTTCTTTACCTTTTGCCTGGTAGTCAGCCATACTCATGTTATCAACAACGCTTTTCAATTGAACTGCGTCGTTAAAGTAAAAAGCACCAAGGTTATATAGCGCGTCATAATTAGCTGGCTCAATTTCCAAAGCTTTTTTATAATTCACCTGCGCCTCAGTTGAAGCAGTTACTTGTTTAGCTTTAAGATCTGCCAATTGCTTTTCCATACCAGCAACGTCAGCACCTTTAGCAGCATCCTTAGCTTCGGCGATATCTTTTTCGATTTTCGCTATGTTCGCTAAAGATTCTTTCTTCTTAGAATTAACATCTGCTAACTGGCGTTTCAAATCTGCACTCGATGGTTGTTTTTTCAATAATCCACCGATTCTCTTTACTTCACCGTCATATACTTCGATCTTACCTTTTTCGTTTTCAAGGTCTTTGCCCAGCGCGTCAACCTTAGAACCTCCAGAACCCATTTTACCTTGAAGTTCCTTGATCTCCTTGTTCAACTTGGTATTGGTGTTGTCGTACAAAATCGCAAGATTAAGCACGTTCTGGATATTTTTAGGATCACTTTTCGACAACGCGGTAAGTTCAGTAATTGCCTGATCTTCTTTGCCTGATGCCAAATAGATGTTCACAACTTCTGACTTCAAATCCTTGTTACCCGGAGACGCTTCCAAGCCTTTGTTCAAAGCAGCAAGCGCTTTGTCAAAATTGTTGTCAGCACGGTAAAGCTGAGCCAAGCCATAAAAAACAGAAGGATCTTTTCCTCCGTTGGCCGCATACTTTTCAAACTGAGCGATTGCCTCAGGTTTTTTGTCAATTCCCTGCGCAGCGATACCTCCATAGAGAGCAGCGAGCGTATCTTTCTTGTTTACATCCTGAGCCAACTCAAACATTTCAAGTGCGCCACCCAGATTTTTATTCTGATATTTTTCAGCACCTTGTTTGATAAAACCATTGTAGAGACTAGTCCCTGCAGCGCCAGTCAAAGCACTTTCTGCTTCTTTTGCAGATTTCCCAGGCTCTCCCTTTTTGGTTTTGTCAAGTTCGACCACCTTTTTGAAAGCTTCATAAGCAGTTTTGGCAGCACTTGAATCTATTTCGGAAGGTCCGTTTGCTATACTTTGATATAGATTGGCCCTTTCCATCCAATAAGCTGCTTTAGCAGTATTTTTCGGATCGGAAAGCCCGCCATCGCTTTTTTCTTTATCCTTACGAAATTGATCGGTTGCGGCCTTTTGTAGGGCATCCTGGCTAAATGCAGAGAAACTTAATAGGCCAAGAGCCGAAACCAGAAATATTCTTTTCATAAAACTCTTCTTTTGATGGTTATTTAGGTTCGTAAATATAAATGGATTCTTTTACAAAAATCATACCTCTTCTTCGTCGGCATCTTCATCCTCCGAATCAGCAGCATCTTCCTCTGATCCCTCTTCATTAGACATTTCGATATACTCAGATGTCACCACGTCAGCAGAAACAACCGGATTACCGTTTTCGTCCAACTCTACCTCCTCTTTCTCATCCGGATCTTTCAATATCCGTGTTACAGAAGTAATCTCATCAGAATTATTCAAACGAATAAGTTTAACGCCCTGGGTGTTTCTACCAGCCAGACGAATATCCAAAACGCTCATTCTGATCGCGATACCGTTTCTGGTAATGATCATCAAATCATCTTCTTCGGTCACTTCGCGGATTGCAACCAGCTTACCAACTTTATCTGTGGCATTCATGGTGGAAACTCCCTTACCACCACGATTAGTTATTCGATAACTATCAATGGATGAACGTTTTCCAAAACCATTTTCAGAAACTACCAGTAATTGGGCGTCTTCACGGTTGATACAAACCATCCCGATTGCCTTATTACCCCCATCTCCAAGGTTGATACCTCTCACACCGGCAGCTGTTCTCCCCATTGGCCTCACTCCTTTCTCATTGAAACGAACCGCGCGACCCGCGCTTGAAGCGATAACGATATCGTTGTCACCGTTGGTCAAAGCAACATCAAGAAGTCTGTCGCCCTCATTGATTGATATTGCAATAATACCGTTGGTTCTTGGACGAGAATATGCCTCCAACAAAGTCTTTTTAATAGTACCCTGTTCTGTACACATAATCAGGTAGTTGTTATTAATGTAGTCATCATTGCTGAGTGTTTTTACATTAATAACCGATCGGATCGAATCACCACTCTCCAGGCTGATCAGGTTTTGAATCGGTCGCCCTTTTGCAGTTTTGCTTCCTTCCGGCACTTCATATACCTTCATCCAGAACAACTTACCATATTCGGTAAATATCAAGAGGTAGTTAAGCATCGTAGCGGAGAACAAATGTTCGGTAAAATCCGAATCCTTAGTCTTCACGCCTCTTGAGCCAACCCCTCCCCTTGTCTGGGTACGATATTCTGCTAGTGGCGTACGTTTGATATATCCTTCATGCGAAATTGTAATCAACATTTCTTCATCAGGAATCATATCTTCGTCGCTGAATTCCTCGGCAGAGAACTCTATTTTCGTACGACGTTCGTCACCATAGCGTTCTTTGATCTCACTCAATTCCGCCTTGATGATCTCAAATTTACGAGATTCATTTGCAAGGATATCTTTCAAGTCTGTGATCAACGCCATAATCTCCTCATACTCTTTCACAATCTTGTCACGTTCCAGACCGGTCAGACGTTGTAAACGCATTTCCAGAATGGCCTTTGCCTGAATCTCACTTAGTGCAAACGACTCCATCAAACCAACTTTCGCAGTTTCAGGGTCTTTCGCAGCTCTGATGAGCGCAATCACCTGATCCAGGTGATCCAACGCGATAATCAAACCTTCTAGAATGTGCGCACGTTTTTCCGCTTCACGCAACTCAAATTCAGTGCGGCGGGTTACCACCACTACCCTGTGATCAACGTAATGTTTGATCAGATCTTTCAGGTTTAACTGGACAGGACGGCCTTTTACAAGCGCTACGTTATTTACACCGAACGAAGACTGAAGTGGTGTATATTTATAAAGATGGTTAAGAACGATATTAGGGATCGCATCTTTCTTAAGATCAAATACGATACGCATCCCATCTCTATCCGACTCGTCGCGGATATCGGCAATTCCATCCAGTTTTTTATCATTGATCAAACCTGCAATCCGCTCAATCATGGCCGCTTTATTGGTCATGTAAGGAATTTCAGTTACGATGATTTGTTCTCTTCCCGTTTTGGATACCTCGTTATGAGCTTTCGCGCGGATAACAATACTTCCACGCCCCGTCTCGAATGCAGAACGTACTCCATGATATCCGTAAATTGTACCACCTGTTGGAAAATCCGGTGCTTTTACGAATTCGATCAACTCAGGAATTGTGATCTCGTTATTGTCTATATATGCAAGGACGCCATCAATAACCTCACTCAAATTGTGAGGTGCCATGTTCGTCGCCATACCTACTGCGATACCGGATGAACCGTTTACCAACAAGTTTGGAAACTTGGCCGGCATAACGGAAGGCTCTGTTAGCGAGTCGTCGAAATTGGGCACAAAATCAACGGTATCTTTATTCAAATCAGCTAAAAGCTCCTCTGCCAGACGTTTAAGCCTTGCTTCGGTATACCTCATCGCCGCTGGATTGTCGCCATCAACCGAACCAAAGTTACCTTGACCATCAACGAGCGGATATCTTAATGACCATGGCTGGGCCATACGCACCATGGTACCATATACTGAGGAATCACCGTGAGGGTGATATTTCCCTAAAACCTCCCCTACTATACGAGCCGATTTTTTGTGCGCCCTATTGTACCCTACACCGAGATCCGACATTCCGTAAAGTACTCTGCGGTGCACAGGTTTCAATCCATCGCGTACGTCGGGTAAAGCACGAGAAATAATAACTGACATCGAGTAATCGATGTACGCACCCCGCATTTCATCCTCAATATTAATAGGGATAATGTTTTCACCAGAAGATTCTGCCATAAAGTATTAAAAAAGAATCGTAAGTTGTTAATTGTTGACTAGGTCTAATGCAAAACGTCGTCGGTATAATACAAATTTATTTTCCGTAAAAGCTCAAATTTCGTCATTTTTGGGCACTCTAACAAACTATCAGGGTCCTAATTCGACTCTAAGAATATATATAAGTGATTACTTGGATGTTACCATTTTTCACTAACCAAATATTGACTAAAATCAAGTAATAATTTCATGTACCATTCTTATAAGACATGTTGCTAATCCTTAAAAAACTACTATGCCTTTATTACTAACCTTCATCGCAATACTATGCCTGATACTCCTTATTGCATGGTTAAAAATTGATACCTTCATTTCCTTTCTCCTCGTTTCGATCGGGCTCGGCCTTGCAAGCGGCCTCGAAGTAAAGACCATCAGTACCGCCATTCAAAAAGGAGTTGGGGGAACTCTTGGCGACCTGGTGCTAATTGTCGGGTTCGGTGCAATGCTGGGCAAAATTGTGGCAGACAGCGGCGCTGCCCAACGAATTACGGACACTTTGATCAATATTTTTGGTAAGAAATATATTCAATGGGGAATGGCACTTGCCGGATTTGTGATCGGTATTCCTCTTTTTTATAATGCCGGTTTTGTAATCGTTATTCCACTGATTTTCATGATCAGTGCTACCGCCAGACTCCCGTTGCTATATATAGGTGTACCCATGCTATCAGCCCTTTCGGTTGCTCACGGTTATCTCCCACCCCACCCTTCTCCTGCAGCTATCGCCAGCCAGCTGAATGCGGATTTGGGTAAAACGCTGATGTACGGAATAATCGTTTCTCTTCCCGCCATTGCAGTGGCAGGCCCTTTGTTTGGAAGCACTTTAAAGAGATTTCAGCCAAAACCTGATCCCGAACTATTCAACGTAAAACCACGACCTTCCAATGAACTTCCGGGTCTTGGAATTAGTATCATCTCGGCATTACTCCCGGTTTTTCTATTGACGAGTATGTCAGCAATTAAGGGAATTTTTCCACAGAGCAAGCTAATAGCACTTTTTGCGGAACCTTATTTTGGCATGCTGATCTCTGTTCTTTTTGCGGCATATACACTTGGTATCAAACGCGGATTGAATATGAAAGGCATTGGAAAATCTATGGAAGATGCCTTCAAAGGAGTTTCTGTCATACTCCTGATCATCGCCGGCGCGGGTGTCTTTAAAGAAATTATGACTGCCAGTGGAGTGAGCAATTATATCGCTGAAAGTCTTAAGCATGTTGACATCTCTCCTATTATTTTGGGTTGGTCTGTCGCAGCAATCATCCGAGTTTGTGTCGGGTCAGCAACTGTAGCCGGATTGACGACCGTCGGCATATTGGGGCCTCTTTTTGCCAATACCGCAGTTCGCCCTGAATTGTTGGTATTGTCTATTGGCTCAGGCAGTCTGATGTTTTCTCACCTTAATGACGGTGGATTCTGGCTTTTCAAAGAGTACTTCAATCTAACAATTAAAGAAACACTTCTTACGTGGTCCATTATGGAAACTATAGTTTCTATAATGGGGCTCCTCGGAGTATTATTGTTAAATTTATTTGTATAAACATGTAATTTTGTAAAATTCACTTAATTTCAAATCTCTTTGAATTGACAATTAGGCGGATTCTACATATAGCAAACACTCCGGATCTTGATTCGGAATGTTGGTTACGATGTTGATTTACAAAGCAAAAAACTAACACCTAATAGCGTACAGCTAAAAACTCTTATCAAATATGAATGCTACTCCTGAATCCAATTTTGCACAACTAGGACTGACCCTTCCGCCACCTCCAAAACCTGTCGGAGTATATAAACCAATACTTATTGTCGACAAAAGATGGGTCTATGTGTCAGGTCACGGTACCGTTCAGGACGACGGGTCTTTGATTATCGGACGTATTGGAAAAGACATGGATGCAGAACAAGGAAAACTAGCGGCTCGTCAGGTCGGCCTTGCGATATTATCGACTCTGAAAGCAAATTTGGGAAGTCTGAACCGCGTAAAACGGGTGATCAAAGTGTTGGGTATGGTGAATTGCACAACTGATTTTGAGAAACATCCTTTCATTATTAATGGCTGCAGTGAATTGTTTGCTAAGGTTTGGGGAGAAGAGAACGGTATTGGTGTTAGAAGCGCGGTGGGAATGGGGACGCTCCCTGACAACATCCCGGTGGAAATCGAAGCGATGTTTGAGCTTGAAGAAAAGTAATATCCTTAATACCATTTCCGGTTGTCCCTATCTTAGTATTCTTTAAGAAGGACAACCGCTTTTTTTCACCCCTATTGCACCAGGATATGTGGTACACCTTAAAAAATCCGGAAGATATAATCTCCCCTTCTCTGCTATTTTACAAGCAGCGAATTAAGGACAATATCTCCAGTATGATCAAAATGGCCGGTGATCCGAATCGGCTTATACCGCATGTAAAAACCCACAAAACTGCAGAGATAGTTGACTTACAACTGGAAGCTGGGATATCTAAATTCAAATGCGCAACCATCGCTGAGGCCGAAATGATCGCAGCGGCTGGTGGAAAGTGGATATTGATTGCTTATCAACTTGTTGGTCCCAATATCGATCGCCTTTTCAAATTACGAGGCTTATATCCGGATGTTCACTTTGCGTCACTCATTGACAATAGAGAAACAGCAACGCTGCTCAATAAAAAATCAAGCGAAAAAAATCTGATTTCAGACATCTTTATAGATGTCAACAATGGCATGAACCGCTCAGGCCATATTACAGACGACGACATATTGGCACTTTACAGGTTCACCCGTAAATTGACAAATCTGAATATAACCGGTATACATATTTACGACGGCCATATTCGAGATGCGGAATTCGATGAAAGGAAGGTTAACAGTGATAAAGCCTTTGATACAGTGGCCCCGCTATTGGATATTGCACGTCAGGGCATTGACAATCTGATCATTGTGGCAGGAGGCTCTCCTACCTTCAACGTACATGCGCTACAGCATGATGTCTATCTGAGTCCCGGAACAAACGTACTATGGGACTACGGATATGGTGACAGGTTTCAAGACCAGCCATTTCTACACGCAGCGTTGATTCTCACCAGAGTCATTTCCAAACCTGCATCAGGCATTATCACTATTGACTTGGGGCACAAAGCTATAGCCGCCGAAAACCCGGTTGAAAGCCGATTCAGAATCCTGAACCTTGCCGGATATACTGTTTCAAGTCAAAGTGAAGAACACGGCGTGTTAAAGGTCTCTGATGAAATATGGCATAAAATAACGATCGGCGACATATTCTATGCTTTGCCGTATCACATCTGCCCGACGGTGGCGTTGCACGATTTTGCCTCGGTCATTCAAAACGGTAACGTGATGGATGAGTGGAAGATAGTGGCAAGGAACCGACGCATCACGGTCTAGATCCTGGCTGAAAATATAAGCCCTTAATATATTATTCAAATTGAAATCTTTCGTTTTATGTTTTTGCTCGACGCCCACCTAGACCTCTCTATGAATGCTCTGGAATGGAACAGAGATCTTACGCAAGATCTCAAAACCATACGTGACAGAGAAAAATACCTTTATGATAAACCCGACCGCGGAAATGGCGTTGTATGCTTTCCGGAAATGCGCAAAGGGAATATTGGAATCTGCGTGGCAACTCAAATTGCCAGATATGTTAGGCCGGAGAGTCAATTTCCGGGATGGAATTCACCGGCACAAGCCTGGGCGCAAACCCAGGGGCAGATTGCCTGGTACAAATCCATGGAAGAGCAGGGAGAAATGGTTCAGATTACTGATCTTGCCGGGCTCCATGCGCATCTGGCCATGTGGGAGGCGTCCGAAACAAAGGACAATCTCCCTATTGGATACATATTGAGCCTTGAGGGGGCTGACTCGTTGCTGTCAGTCGATCACCTGCATAGGGCCTATGCATATGGATTGCGAGCCGTTGGGCCTGCCCACTATGGCCCGGGCGTATATGCTTACGGTACAGATTCTGATCAACAATTATGTGAAAGAGGTAAAGAGTTGATCCGTGAAATGGAAAAACTGGGTATTATTCTGGATGCAACGCACCTGTGTGACAGTGCATTTTGGGATGCGATGGATATCTATAACGGGCCTGTTTGGGCAAGTCATAATCTGGTCAGGAAACTGGTACCGCACAATCGCCAGTTTTCAGACGAAATGCTTTTGGAGCTCATTAAACGTAAGGCCGTTATAGGTATGGCATTCGACGCGTGGATGATGATTCCGGGCTGGGTTCGCGGCGTATCTTCTCCCGAAAGTACCGGTCTTAAAATTGAACATGCTGCGAATCATATTGATCATATATGCCAACTGGCTGGTAATTCTTTGCATGTGGGCATTGGATCCGATTTAGACGGAGCGTTTGGAACAGAACAAGCTCCTGGCGATCTGAATTCAATAGCTGACCTGCAACGGATTCCTGACATCTTAGAAACCCGCGGATATAGTACAGCAGATATTGAAAACATTATGTCAAAGAACTGGCTACGGTTCCTGGAAGAAGCCTGGCAATGAAATCAATTTACCGTTAACTAAAAAATCGCCGAGTGGCGATTTTTTTATGGTTATTTAACAATTTGATTTTATTTAGAAAGAGTTCAAATAGTATCTTTACAGATAAGATAACTCCATTCTAAATTCAACTGCATGAAAGCCATATATGAAATAACCTTCAAAGCCCGAGTCAAAAGCAGCACCGCTTTTCAGAAAATACACGATTCCCTTAAAAAGCACAATATCAAATACTGGACTTACGATTTGCAGCGGTTAATCCTCGTCATCCGTTCCGAATTTAGGGATACCCAGCTTATAGAAAAGGAGCTTGGATCAACCGGTATGCCGTGCTCATTCGTTAAAATAGAACAGCTTAGTGTTGCCTTATAAGCCAGTTGGTTCCGAGATCTTTTCAACCAGTTTTGTAAAGAAATAATATACTTCCTCCTGACTATGGATATGGTTTTTGGCCGCGGATAACTCGTCTCCTACTTTTATGGTATAGGCTGTTTCGGGCAGGGCCAAAAACATATCCTCGTCGGTGGTATCATCTCCGATCGCCAATATGAAATCGAATGAGCCTTCATCGACTATTTGTTTGGCAGAAGTCCCTTTGTTGAAACCTGTTTTCTTTACTTCAACCACTTTATTGCCATCGATAATCTGAAGATTTAGTTCGGGCTGTATAAATCTTTTCAATTGCCATATCAGCTCCTGCGCTCTTCTTGTGGCATACTCGTTATCTTCCGCAGTCCGGTAGTGCCAGGCCAGCGAGGTTTCCTTTTCCTCTACAAATGCGCCCGGACATCTTTTTGCATACATATCCATGATAGGGCGAATACTATCCTTCCAGTTTTCTTCGTAGTTTTCGTTCAGCCTCCATTCGTCGCTGTCCTTCATTTTGATCAACGCGCCATGTTCTGCTACGATGTGAACAGGCATATCCCAAAATAATTGATTCAAAAAATTTCGATCCCGCCCACTGATTATAACCACAGTATCGACCGTCGCGATCTGTACCAGCAATTTCTTCAACTCCTCGGAGATAATCGCTTTTGCAGGATCCGCAACTATCGGAGCCAGTGTTCCGTCGTAGTCAAAAAACAGGATCCGATTATCGGATTTATGATAGGCCCTTTTAATTTTATCTATACCTGATTGAGTCAGAAAGACCTGTCTCAACCTTTCATATTCATGATCCAACATATCAATTTGGGTAAAAAAGTCATTTGTCCATGCAAAAACATCGTAGGCTTTTATCCTCGCCCGCATATTCCTCATCCGCTTTTCCTGCTCTTTAGCGGGCATATCCAAAGCCCTTTTTATGGCATCAGAAATACCCTGATTATCAAGCGGATTGATAATAATTGCCTCTCCTAATTCAGCCGCAGCTCCCACCATTTCGCTCAATATCAACACGCCATGCTCGTCTTGTCTGGAAGCAACAAATTCCTTGCAAACCAAATTCATACCGTCGCGAATTGGAGTAATCAGCGCCACGTCGCTCGCCGTATACATTCCAACCATCTCAGCATATGACATAGAACGATATTGATAGATGATCGGTTGCCAGTTGATGTTACTGAAGTTCGCATTAATCCGGCCGACAGTCTGGTCGATCTCGGATTTCATTTGCTGATATTGCTGAATTGTATCCCGGGAGGGTACAACCACCATCATGAACGAAACCTGCTCATGCCACTCCGGATGTTGCATCAAAAAACGCTCGAACCCTGCAAGACGATGAATTATTCCCTTAGAATAGTCAAGTCTGTCTACGGAAAAAATAATCTTCCCTTTTATAGAGTTCTTCGCATTTTCGCGAGCCTCCGTTACTTCATCGTTGGTAAAGGCATCGTTGAATTTTTTAAAATCGATACTGATTGGAAATGCGTCTACCTTAACAATTCTGTTGCTCAGGTTGAGATAATGGAGCTTATTTCCATGGCCCAACACCATCCGGGCTGCTTTCAGAAAATATTCTACGTAATCGTTGGTATGAAATCCAACGACATCCGCGCCAATAATCCCTTCTACAATAGCCTGACGCCAGGATACCGGTAGCATCCTGAAAAGCTCATACGATGGAAATGGTATATGGAAGAAGAAACCAGTTTTATTTTCAGGATGAGCAAGCCTAATCATATTAGGGAGCAACATCAGCTGGTAATCCTGAACCCAGACTACATCGCCCGGCTGAATGATGTCATTCAATTTATCAAAAAACAATTTGTTTGCCTCTTGATATGCCGTGAAATATTTTTCGTTGAAATTGGCGAGAGATGGGAAATAATGGCACAAAGGCCAGATTAAATCGTTGCAAAAACCTTCATAGTAGTTTTCGTTCAGCTCAGCGGGTATAAAAACAGGGTGAGCAACGAAATTGTCATTTTCCAGATTTGCGCCTTCCAGCTCTTCCCGCTCATTGTCTGCATATCCGATCCACTGAATTTTCTCGGAAGAATAAGATGATTCTCGATCCTCTGCAATCAATGACAGAACGGCGGACACCAAACCTCCTGAATTCTGAAACAACTTCACGTTTCCGTCTTCATTGATGATCTTAAAGGGAAGCCGGTATGCCACAATAATCAGGCGCCCTTTCTTTTCTTTATGGTTTAATTTTTTCATAACAATCTGGTGCGGACCCGCGCATAGTGAACTGCACAAATGCTAAAGCCAGCTCCGAAAACACTGAAAAAATCGTGCGTAGGTGGCAAGGATTCAGAAAATATTTGATTTTCTGATGGAAATCAGCGGATTAAAAGAGCACTATGCAGAAAGCGGATTCAACTTTGATATGATCAAATAACCTCTAAAAAGGCAGAAATACCTAACAACTGATGAAGTATTTCCTGACTCTACCCCAAAATTTCCACAATTAAACAGACTGTTTTTCCAGTTCGACGAAGTCCTGGCGCACTGGGGTGAAGCAATCGATCACCTTACATTCTGCCAATGCGACGGCTGAATGAGGGACGTTTGAAGGAATATAGGCGGTCATTCCAGCTGTTAGTTTCTGCGTCTCACCGCCGACTGTAAATAGCAGTTCTCCCTCAATTACATGGCTCCATTGTTCATGAACGTGTGCATGCTCTGGCAGCACTGTTCCATCAACGATCGTAAAATGCCCGAAGGTCATCTGGTCAGAATGAGCGAGTGTTCCGGTTATTCCGTTCCAGATCTGAACCACTTTTTTTGAATTGAAATCGACGAAAGGCATATTAAAGAAAACTTGAATTTTACAAATCGATCAACCAAAAATGACCAGCATAAGCTGGTCATTTAATTCACATTAGTTAATAACTTCAGGAGTAACATATCCATGATTCTCCAAATATTCTTTCCATTCCTTAATCAGGAAATTCTTGAAAACTCTTGGAAACTTGTTCTGACCACCCATTTTCCCTTTGGATTCCAGGTAGCCGTAAAAGGCTTTGTTTGGCAACACAGTCACAAATATATCTTTCAAGGCATGACGACGTTCCACAGCGTAGTCGTCATTCAATTTGGATAGCTGTTGATCGAGAACCTCCTTTAGTCGTTCATTATCAGCGGTCTCCCCTTCTTCAACTCCGATATACCAGTGATGTGCAAACATGCTTCCATGTTCCACGCCGCATACCGTAAATTCCTTGACAGTGATTCCTAACTCATCCGATACGATATCAATGGCTTTGTTCATGTTGTCCACCGAAAGGTGTTCTCCACATAAACTCAGATAATGTTTTGTTCGACCGGTTATCACTATTTCTCCCCGTTCCTTATTCACAAACTTCACAGTATCACCAATCAGGTACCTCCACGCTCCAGAGCAAGTGGACAGCAATAGTGCATATTCCTTATCCTCTTCCACCTGTCCAATCATTAAAGTTTCCGGGTTGGGCTGCAATGTTCCATCGCTGTCAAAATTTGCTTCATTGAATGGTATAAATTCGAAGAATATACCGTTGTCGCAAACCAGTTCCATCCCTTTGGCTTCCGAACGCGTTTGATATGCGATGAATCCCTCAGACGCCAGATAGGTGTTGATATAAATCAGTGGTCGAGCAAGGAGTTTTTCAAAACCTTTGCGATAAGGCTCGAACGACACTCCGCCATGAGCAAAAACCTGAAGGTTCGGCCAGATGTCGTGAATCGTTTTCACATTATAGTGTGCAATGATTTTTTCCATTAAAAGCTGTATCCATGCAGGAACGCCGACGATGAAACCGATATCCCATTCGCTGGCTTGCAATGTAATTTCTTCCAACTTTAGGCCCCAATCAGTCTGGGAGGCAATTTTTTCGCCTGGTTTATAGTAAGGCCGGAACCAATAAGGGATCTGCTTCGCCGTAATACCGCTCAAATCACCTTCGAAATGTTTGTTCGAGTGGTTATTCAAATTGGTACTTCCACCGAGCATCAAAAACCCCTTTTCGTACAAATCATCAGGAAGGTCTTTATAATGTCCAAGTGAAAGAATCTGACGGATACTCGTCTTTTGAATAGCTCTGGACATGGCCTTAGTAACCGGTATATACTTCGAAGCAGCTTCTGATGTTCCGGAACTTAGCGCATAATACTTTATCTGACCCGGCCAGCAAACATCTTTTTCACCGTCGAGCGACTTGTGCCACCATTCGTTGAAAATCTTGTTATAATCATATACCGGAACCAGCTTTTTGTACAATTCATAATATTCATCGTCTTTCCCAAAAAGGATTGTCGACAGTATTTCGTCAAAATTATACTTCTCACCAAACGCCGTATAGCGAGCTTTGGCCAGAAGTTTTGAGATCATTTTCTTTTGTTGAAGCTTCAATCCCTTCTTCCTTCTGTTGGCCACAATATTTCCAAACAGTATCCCTTTCTTGAGTAAACTTCCTACGAGCGCCATTTACAGATTTGCTTTATTTTTACAAATTCCACGATTTTAGCTCTTCCAAAGCCTTATATTCTGTCAGATCGAACTGACATGGAACCACGGACACGTAGTTGTTGTCAAGTGCCCACACATCGGTATCTACTTTGTCTGCCTCAAAGTTTACAAAGTCACCAGCCATCCAAAAATACCCTCTTCCGTTGGGGTCAATTCGGTAGTCAAATTTCTCCTGCCACTTGGCGCGCGCCTGCCGACATGAGATGATACCTTTTAATGGTTCAACGCCCTTTGCCGGTATATTTACATTGAGTGCAATTCCCTTGGGAATACCTTTTTCCAGGGCCGTGCGAATGATATGTGCAATATGTTCAGTGGCATGATCAAAGTCGGCATTCTCCTTAAAATCGCATAGTGAAAAACCGATCGCAGGGATACCCTCGATAGCCCCTTCGATGGCGGCAGACATCGTCCCGGAATATAGGATGCTGATCGAACTGTTGCTTCCGTGGTTAATTCCACTCACAACAAGATCCGGTTTTTTATCTTTCAGAACGTGATTTTTCGCAAGCTTTACGCAATCAGCTGGGGTGCCTGAACATTCATATTCTTCAACACCTTCAAAAATATCGGTTTCATATAATCTAAGCGGCTCACCGATTGTGATCGCATGGCCCATTCCTGATTGCGGACTATTGGGTGCCACCACCACAACGTCACCTATTGTCTTTACTATATCTACCAAAGTACGGATACCTTTTGAAGTTATTCCATCGTCGTTGGTCACTAATATTAGAGGTCTCATATTTTCACCCATCTTAAAATCACGACTTCGAAAATGATTGTCGATGATTTTCAGGATGGAATATTCTGTTTTAAAAATTTAGTACTTATTTCGCCGACAAACTTAAGTCAAAAATAAAGATAATGAGTTCATTCGCAATAAAACATGCCTCCGTCGAAGATATCCCCACCATAATAGCCATCCAGGAAAAAACCTGGGAACCCACTTATCGTGATATACTTAGCCAGGATCAGATCGATTTTATGTTTGAAAAAATTTATTCGAAAGAGTCGCTAACTGAGCAAATGTTGCAAGGTCACCGGTTTTTAATGATGGAAAACTCGAGTACTCCAGAGGGCTTTTCTTCGGTTTCCGATTACGGCAACGGTATTTTCAAGCTTCACAAGATATATGTTCTTCCTTCCACACAAGGAACTGGCGCCGGAAAATTTCTCCTTCTGGAAACCGAACAGTTTTCGAAATCACAAGGAGCATCTGTAATGCGCCTCAACGTGAACCGCTATAACAGAGCAAAAGGATTTTACGAAAAAATGGGATATGAGGTTGTCGGTGAAGAAGATATCGCCATCGGGCCATATTGGATGAATGACTTCATTTTGGAAAAGTCATTATGACCGGGTTAAAAATTAAGGGTGAAAAGGGTTAACGGCGATAGAGCAGATTCTTTGACCGTTAACCTTTTAACCCTTAGCCCTTTTACCGCCTATTCAGCAGCCACCCGAAGTTGTTTCAAATTTCTTTTAACACTCTTGAAGCCCTGGATTGGCTGGTAGTTATTACTTTGGCTTACATAATATCCGGTGCCATCGTAGGTCCTGATTCCCGGAACTGATTTACATTCAGCAGAACACGCTCCGTTCATCTCCCAGCCACAATTTTCGCAAACAGGGACGTGCGTATTGCATTCCGCATTGGCGCAATTGATCATCCTGTCGGATGGCGTGCCGCAGATATAGCACTGAGATATCACGGTTGGATTAACCTGATTGACATCAACAGTTATTCGATTATCAAATACGTAACATTTTCCGTCAAAATTCTCGCCACCTTCTTCCAGCCCATACCTGATTATACCGCCATGCAGCTGATACACGTCCTTGAAGCCTTTTTCTAATAAATATGCACTCGCCTTTTCGCACTTAATCCCGCCCGTACAGTACGTGACAATCTTCTTATCTTTCAAATGCTCAATTTCATGAATATGGTCTGGCAGTTCACGCAGATTGTGCATATCAAACGTGATAGCTCCTTTGAATTTTCCCACATTATGCTCATAATCAGACCGCATATCCACCAAAACCACATTCGGATCATTGATGATTTGCTTAAACTCGGATGGCTCCATATGCTTGCCCGTCCTCACGCGCGGATTTACTTCGAGATCAGAGTTAACGATTTCCTCCTTAACACGTACGTGAAGTTTCTGGAAAGCTACTTTATCATGTTCCTCAATTTTGAACTGAACAGATGCAAAGCGTTCATCAGAACGAACATAGTTCATATACGCCTCACAATCAGCGATTGTTCCTGAAACGGTTCCATTCAGTCCTTCGGGAGCAATGATGATTCTTCCGAGCAGATTGTTTTCCACGCAGAATAAATGGTGGTCATGGCGATATGCTTCGGTATCTTCTATAGGAGAATAACAATAATATAATATTACGCGGTATGGCTTCATCAACTTCAACTTATGATATTACAACAAGTTTCAGGGTAACAGTGCAGGAAAAACGACAGTTCCCAATTTTATGCAAATATACGAATTGAGAAAGGTTAAAGAAAATCATCGTTGATGACATATATCACCAGCTGTCTAATTGTTCGGGAAACTGAGATTCATAGTACATAAAGCGAGTTGCAACAACGCCTGAAGTGACAGCACTTATGTTCATCATCGAGCCTTTGTGACGTCGCGGTCATCAATTAATTTTGTACTCACAAACTTCAAACCAATACCATATGCATATAGCTGTAATTGGAAATATCGGCGCCGGAAAAACTACTTTAACTCAGATGCTGGGTGAGCATTACAATTGGGACGTTATGTACGAAGCCGTGGAAGGCAACCCCTATCTCGCCGACTTTTATGAGGATATGCATCGATGGGCTTTTAATCTTCAGATCTATTTTCTGAACAGCCGTTTTGCGCAGGTTCAGCAGATCAGATCTGCGACATACACGACTATCATTCAGGATCGCACCATATATGAGGATGCATTCATATTTGCTCGAAATCTGGTGGAGTCGAATATACTCTCCCAACAGGATTACCAAACCTATCTGCTTCTTTTTGAAACAATAGTCAACACGGTATCCCATCCCGACCTGATCATTTATCTGAAAGCAGATATACCTAAGCTCTCTGCTCAAATCAAGAAACGAGGCCGCGATTTTGAATCGAATATATCAACGGAATACCTCGAAAATCTGAATAATTACTATGAAGACTTTGTAAACACCTACGACCTCGGCAAGATCATCGAAATAGACGTTAACAATATGGATTTTGTATCGAATCCCACTGATTTTAAAGTCATTACGGATCGGTTGGATAAGGAGTTGTTTTACAGCTGACGGCTCATATGCAAAAAGAGGACCCGTCGCCGAATCCTCTTTTGATGTGACCAGGAGGAGAGTCGAACTCCCATACCCGAAGGCACTACCCCCTCAAAGTAGCGTGTCTACCAATTCCACCACCTGGCCATTAAGGGGCAACCCACTTTCGAATTGCGATGCAAAACTACAAATTTAGGATTGTCTTACAAGTAAAATTGAAGCCACCGCTGATAAAGTTTCAGGCACAATGATTAATAATCTGATATTGAACAATTTACTATTTTGAGCTGTCATGCAAACTCAAAAACAATAAATATCTGTCGATCCAACTTATGAGCAATCGATTAAATTTATCTTGGTTGTTGCATCTGTGTTTCGAGTTCCGAAACTTGTAGACCTATAAGTTAGTTGACATCCTCGGCAACCAGTTCGTCCAGCGATGGACGGAGTAGCTTCACCTATTGTTGATATTAGAGGGATGAATTTAGGTTGGAGCCAGCAAACTTTTATTGGATTATCTGCAGATAATAAACCCAAAAGGACTTCCCAAGTTTAAAAGAGCAAAAAGAGGATGCTTTTTAGTCAAAAAGTTACTCACGCTCTTTTCAGCCAACTATTCCTGTCTGCTGCCAATATTAATCATCCATTCAACCCAGAACTTATCTTGAATCGCTCCAAAAACTTCTCCCCACATTTGTTTGGCAGACGATATGGATCCCACCCGACTGCGTCTCGGTGAATCTTGAATTAACCGGGCCGCCGGGCGGTGCTATTCTCTAATTTCAAACTGTCTGTTTTTGGGGGACACTTACAGCATCATGATACTCCAAGCTTATATTGAAGCCATCTAAAATTTATGAGAAACCAACCTTATGCGAGTTCCTTTAGAGAGAAAATTCACAAAGAATAAGTTAGCGAAAAAATAACTTAAGAAAAGATGTAACCTTTTGTTATTAAGTAGTCCTAATAAATATTATGAGTACAATGACAGTGTTAATTGATCACAATTTTAACAAACTAAACAATGAGGAAAATGTATTTTATTCACTTAGCATTAGTCGGTGGTTTGTTCATTTCTTGTCAGAAGGAAAGTCAAATGACATCGGTAGAACCCGAAATTGCAAAATCGGAAGTAAATCTTCTCCAACTCAATAGGGCCAATGGAAGTTTAAACTTGATTGCAAAGTTGAAATCAAAAACTGGGCAAGCCATCTTACCCGATGAGCTTAAACCCAATTCTGAATATATAATAACAATTGATGATAAAAAGTCAAGACTGATTATCCGAAATTCAGAAGGGTTTCAAATAATTGACGACAATTTTGAAAACAAAAGCAATAATTATTTGATAAAAACGGACGCAGTTATTCCTGAAAAATTATACATCAGCATTGTTCCGTTAACTGTTGAAAATGGGCAGCTAAAAAAACTAAATTTCTCCAATTTTCTACTTCCCCAAGAATAATCACAAGTACAAATAATCAACAAACTATAACGATATACTCATGAAAAGAAATATGATAATTTGCGTTTCAACCTTTGCGTTCCTATTGTCTATCGCTTAAGCAGCAATCGCTCAATACCAAGCTACTCCTGTTAGCTGTCCCACAAACCCATATCCTACCACCTGCCCGCAAACTAACTGGGCGCCTCCTTATATAACAAATGAGGCAGGAACAACAGTAACAACTTTGACTCCAAATACCCGTTACTATGTTGTTGTCGAGGCTATGCCACCTGTTGCTCCCTGCTCTGGCCTTATAGTTATTACAAATATGGATGGGGCGACTGACTGGAATGGGAATCCCTTTAATGGAAGTTTTGGAGGAATAGATGTGCCAAGATCCAACGGCAATGGCAATTTTCCGAATAGGGCATACAAAGTGAAAATTGGTTTCAAAACACCAACAACTGCTTCAGGGGAATTTGTTGACAAAACTTATATTAAGTATCGTATGGAATGTTCCACCACCCCTGGTACTGGAAATGCACCATATCCAGGTGGAGGCAGAGTTGGGAGTGCTCAAAAACAAGCTCTGGTACCATAGAAAATGTTTTGCAAGAAAGTTAAATTAACGGAAAAGCTAAACCGTCACTATCTTCTTGTTATTACCATAGGCTGGGCATTTTCAATTATAAGGCTTTATTTATGCATATTAATCTAAATAGACTTTGAAAATAAGCTCATTATTTACAATCATCCTGCTCACTTTTGTTCTGTCTTTTTTGCCTAATGTTATTTGGGCTCAGCATGAGGCAGACAACTGGTTCTTTGGTAATGGTGTTGGACTATCCTTTGCTATGGGTAGGCCAACGCCTATATATGGTAGCCCTATACATCAAATAGAAGGAACCGCAGTCATTTCTGATCCGGTTACAGGAAACTTGTTGTTTTATACAGATGGAGTGAAGGCATGGAATCGCATGCAACAATTATTAGAAAATGGGGATGGGCTAATGGGCAGCGGAACTTCTACCCAGTCCGCTTTAATCACACAGTTTCCTGGAAAGCCTGGTTTGTACTTTTTATTTACAACTCGTTCTTATGCTGACAACAAAGGAGGATTGCATTACTCTCTCGTAGATATGACTTTGGCGGGAGGATTCGGCAGTATTCGAGAGGAAGATAAGAACACTTTGCTGGAAAGATATGGTTCAGAAAAACTAACGGCTATTCCACATGTTAATCAGAGGGATTTTTGGCTTATTACCCATCGTTGGGATAGTGATATTTTTTTGGTTTACTTGGTTTCTCCATCTGGTATTGGTAATGCCAAAGAAATAAAAATAGGAACATATCATCAGGCCTCGATTGAAAATAATCAGATAGGCGAAGAAATGGGGGCTTTGAAAGCTTCCCCGGACGGCCATCTTTTAGCTGCTGCTATTTATGGCGTTAACAGACCGTTCGAATTGTATGATTTTGATAATCGGACAGGTATAATTTCCAATTATAGAAATCTAGGTAATTTTAGTGGCCAATACGGCGTTTCTTTCTCACCTGACAATTCGAAACTCTACATGGCAGGATTGAGTGATGAAGGTTGCTATCAATTTGATTTAAATGATTTAAAATCCGATCCTTTTTTGATCTCGGTTGGAGACACTTCAAAGATCAGTTCTGCTGTTGGTGGAAGTATGGAGTTAGGCCCTGATGGAAAGTTGTACGTTGCCAGTATAGATAGGCAAGGTTTGATTGTTATCAATACGCCTAATAAGAAAGGCGAGGAAATTGATCTTCAGGAGCTTACCTTCGACTTGAAAGGCGGTAAAGTATTGGAAGGCCTGCCCAATTTTATTCAGTCTACTTTTAACACATCCCAAGTTGACACAAATATTCCAGAGGATTTGGATTGCAACGACAATCTTTTGGTGTACCCAAATCCTGTATTGGGCGAAAAATTTACTGTGCAGATGGATAGTACTGATTGGGACAAGAGCTGTGAGCTACTCAATCTAAAAGTGTATTTCATGTCTGGAATTCAGTTTCCCTTAAATGTCAATTACCTAAATGATACATTTGAAGTGGATGTAAAAAATTGGCCAGCTGGACTTTATCTTTTGGTATTTGAATACAAGAATAAGAGGGTTGTAAAAAAAATAGTTCGATTATAGGGAGGCACAAATCCCCTCCGTGTGTTTATTTCAGAAGAGGGATGTCCATAATTTACAGTAGCGCAGATTCTTTGAAGAGTATTGAAACCGGTAGTTTAAAACCAAATTACGCATTGGGAATTTCTAATGCATAGCAATCGGATCTTTTGGACAAATTAGGGTTACGGAAATCGATATATCATGCAGTGAGAAGAAAATCACTCCTTGGGGCGGAATGGTTTTGGTGCGGAAGATGCTTGACAAGCCAGAATTTTGCAAATAGGTCGATGAATTTATTGATCTGCCGAGGCCAGGATCCAACCGAGGCCATGATCCTAAGACGATCATAGGATCCTTTCTGGAGAAATTCTGGCGTGGAGCCAACCGGTTTTTACATACGGAAATATAGACTTGATTAAAAACGCAACTTAGAAAAATACAGCGTCTTCCACAACTTTATGACTTAAATCAATGTATCTCCGTCTTTGTCTACGGAAGTAAGAATAAAATTTTCTAAAATGAATTCGGGTAATAGAAACTGAACAATAGGCAAGAAACTCTCCAAAACAAACTGGTTTGATTAAAAACACAAACCTACATAAATCCTATCGCTCCACAAGTTTTTGATTTGATCCCTTCTTTTCTTCCAGATAAATATGAAGGCCAGTGAGGCCTTCTACAATCTTGGAAAGCTCAAAATAATTTAGGATACCCTCAGGTAATAGGAAACGGACTAACGCTTGATAAGACTCTTGCAATGCATTCAGATATTGATTCACTGCAAAAAAACTACTTTTTTAGTCGCCCCCCAACTTTTCGGACTGATCCCAAAAAAACTACTTTTTTAGTCGCCCCCCAACTTTTCGGACTGATCCCTGATCCCTGATCCTAAATTGTTACTTGCACTTTTACTTGCACTAAATAAAAAAGCACTTAGCAGAAGATTTGCTAAGTGCCTGATTTTGAGAGCCCCCAGTCGGGATCGAACCAACGACCTACTGATTACAAGTCAGTTGCTCTACCAGCTGAGCTATGGAGGCTTTTGTTTTCCGATTGCCGTTTGTTATTCCGTTATCGTGGTGCAAAAGTAGAAGGAAAGACTATTCAATGCAAGCTTCTCGATGAAAAATTTTTAACTTTTTTTTCAAGTTTTAGATAGCCTCCTGAATAATAGTGAGTTGGTGTTTTAACTCTTCCAGCTGAGCTACCGCACTATTTATCTTTCTTTCGAATTCTGCCTTCACCCGATCAGAAGTTTTCGACTTCGCGAAGAACTCGATATTATTCTGCCATAGTGAAATGTCATTTTCAAGCTGCGTCACCTTGCGGCGGATATCCGATTCCTTGCGATACAAGCCTCTGCTACTCTCACCATCACGCACCATTTCCACCTCGCTTTCAAGAACAGCCTGCTCCTTCTCCTTATTTGACAACTGACCGATAGCACTAACATATGTGTTAATTGCCGATATATATCGCTTCTGAATGGTCTGCATATCCTTCTTAGGCACAAAACCTACGGAAGCCCATTCGCTCTTGAATGCGCCCAAAAGATTCAATGAAGATTCTTCTTTGCTGCTGGCCGCTCTCTCTATGCGTTCGATCAAATCCGTTTTCTTTTTCAGATTATCTTCAAACTCTTTTTCTACTTCTTTATTTTTCGATCTCTTCTGCTCAAAATATGCGTCACAAGACTGTTTGAACCTCTCGTAAATCGTATCCTTGAATTTCTCCGGCACCTGACCAATACCTTTCCATTTTTTCTGCAGCTCAATAATCTTCTGGGTATTTGACGCAGTATCTTCGCCCGATTCCAGAATCGCTTCTGCCTCTGCGCAAAGCTGGTTTTTCAACGCCAGGTTTTGCTCTCTCTTGGATTCAAGTTGTCTGAAAAATTCTCCTTTGTTGTTAAAGAATGTTTTGAGAGCACTCCAGAATTTCTTGCTCAATTCCTTCCCTTCTTCTCTTGGCATAATGCCTTTCATCGCCACCCACTGATCCTGAAACGCCATGATTTCTTTCGTTTTGGCATTCCATTCTTTAATACTTCCCGAACTGAAAGCTGTGAAAGGTTCGATCTCCCCGAATATCTTTAGCTTCAATTCGTAGTTTTCCTGCATCGATTTCTTCTGCTCGGCAAACTGTCCTCGTTGAGCATCATATAGGACGTCCAAAGCCGATTTAAATCGTTGCCACAAAACCTCCTGATCTTCTTTTGGAGCAGGGCCAATATGTTTATAGTCTTCGAAAATATGATTTGCTTCAGCTAATATCTCTTTGGTCATCGGGCGGTTTTCCAGCGATTTCCCTAACTCTTCTACCTTTTCACAGAGTTCAGCTTTCAGATCGGAATTTCTGCGTCTGTCAAGTTCTTTCAGTTCAAAGTAGATATTTCTGTTACTGAAATACCTGTCGATCAGCGCATTATATGTTGCCCAAAGGGTTCCATTATGTGGGGAGGCAATGTTACCCGCACCTTTCCACTCATCCTGAATTTTCTTAAACTCTTCCCAACTGCTTTTTAATCCCGAAGCGTCCGTTTCACGACCTTCTTCATCGTCCAGAAGTTGACGAAGTCGTTGTAAAAGCGTGGTTTTAGTATTAAAGTTTTTCTCTTTTTCCTTTTCCTGTTTCTGATAAAATGTCTTTTTCAGATCACGAATTTCTCTGCCAAGTGCATCTATTCTTTGTATTTCAGGATCATATTTGAACTCAAATCCTTCTTCGCTACCATTTTCAGCAACAAAGGCCTTCGATGCAGATTCTTTTTCCTTATGTTTTAACTGATCAACAACCGTACGAATTTCCCTTGACACCGCATCAGCTTTCTTGAAAAGAGATGGCTTATTGTCTTCCTTATGAAGTCCCGCCAAATCATCTTCAAGCATTTTTATCATTTCAGCCTTCGACAATACGCTATAATCAACATCTGGCGTTTCCTCCTCATGCTCCTCACCCAAATCCGTGTGTATATCAATTTCAAGGGTTTCAATAGATTTGTTTGTCAGGTCTTCCTGCTCATTGCTCTCGAACCCTTCTGTAAGTTCCTGTGCCATCATGATAAATGTTTCGTAAGTACGTCTTCTCTGAAATACAAATCTAACAATCTTTCCTATGAATTGGCTAATTTTGGCTGTTTAACATTAAAACATATTCAAAAGAAATGAATCGTGAGATTTCTGATATTCGAAATGAATATTCACTAAGAGGAATAGTTGAGACTGATTTAAAAGATAACCCGATATTACAATTCAAAACGTGGTTCAGTGAGGTATTAAAAGATGAAATATACGAGGCTAATGCTATGATTCTCAGCACAGTTTCGGACGGACGTCCAAAATCCCGCGTTGTTTTATTGAAAGATATTGACGATCTGGGATTTACCTTTTTTACAAATTACAATAGCAGAAAAGGCAAAGAAATGGCGGCGAACCCTCAGGTTGCAATTACGTTTTTTTGGAAAGAACTGGAGAGGCAAGTGAGGATTGAAGGCCGTGTTGAGAAAGTAACCGCGCAGGAGTCAGATGAATACTTCAATTCCCGGCCACGTGGAAGTCAATTGGGAGCTTGGGTTTCTAACCAAAGTGAGGTCATTGAAAGCCGTGAATTTCTGGAGGACAAGCTATCCTATTTTGAGAATGCGTTTGCTGGTAAGCCAGTTCCTCGTCCCGAACATTGGGGCGGATATAGAGTCATCCCGGATCATTTCGAATTCTGGCAAGGTAGACCAAGCCGGCTGCATGACAGGTTTGCATATACCCTTGATTCTGATGGAGGCTGGCTCAGAGGCCGGTTGTCTCCGTGATTGAACAACAATGACTGATCAATACATTTGTCAATTTTTACATGATCAAAAAAATAAGCACTCCAGATGACCTGAAGCGCTTATTTTTTTCTTATATCGGAAATTATCTTTCGCTCATCGCGACAAAATCTCTTTTTGGAGCTCCAACGTAAACCTGACGCGGACGTCCGATTGGTTCTTTGTTGGTACGCATTTCTTTCCACTGAGCAATCCATCCTGGCAGACGGCCTATGGCGAACATCACCGTGAACATGTTGGTCGGAATACCCAATGCTCTGTAGATGATCCCCGAGTAGAAGTCAACGTTAGGATATAGCTTTCTTGCTACGAAATACTCATCTTCCAAAGCAGCTTTTTCCAGTTTCTGGGCAATTTCAAGAACTGGATCATTAATACCTAGTTTATGCAAAACATCGTCAGCAGCTTTCTTAATAATACGGGCTCTCGGATCAAAATTCTTGTAAACCCGGTGACCGAATCCAAACAAACGGAAACCGCTGTTTTTGTCTTTCGCCATATCCACGTATTTCTGAACGTCGCCGCCATCAGCTTTAATTGCTTCAAGCATTTCGATCACTTCCTGATTGGCTCCGCCATGAAGTGGACCCCAAAGCGCGCTGATACCAGCAGAGATGGAAGAATAGATATTCGCATGAGATGAACCTACCAGACGAACCGTTGAAGTTGAACAGTTTTGCTCGTGATCCGCGTGCAGAATGAGCAATTTGTTTAAAGCAGCCGAAACGACAGGATCAACCTCATATTTGCCTACGGGCAAAGAGAACATCATGTTAATGAAGTTCGAGCAATAATCCAGGTCGTTTTGAGGATAATTAACCGGATGTCCCTGAGACTTCTTATACGACCATGTAGCGATCGTAGGAAGTTTTGACAGCAATCTGATAATATGAATTTCTGTTGAATCCATATCATTGATACTGTCTCCATAAAAAGAACTCATAGCGCTCACAAGCGACGACAACACGCCCATTGGGTGCGCGTTCACAGGAAAGCCTTCAAATATCTTTCTCATATCCTCGTTTACGAGGGTATGCGTTCTAATTTCGTATTCAAAATCGGCGTATTGCTTTTCAGTAGGCAACTCTCCGTAAATCAAAAGATAGGCTACCTCCAAAAACGAAGCCTTTTCTGCAAGATCCTCGATAGAATATCCGCGATAATTCAATATCCCTTCTTCACCATCCAAAAAGGTGATCGCACTTTTGGTCGCACCCGTATTCTTATACCCCGCATCAATCGTTATATAACCTGTCTGATCACGTAATTTGGCAATATCTATCGCTTTTTCTTGTTCACTACCTTCTATTACTGGAAATTGGTAAGATTTACCTTCAAGGGTTAATTCAGCTACTTGAGACATATAAACAAAAATAAAATTATAAGGTTAATATTAATCTGTGTTGATGATTCTAATCAGATGTTCAAATGGGTTTTACTTCAAATAACAAATTAAAATTGCTTAAAATAGCCTCTCAACACATCAAATTTGCTCGAAAACACGACTTGCAATATCTTAAAAAACTCTGTACTTTCTATTATAATCATTGTTTAATTTGTAAAAAATCAAGTTAAACAACGTCCGATTTAATAATTCTAAGATTATATACAATCTTTTTGATTTTGCGTATATCCTCTCAATTTCTGTTTCCTCAAATAGCCGCCCACGCGCCGTTGAAACCCGGACACCATTATAATCAGACTGCTGAAATCTCCTTACCCCCCGACGGCACGACTGACTTAAAAAGGTACCTGCCATATATTCCAGTCAGAATCGCGGGCAACAAATGTGCGCCATAAACAAATGCTTTTCCTGTAATACGGTATGAAAAGCTGGAAAATGTATAATACACATACACGATCCAAACCACTCCGATCAGGAAAAGTCCTGTCAGACAAATTGATGCCAGTTTGGGTTGAACGAAACGTCGCAACATCTCACACATCGCTAGAGAAATCCCCACCAACAATATAACTGTAAACAAAGCCCTTGGAAACGTTTTGATATAATCATGCTTGTAAACCAAGATTCCGATGCGCCCGATTAGATTCGGATGGGCGAGCAAATATGCGTCGGTAATACTTAATGTAATGAGCAATAAAAGGCTGCTCAACTTCTTATTCATACTATGTTTTTTCTGACTGCCTATCTTTTTACAAAGTTAAAAGCTAACGCCGGTTATATGTGTCTTTAATGTTATTAATCTTTTCCGTCATAGTCAGCGCGTCGCCAAGCCAGTGAATATCAATACCATCCTTCTCCATTTTCCTGAAAAATGTCATCTGCCTTTTGGCGAAACGATGAATTTCAGTCTCCAGCTTTGCTTTCATATTATCGAAGGTGAGCGAGCCTGTTAAATAGTTTGTAACATACTTATATTCAAGCCCATAATACACCACCTGCTCCGGCGTAAGTCCGGAAGTAAGCAAGGCTTCAACCTCCTCTACCAAACCTTCATTTAACCTTTGCTTTAATCTTTTGGATATACGGTCACGCCTTGCCTCAACCGACGGATTGAGACCGAAGACGACGGCATCAAACTTTCTCTGCTGTTTTAATATTTCAAGTTCATGGGGAGAAATCTGCAGATATTCACAAATTTCAATACTTCTCATCAGTCGTTTCCGTGTGGATGTATCGAAAGGAATTTCGGAAAAATGATTAATTCGATTAAACCAGCTTAACAATTCATCCTTTTCCAAATGATCCAAACGCAGCCTGAGCTCCTCATTAACAGGAATCGAAGCCGAACCATATCCCATAAGTAGTGCATGAATATACAGTCCCGTTCCACCGCAAACAATCGGCAACCGTCCCCTCGAATTGATATCCTCGCAGGCCTTTTCGGTATCTTTTAAAAACTTATTAAGGTTATATTTTTCACCTGCAGGAAGTATATCAATGAGGTGATAAGGCACTTCAAAATCCTGGCCTCTATACTCGTGCAAGTCTTTTCCTGTACCAATATCCATTCCCTTATATACCTGTCTCGAATCCGCACTGATAATTTCGCCAGACATTGTGCGTGCCACTTCCACCGCCAGACTTGTCTTCCCCGAGGCCGTCGGCCCCAGTATTACCAATATCGTGTTATCGCTGCGAGATTCGTTCATATCTAAAATCCGTTTTCCATACTCAGATTATCTATGCTTTTTCAACGGTTTTCACAAATTTACGACTACCGGCGTTCAGTACTTTAATCAGATTGTTTCCTTCTGCCGCAAAGCTTATCACGCTAGTTCGAGTAAAATTAGTGGTATCCAAAAGGATCTTCATTGGCTCTTTATCTGAAATATATTCGAAACCAAGTTTTTGATAACTCCTACCATCGGACCATTCGAGATCGGCATAGGTCATGATATCATCGGGTTGTATCTCCTTGATAAAGTGTTTAATGAGTTTATCGAAACCACCCACAACGGTGATATCGAGCACACTGGCGAATCTGATTAACTCGTAAGAACGATGTGGTTCACCATCACGTGAAAATATACGAGGAGCACTAAACGTAGCCACGGCCACCAGTAGTTCAGGCGAATCCGGAGTAATTTCAGGCAAGCCTTCGGGCAGAACACGAAAATAGCGGCTTGGCAGAAATAGTCCATACCGATATTTGGAAGATGGATTTCCCTGCATATGATTTCGGTCAAGAAACTCTCGCGAAAGCTTTTTGTCAATTCTTTTAACCTGGGTAAGCCTCGCCGGAATCGTTTTTGATATGCCCAATAGTGACGCTATCCTCGATTTGACTATATCCGTTTTTGTTTTCCAAAAATCTTCCCAGAGGATAATGCTATTAATACCCTCACTACGAAGCTGTTGCTGTTTTCTATGATACTCAGAAAGTACTATCTGAAGGTCAGGATTAGTGGCCCAATCATCCAGTGCAATCAACGCAATTTCAAGGGGTTTACCCTTTTCAGGTTTGATTTTCAGTAACGCTGGCCATGATGCATAATTTTCTGTAACAATACTTTGGAAAAGTGACGCCTGCTTTAACCAGGACATCACGTCTTCGTAAAATGGTTTGATATCGCTTTTCATCAGGTCAGTCACGGAGCGAAATTATAACCTGGCCGATAAATAACCTAAATCTGCTTTAATCAAAACAGCCTGGCTACATATCAGAGGAGGACCATTGTTGACATCAATCTCATAATCAGCAGGTAAAATCAGCCTTATTAATAAAAAAGCGTCAACCTAATACTTTAGATATTAGACCAACGCTAGTTCACTTCAATTAAAACAAGTTAATCAGCTGTAATCCAATCCATTATAAGATTCGATCTTAAACCGGTCTCACCAGTACTGGGGCAAGTCCCCTCACCTCTTAAATCTTTGACAATCAAATCGATAAGCGGTTGTTGGACGTGTTGAGGATATGGAATATTAAAGTGTTCATTTCCATTTTTGCTTTCAAGAAATATATCAAACTTCTCAAAGAATGAGAAAATGATCCTCCCCTCAGATCCAATCAGAATACACTGATCTTCCCGCTGTTCCTTACTTATTGTATAGCACCAACTCCCTTTTCCGAGAGTACCTGAATCAAATTCAAAATTGGCGACAACTATATCATCTGCCTCATATAATCCAGCCTGGTTTCTCGTATATCCTTTTGCATTCTTTACCGGCCCAAGCAAATATTCCAGAAAATCAAATTGATGGGAAGCCAAGTCATGAAAATGCCCACCCCCGGAAATTTGCGGATCTACACGCCAGCGCGGCTTCGGTTTATCACCCACTTCTTCATCATATGGCTGCCACTGCAAGGTAATATCGACGAAGCGGATATCTCCTATCGCGCCTCCATTAACCAGTTCTTTTACTTTCAGAAAATAGGGCAAGGCGCGTCTGTAATATGCCACGTAAAGCGGCAAACTGGCCTTTTTCCCAGCGTCAACCATTCTTTGGCACTCTTCGGCATTTCGCGCCATTGGCTTCTCGACATATACCGGCTTACCAGCGTTAAATGCTTTGACAGTGTATTCTTCATGCACGTCGGGTGGTGTCGCGATATATATCGCATTTACGTCGTCGTCGTTAATGAGGTCATCAACGTTGTCATACCATTTTGGAACATTATGTCTAGCCGCATAGTCTGCCGCCAAAGCACCATCCCTTCTCATGACCGCCACAAGACTGGAATTCGCAACTTTATTGAACGCCGGGCCACTTTTTACCTCAGTAACATTACCGCATCCAATTATTCCCCATTTTATTTGATCCATATTGCTATTTTTACCTTAACTATTAAACTTAAGTTGAGAATTCAGATATTTAATAATTGTTTGCCAAGCTACCGAAATTTTAGAAATGAGTAACGTTCAAGCACAACCTAATAACCCTCTTCATGGAAAAACACTGGAGAATATCCTGGCAGAACTACTGGACTACTATGGCTGGGAGCAGATGGGCTATTATATCAGTATCAATTGTTTCAAGGAAAATCCTTCCATCAAGAGTAGCTTAAAGTTTTTAAGAAAAACTCCCTGGGCACGACAAAAAGTGGAAGATTTATATATCAATATGTTGGGTGAACGATAAGTTATCGAGCCTAAAATCGCATTATCAAAGCTTCCATAACATTTAAAGTTATATGCCTTTTGTAGATTATTATAAAATTCTGGGAGTCGATAAAACGGCTTCGGAAAAAGACATCAAAAACGCTTACAGGAAACTTGCGCGAAAATACCACCCGGACTTAAATCCCGATGACGAGAGTGCGCACAAGAAATTTCAGGAACTGAATGAAGCCAATGAAGTATTGAGCGACCCGGAAAAACGGAAAAAGTACGACCAATATGGTGAAAACTGGGAGCATGGCGAAGAATACGAAAAGGCTCGACAAGCTCGTCAACAGTCTCGCGGATCTCAAAGTGGCTGGTCGGGCGGTGGCGGTGATTCAGAGTTTTCCGACTTTTTCGAATCGATGTTTGGTGGAGGTTTCAGTTCTGGCAGACAAACCCGTTTTCGCGGGCAGGATTATCAGGCGCAGGTTAACCTCGAATTAAAAGAAGCGTATACCACTCATAAACAGACACTCACAGTTAACGGAAAGAATATCCGAATTACTGTTCCGGCTGGGATTGAAAATGGGCAAACTATCAAGATAGCTGGTCATGGCGGGCCCGGTAACAATAATGGTCCCGCTGGAGATCTTTATATCACCTTTAACATTGCAAATGACAGCCGATTCAGGAGGTCCGGGAATGATATTCATGTAAAAGAAGACCTGGACTTGTATACTGCGCTATTGGGTGGAGAAAAAATTATAGAAACACTGGACGGGAAAGTTAAGCTAACAGTCAAACCAGAAACGCAGAATGGAACGGTAGTAAGATTGAAAGGCAAAGGTTTTCCAGTATACAAAAAAGAAGGCCAATTCGGAGACTTTTACGTAACATTTGATATAAAGCTTCCGACTAATCTGACCGAAAAACAGAAAGAATTATTTAGAGAAATTTCGCAATCCTAACGAACTGAACCCATGGAAATCGAAGAATTGATATCAACCGAAAATTTCTGCTCTTATTATCAGGTGGAATATACCACGATCGAAACTTTCCGAGAAGTTGGGCTAATTGAAACCACAAATATCAATGACACCCAATTTATTCATTACCAGCATCTTGGAAAATTAGAACAGTTCATTCGTCTCTATAATGACTTGAATATAAACGCGGAAGGCATAGAGGTAATCGGGAACTTGTTAACCAAAATGGATGAAATGAAGGCAGAGATTAATTTGTTAAAAAATCAACTGCGGATATTTGAGGTGAGTGTTTAGCTTGGGGCTCGGGTTTTCTAAAAACGCAGGGGGCTGATCAAACTGCTCATTCTCAATTGTTTGAATGGATGCATTTACTGCTCATTCAAGCATTTACTTTTAATTTATGTACATGAAGCTTTTGCTTGTCGAGGACGAATCGAACGTAATATCATTAATTCAAAGAAGTTTGTCTGCCGCCGGACATGAGATCACGGTCGCGCTTGACGGGCAATCGGGGTTGGAAATGGCCAGACAACATCAGTTTGACCTCATCATGCTTGACTTGATGCTGCCGGTTATGAACGGAATGGAGGTTTGCCGAAGACTCAGGAGTGCCGGGTCAAGTACGCCAATTTTAATGTTGACAGCCCTGAGTACTACCGAAAATATTGTATCGGGTCTGGATGCAGGCGCAGATGATTATATGACCAAGCCGTTCAAGCTCGCTGAGCTGGAAGCACGGATACGCACTTTAACGAGAAGGACAAAAGACACGGAAAAAGAAAAGGCCGACTTGCTCATCATTGGCGATCTGATTCTTGATCAAACGACCAAGACTGTCACTCGTAGTAACCTTCAGATAGATCTTACGGCCACTGAATTCCGGCTGCTCGAATTCCTGCTGAATAATCAGAACAAAGTACTTAATAGAATGGAAATTCTGGAGCACGTCTGGGATATCAACTTCAATCTGGGAACCAACGTCGTCGACGTGTATATCAATTATTTACGTAAGAAAATCGACAAAGATCAAGCGGTTAAACTGATTCATACCGTTTTCGGGATGGGATATGTAATGCGCCAGGCTTATGAAAATTCAAAATAAGATTGCTTTACTTTTCACCATTTTATGTGGCGGCATCATCGTCTCGCTGAATATCTTCATATACTTTTTTGCTGCCGACAGCATTTCAAATAGCTTTTTCCATCGTTTGGAAGTCCGTTCAGATATTGTTGCAAATGCTGCTTTGCACGAAAACAGATCGAAAACTTCAATTTATTACGATATCAAAGAAAGGCATTTAGGCGATTTGCCTTTTGAACAACATCGGACGATCTGGCTTGACGACTCCACCAAACTAAAGGCACTTCGCCGCCAGCTTCCGATCACAAGCGAATTTTATAATAGTATTAAAGCGACCGGAAATGCCCGCGCTATCAAAAAGGACACGTCGTACGTTGCCTTGACGATTGAGAAGTCAAACCAGAAGATAACGGTTATCTCCTCCGCGGTAGATTTATATGGAATTGAGGAGATGGAAAACCTCAAAAAACTGCTGACAATCGGTTTCTTAATTTCACTGTTTTTCATTTTCACGTTCGGAAAGTTTTTTTCCTCCCAGATATTCTTCCCGATCCGGCGCATTATCAAAAATGTAAACGGTATTAATGCAGACAATCTGCATCAACGTTTGATCATCGATGGCACAGAAGATGAGGTTGATCTGCTTTCGAACACGTTCAATAATATGCTGGACCGACTCGAAATTACTTTCGAAATGCAAAACAACTTTGTCAGCAATGCTTCTCACGAGTTTAAAACACCTTTAACTATCATTAGCGGCGAGGCTCAAATTGGGCTTTTGGATGGAGAGCTCCCTGAAAAATTCAGACATTCTTTCCAGGTCATTCATGACGAAACCGAAAGACTTGAGCATCTGACTAACAGCATGCTTAATCTAGCTCAAACAGGGTTTGATGGCAAAAAACAGCAGTGGGAAAAGCTTAGGATTGATGAACTGATAATATCGGTGCAGGAGACGATCAATAAGATTGCGCCTAAAAATCAGGTTCAGATCAATTTTGACGACTTACCGGAGGAAGAAAAAAAATTGACGGTATCGGGAAATGAGGCCTTATTGAAATCTGCATTTACCAATATCATTCTTAACAGCTGTAAGTATTCCGACAATAAGCCAGTGCAAGTCAATATCCGAGCCTCAAGTACCTCTGTGTTGGTGGAAGTAAATGATGAAGGTATTGGTATTCCGGACCGGGAAATTTCACAGATCTTTGTTCCTTTTTTCAGAGCTTCCAACACCACGAAATACAAAGGATATGGTATTGGGTTGCCATTAACAAACAATATTATCAAGATGCACCAGGGTACAATTTCGGTGGAAAGCAAGGAAGATCGAGGTACCAGGTTTCTTACCTACCTACCTTTTGCCGAATAAAATTAGCTCTAATCCCTTTTTAACATTCTAATCCCATCTTAATAAGTTGCTCATTCAATTATAATTTCAGTCTTAACTGGCTCTAATAGGCCCGCCGTAGTATTGCATTATCAATTACAACCAAGTAATTGACAATCAATCAACATTATGGCCAAGACTATCATGATTCCTAGCGATTTCAGCCAGCAGAGCCTGCTCGTCGCAGAAAACATTCTCCGAAAAGCGGATCAGCCGATACGAATCGTCTTCACACACTTGTTCCATCTCGCAACAGATATTCAAGATTTGCTCTTTTCGACGTATCGCAAGAAAGAATATGAATTCGTATCCGACAAGTTTTGGAAGGAATGCGAACTTTTAAAAGACTTCTATCCTACCCTTTTGGAAGAAATCAAAATCGAGTTCTACTACGGAAATACGTTGGCGTCATTCAAAAATTTTCTCGATCACCATCAGGCGGAAGCCATCGCCTACTCGGATAGTTATGGAGTTCCATTGATCTCAAAAAGCAGCATTGATGCCTTGCCAGTGATCAAGAAAAGTGGTTTGAAGCTTCTTAATACGGATCTGATGACTGAACCAGCGTATTTGGAAAACAGAGTTTAAAAGTCACACTCCTTATAGTAAAATCATTAACAGCTATGTTGCTCAAGAAAAACATCCCCATAAAATACATTTTTGGTAAGATCAAATACGAAATCGCCTTCGTAACGATCTATGGTTTGCTGATCGAAATCGTATACCAAAACTATGAGATCAAAAATATCTCGATACCTATGACGGTCCCGACTGTTTTGGGTACCATCATATCCCTTTTGCTTGCCTTCCGTTCGAACCAGGCTTATGATCGCTGGTGGGAAGCTCGTATCATATGGGGTTCGATTGTCAATGATTCAAGAACGCTCGCTAGGCAAATTCTGTTTTTGGTCGAAAGCCCCTATGAATCTGAAAATATCGAAGGTTTCAGAAATCGCTTTATACGAAGGCAAATTGCCTGGTGTTACGCGCTGGGAAAGGGACTCCGAAAAGAGGATCCAATGCCAGCAGTGGAAGATTTGTTGTCCAGAAGTGATTATGAGTATCTCAAAGGATATGATCATAAGCATGTCGGGATCACCCAGCTCCACGCTCGCGACCTGAACAATGCGTTAAAGCAGGGGTGGGTAAATCCATATCAACAAATTGAGATTGACAGTACACTCACAAGACTTTGCGACGCCATGGGAAAATGTGAGCGGATCAAGAATACTGTTTTCCCAGCTACATACAGCCTTTACATTCATATTGCCCTACACTTTTTTATCATTCTGTTGCCTTTTGGCTTGGTGGATTTATTTGGATTTTTGATGGTGCCTGTGCTGATTGTTATTACCGCATGCTTCTTCCTGATCGAAAAAATGGCAATTCATCTACAGGATCCATTTGAAAACAAACCGACTGATACGCCGATGTTAAGCATATCACGTAATATTGAAAGGGATTTGAAGCAAATGATGAAGGAGGAGCATGTTCCAGTGGCTGTGCACCCCGATACATTCTACATTTTATAATTAATAACCCTCCATAATGTTGCTCACAAGAGGCAGGTATCCGACCTGTCTCTTTTTTTGGCATAATCAGGAATGCTTGTTTAACCATTGAGCTACCTATCTTTGCACCAATAACCAATTAAACGAATGGAAAGTCTATCTGTCAATTTCAGTAGATTCACTGTTTTCCGTTCCATCCAACTATGAAATTTGACGATTACCGGATCGCCGACGAGATTAAGCAGAACCTTGCAGACGCAGGATTTAAACGCCCTACTGATATACAGTTTAAAGCTATTCCAGCTATTCTCAAAGGAGAAGATGTTCTAGCCATAGCTCAGACAGGCACTGGAAAGACAGCTGCATTTGCCATTCCTATAGTGGATATGGTTCATAAACTGAAAACTTCGAAAAGAGCCGAAGGTATTCAATGTCTGGTAATGGTGCCGACACGAGAACTCGCAATTCAAATCACAGAAGTTTTTCAAAATATCAGCAAGCGTACCCGTGCAAAGGTTTTCGGGATCGTGGGAGGTGTGGAACAAGATCCCCAAATTCTAAAACTTGAAAAAGGAATCGATATTCTGGTTTCGACGCCAGGCCGTATGTTCGATCTGGTTCATCAGGGGTACCTGAAGCTGGATCAGGTTCAAACACTAGTTTTGGACGAAGCAGATCATATGCTTGACCTTGGTTTCATAAAAGATATTCAGGATGTGATCAAACATCTTCCCAAAAAACGCCAAACATTATTTTTCTCCGCAACAATTGATGAGAAAATCAAAAAACTGGCCTATTCTTTGGTTTCCAAGGCGATCAGAATTCAGATATCGCCCAACGACAAAGTGGCAAGAAACATTACCCATTCCGTGGTTTTTGTTCAAATGGACGACAAGCGCTTTTTCCTGGAACGTATCATCAATGAAAATCCGGAAAGTAAAATTCTGGTTTTTGTACGCACTAAAGTACGGGCCGAAAGGGTTGTGGCAGCGCTGGATCGGATGAAAATCCAAAGTGTGTCATTGCACGGCGACAAAGACCAGCAAAGCCGGTTTGAAGCTATAAATCAGTTTCGCAGCGGAGATATTCGTGTGATGGTTGCAACGGACGTCTCAGCACGAGGAATTGATATCGAAAAAGTGGATTTTGTTGTCAATTATGATTTGCCCGAAGTGGTGGAAAACTATGTTCACCGCGTTGGCCGTACGGGTCGTGGCACTCAAAAGGGTCTCGCAGTTTCGTTCTGCTCAGACCAAGAAAAAGAGATATTGAAGCAAATTGAGGAGTTTCTCGGCAAACCGGTCACGATCATCGATATGTCGAGTACCGAATATCACCAAACGATTGACTTTACAAATGAGGTGAAAGACGACCTGGGAAGCTTGATGAAAGAGGTCGAAGCGTATGAATCCGGAAAAAAGAAAAAGAAGAAATAACGACTAATCAAAAAAGACAGGTGCCTCGGAGATTTTCGAGGCACCTGTTTTTTTGTGATACAACTTTGAAAAAAACTCCTCTTAGTTGTCGGAATTTGCAAGGATTCTACCCCTTGCTTCACCGTAAATATTAGTTTCAGATGGTATATTGATGTAAGTAACACCAGTAATCAACCAAGTCTGCTGTTCTTCTGTCAATTGCTGCGCAACTTCACCTTGAACCTGAGTACCAGTTGGATTAGCCGCCAAAGTGAATACTATTGGACCTGCATCCCACCAATTCGGAGAACCGACATTTAGAGTTATAGAAGTTGGAACTACGTTCTGATAGGTGATATTGTACTTTAGCTTTCTTGTGCTTTTACTGTATTCAAAAACGCCAGTACCCTGAGCTGTTGAAGTTGCACGCGGAACCGTTTGTTGACTATTAATGGTGGCTGAGAATTTTACAATATCATCCTTTTGAGGACCCTCTTCTGTACAAGAAAATGAGATTCCCGTTAAAACTACGGCTGTCAAAAATAGTAAAAAACGTTTCATTGGCTTTTTCATAGATAACAAATTAGATAAACTGATCGATAAATATACATACAAACATATAAGCTTTCAAAAATGATACCAAGATAAAATACCTAGATATTTTTCAGATCGGCCTTACGAACATATACAAGCTTATTGTTCCAGATAATTCGGTTCCAGGTATCGACCGAACCTACTACCGTGATCCTGTGACCTTTACCAACTTTTTCTACAACTCCCGCAGCCGAAGAAGGTTCGTTTCTTAAAAAAGTATTTTGGTTAATAATTATTGCAGTTTTATAAAGCGAGGGAAGGTTCAAAATCCCAAATAATGCTATCAAATAAATCAAAATTGAAATTTTGTGAATCATTAGAATCCCCTCTTTCTTTCTGGTTTTACTGGTCATGATAAAAACGATATATGCTCCAAGCCCCAAAAGGAGCAACGGAATATAGTCACCATACCGACGATAAAAGATGATAAAATAGTTGTAGTCATCAAAATCATATCCTTTCAGATTTTGCTCGGAAGCAATTTTGTCCATTTTCTCAAACAAACGGCCGGAAGGATTTTGTAATGCTAATTTGCTGAGGTAAAAAAGACAATTGGTATAGTTATTCGATTTTTCGGACAAAAATGCAAGCTTTAAAAGTAAAGCCTGGTTATTTTTTTTATCCTCCCCGAAATTTTTTTCATAGAGTACTTTGGCCGCATCATATCTGGCTATAGCAAACAGAGAATCAGCTTGTTTAAGCTCTTTAACATTCGCTGCAGGGGCAAAAGAAGCGGTCAAAAAGCAACATAGAAAGATATAAATGTGACAGTATTTCTTTACCAAGGCTTGGATTATAATCATTAGAATTCTACTTTTGCATCGCAATTACGGAAAACGCCCCGGCTAATCCAAAACCTTGCAAGATTCCGTAGCTCAGCTGGTAGAGCAATACACTTTTAATGTATGGGTCCTGGGTTCGAATCCCAGCGGGATCACTCCAAACAATATCAAAATACATTAAACTCCTGCAAATCAAAACATTGCAGGAGTTTTGTTTTTGGAAAGCACCTCAAAATATTCAATAATTCTCAAAAAAAAGGTGAGTGATTCGGTGAGTAAATTCCAGCATTCTGAAACTCACCAGAATTGACTTAACCAATTGTGCCACAGCTTGTTCATAGAATGGACATCTTGTGCTGCCGGATTTGCAAGACTAACTTTGTTTAACCTTTTAACTAAAAAGTTATGAAGACAAATTTCAGTCTGCTTTTCTATTTGAAAAAGCAAAAGAATTATGAAGGCGGCGAGGTCCCGGTTTATCTGAGAATTACAATCAATTCGAAAAGAGCAGAAATGACGACAGGAAGGCAATGCGATCCTAAACGGTGGAATGCTAAATCCGGGAGGATGTCAGGGAGTAAGGAGGACGCTCGCTCAGTAAATGCTTATTTTGCCAATTTGCAACAGAAGTTATTTGATGCACACAGCGAACTTGTAAGAAGTGGTGAAATAGTAACCGCTGAATCTCTTAGGAGTAAATATCTTGGTCGTATTGAAAAGCCGAGAATGATCTTAGGTATTATCAAGGACCATAACCAGCGTATGGAAGCACTTGTAGGTACTGAATATGCAGCCGGCACTCTGAAACGTTATAGAGTTCTGGAACGTCATACAGTGGCCTTTCTAAAGGATAGATATAAGACTTCGGATTTCGATATCAAGAAAATCGACTTTGCCTTTGTGACGGACTACGAGTTCTATTTGCGAACCGTTCGCAAAATGGGCAATAATGCGGTCGTCAAACACATGAAGATGTTTCGCAAGATTCTTAATATTTGCCTGAATAACAGCTGGATCCAAATAGATCCGTTTGCGAATTTCAAGGGTAAATACAAAAAGGTGGATAAAGCTATATTGACAAAGCAGGAGATTGAGTTGATAGCCAGCAAGGAATTTATTTCTGAACGGCTTTCGCAGGTTAGGGATACATTCTTGTTTTGCTGTTATACCGGGCTTGCTTACAGTGATGTACAGAAACTAAAAGCCTCCGACATTTCGGTAGGTTTTGATGGAGAGCATTGGCTAACCTCGCAGCGGGTAAAAACAGATCAAAACTGCCATATTCCTTTATTACCCGAGGCTTGGAAGATTATTGATCAATACAAAAATCATCCTTTTTGTCTTCTGAAAGAAAATCTATTACCTGTGCCGAGCAACCAGAAGATGAATGAATATTTAAAAGAAATTGCGGTGCTGTGTGGCATCAATAAAACGATGACCTGCCATGTTGCCCGGCATACCTTTGCCACAACTGTTACTTTACAGAACGGAGTTCCGATTGAAACGGTTTCGAAGATGCTCGGGCATACTAATATTCGTACTACACAGATTTATGCAAAGATTCTGGACATTAAGGTGAGCAAAGATATGCTTGCATTGAAAAACAAATTTTTAAAGAGTAAGTGAGGATTATTGTTTTTATTAAATTTAGATATTAACGGGAATAAGAGTTCTAGTCCCGTCTCCATCCCTTGGAATAAGTTCAAAGTCAAACAAACTGCCTGCAAATCCTTGATTTGCAGGCAGTTTTGATTTTCAGATTATATCAAAAAATACAAAAATTCCCATGTTTCCAGTGAGTCTTTCGTGTAATTCACTCACTTTGAGAAAAAGACTCACTGGAAACGGCATAACAAATTGGTAGCAAAATGTTTACGCGGTAGACAACTTGATTGGCAAGCGTGGTAATTCGATATTTAACCACTTTTAAATGCTTGTCTTATGTTGGAGAAAACATTTTGTGTGCTTTACTATTTAAAGCCTGCCAGAAATCATAAAGGAACAATTCGCTACATCTATCTGCGAATTACTGTCGACTGAAAGGTCGCCGAGCTATCTACCAAGAAGTTACGGAATACTGAAAGGTGGAGTTCCTCAGTCGGACGTCCCGCCGGAAACAAGGAAGACGCAAAAACGCTCAATGCGTATTTGGACATGCTTACTGCCAAAGTGTACCAGGCCAAGAAGATTCTTACTGAAGATGACAAAGAAATTTTAGCAGAAGGGCTTAAAAACATATTGCTCGGCAAAAGCAATGAAACCCGGACAATCCTCGAAGTCTTTGCGCACCATAATGAGCAGATGGAAGCTCTGGTTGGCCAAGAGTTCGCACCACTCACTTTGAAAATTTACAAGACGGCTATGGAACACACTGCTTCCTTCATCAAGTGGAAATACAAGAAGGATGATATGGCAATTAAAGATCTGAACTTTGAATTCATTACTGAATTCAATTTCTGGCTGCATAGTGCTCGAGGGTGCAATCATAACTCGGCGATCAAATACATAAGTAACTTGAAAAAGATTGTGCTGATCTGCGTCAATAACAAATGGCTGAAAAGGATCCACTTCAAGGTTTCAAGCTGATGAAGAAGGAAGTCGTGAAGAATCCGCTGTCTAGGGACGAGTTGAAACGACTATCAGTGACTTGTGAATTCAAAAAAGTCAGCGTTATGGCCTGATTTTGGGCTCTTCCAGGTAACTTAAATCGTTTAATAAGTTGTCAACCTTTTTTCAAGTAGATTGAATACTAAACACACTTGTTGCCATAAACCTAGAATCCTCCAATGCTTAATACATCTTACTTCGACAGTTATGACAACGGCTCGTTCCGCCAGTTTTGCGGGCCCGCTCAGGTTCACAAAGATTTAAATACGCTTTATGGGCTAATCGTTGGCATTCAGGCTGATGGTCACATTAATGACAGTGAGATCGACATGCTCCGCGCGTGGATCAGCTCTGTTTCCAGCTTGCAGACCAAAGCTCCCTACAACAAGTTTGTCGCCAAAATCAATTCCATTATAAGGGATGGCGTTGTAACGACGGAAGAAGCTGAAGACTTGATCTGGCTTTGCAAGAACTATCTGGATTACAACCAAAATCCTTATTATGATGTGATCACATCATCAACGCAGCAGCTCGGTGGGTTTCTGGCCGGGATTTCAGCAGACAAAACAATAAACATCGAAGAACTCACTGCCTTGGGCAACTGGTCTTCCGAAAATGCATCACTTTTTAAAACGTGGCCTTTTGACACCTTGCTGCCAGCCATTGATCGCATCAAAGTCGAGGGGCAGTTATCTGCAAACGAGCACAATGAACTGCTCACATTCTGCCATTCGGTATCATCCATCAAATTGGTAGTACGGGAAAAGATTACTGTTCCGGTCAAGCTATCGGAACAGCAGGTTTCTATCCTGATTCAGGAATGCAGTTTCTGTTTCACCGGGGAATCTTCCAGGTATGCGCGAAAGGAACTGGCGCAGATTGTTGAAATGTACGGAGGCATTGCCGCCGATTCAGTCACTGCAAAGCTCCACTACCTGGTGATATGCGATGTTCGAAACCCTGCCTGGGCATTTGAAATGTATGGGCGAAAGGTTGAAAAGGCCATGAATATGAAGAAAAAAGGGGTTGGACCGGAAGTGGTTTTTGAAGAGGATTTATTTGCGGCACT
Source organism: Dyadobacter sp. HNCC25DJ184 (assembly GCF_056895215.1). Lineage (NCBI taxonomy): Bacteria > Pseudomonadati > Bacteroidota > Cytophagia > Cytophagales > Spirosomataceae > Dyadobacter > Dyadobacter sp. HNCC25DJ184. Next base: position 14,553 of record NZ_JBXHAQ010000003.1, on the reverse strand, counting down.
GAATGTGTTTGGCTTCTCGCACTAACCTATAACAATTACCTATCTTTGCCGCATATCTTTACCTATTCATCTGTTTTATTATCATGAAAATAAGCTTTACAATTTTTCTCTCCATCGTAACCTCTGTTTGCTTCGCTCAACTTGATACCATTTACCTCGCTAATGAGAAGCTTATAGTCGACATCAAAGAGGTTGGTGTTGACGCGGTGAAATTTAATTATCCAAAGGAAGATATCTCTAATAGTATTTTCAAAAATGCCATACAAAAAATTGTGTTTAAGTCTGGTAGAGTTCAAATGTTCTCAGAAACCACAAATTTTAAAAAAGTTGATGGTATTAAGGATTGGGAGCTAGTCTCAATATCCCAAGTTGAGAGTGAAGTAAAAGGATTATTCAAACTCGGAGACATTAGTTCAAAAGCCCAGGGTGGCACTACCCTAACTGGAATGGAACGTATAAAAGACAGAGCTTTTAAGAAGCTCAAAATACAGGCCGCTATGGTAGGGGCTAACATTGTGTACATGACACAGCTCAACTCAGCTGGTGCCCAGACAGGGTATTGGTCTAGCAAGGCGGCTGAGACCAGTTTATCCGGGGTAGCCTACTCAAACAACCTACCAGATAAGATGGGTTTTGAAAAACTTATCGCAAGTAAGAAGAAGTTTGACGGCCGAGAAAAAATTACCCTTTATAGCAATGCAAAGGATGCCTCTGAGATTCCATTCAAAGGAAATTTTGAGCTTTCGGGAGTTACGATGGACGGGAAACTATTTTTTGTAGTCGGGAAGCTAAACAAAGGCAAAGAGACGAGATATCGTGTGATTAGATATGATTCAGATTCATTTACCATTGTATTTGAGGATAAAAACACGCTATATAATTACGTGTTAGCGGCAAATTAATGTTGGTATAATAAATGTTTAACAACGGCGATGGGCTTTTTGTGATTCCTTAAGGTCATCATTATTATATCTTCCTCTCGAAACAAAAACTCCATTCTTTTGAATATTAAGAACTTGTCTTAGCACTTTGGATTATAACCCGATTGCTGCGCATACAGATTACAGCCGGTATACATATCCCAAAAACCTCAATTAACATGGTGGCGTCGCTTTGCGACTTTGGGAAAAAAACGTCAGGAACATGAGAAAGCAAAGCTATTTACATTGATAATTTGCCTGGCAAAGCCCCATCCAATATGCTCAGGCAGAAAATCTTTGGGCTCCAAATTAACAATGCAGCTATAATAAGAGGGATGAATGTGGTGGGTCTGTTAGTCCAACTGAAGTAAACTCAGTGAAAATGAGCAAAATGTGCAGAACGCTATTCAAAAACATGATGGCAAGCCCTAATTCAATGAGCCGGTTCAACGATTTTCCTACTAACAAGCATTCAATATTGAATTTACGAGAAAAATACACAAGACACAATTAAATTTTTTTACAAAAATTTCAACGAAAGAACATGCCATTATACCTGCAACTAAAATAGATATAGTAAGAACTAAGATGCTACTTCTTTTGACGAAGGGCAACAGAGGCACTTAACTATTCATATGCATTATTTTCAAAAAGGTGTAATAATGAAAACGGGCAGGTTTCCAAGTTGGGACACAAACAACACCTTGTAGTCCAGTCAAAATAATCACATTGCAATACACTCAATGTAACAATACTATTGAAAACTATATCAATTATTAAAAATGGACACATTAAGAATAATACATATTTCAGATATTCACTTCGAAAACAACGAACCAGAAAATCAAGGACTTATAATAAAATCATTCTTTACGGACTTGCACAACAAGGTTGACCCAAAAAATAGAGAAAATACATACTGTATAATTTCGGGCGATCTAGTTAACAAGGGAAATTCAGACAATGTATTTGATCAGTTTTTCGAACAATTCATAGTTAAATTAGCTAAAGTCATACCAATAAAAAATATATATTGTTCACCAGGGAATCACGATGTGAATAGAAAAATTGTAGAGGCTAATTTCGATGAGCATAATGAGCTTGTTCAAAAAAAGTTTACTGAGTCAGCTTTCAATGACTTTATTAAAATAAAAGACAATATTTTCACAAAGAAGTTATCATTTTACGAGAATTTTTGTAAAAATAGACTTCATCTACCAAATTTTAATCTTTTAGGATACTACGACAATCCTATCCCTGAAATCTCAATATTTTTTTTAAACTGCTCTCTTTTTTGCTATGGAGGTTACAAGAATGTTGAAGACAGAGGACTATTGAAAATCGAGACCTCAGGTATAAATAAATGGATACAAGAGAATAATGGAAGAACGAAAGTTTTGGTAATGCATCATCCCCTCGATTATCTAACAAATTTCGCAAAATCGGAAATCAAATCAATGCTAACCAGTGATATTGATATACTAATATCTGGACATATACACGAGCAGGAGCTAACACAAGACTACATAATTGAGAACAAAGGAGTGATAAAGATGGGATCTCCACAACTATTTTCCGATAAAACTGATTTAAATGGATATTCGATATTGAATTTTGAAAAAGGAATTTTAGATTCCATTGAATATAGGCAGTGGGTCAGAAGGCAGAGAAAATTTATGGCGGGACGAGACTTTTCAAGCTCGGAAAACGGAATAGTTTCTTTCAGAAAAACTGAGAATACGAATCAAGATTTGATTTCTCAGAAGCTCTTTAATTATTTTCAAAAGGCAATGAAATCATATTCAATAACACCTCAATGGATTGAAAGAACTTTGAGAACAAAACCTTTAAACTTAGTTATAGAAAATGATGGCGAAAATTTAGATTACATAAATGTAATTAATTCCAAAAAAAATTACCAAATCATTGCCGCACCTCAATTTGGTCTAACTTGTTACGCAAGGTACCTTACAATTAAAGCGTGGCAGATAAGGAATGAAAAATGGCTATATTTGGACACAAATAATTGGACCTATTCAAAATATCATGCAGACCTGGAGGACGCTCTTATAGATTTCAATTATGACCTTGGCTTAATCGAATGTGTTTTATTAGACAATTGGCGAAATACACTAAAAGATTCGCGTAAAATTTTAGAAAATCTGAGAAGAAAAGCACCTAATTCTCGCATGATTATTCTATCAAATTTTCAAGATAACATTATTCTTGAAGGCCTTGATTCCGATGAAAGCCATGAAGGATTTGAACCACTTTACTTGTCTGAGTTAAAAAGAATTGGCCTCCGAAATATAGTTAGACATCTCAATGTAGATAGTCAAATTGGAGATGAGAATCGTGTTCTTGAAAGACTAGACATCGACTTGATCGACCTAAATATCCACAGAACGCCATTAAATTGCCTTCAAATATTAATAGCATTTCTTAATAATTTCGAAGAACGTCCAATTAACAGATCAAAGGTATTTGGCCACATCTTGAAGGTTATTTTTGATAACCCCGGCAAACTCTTCTATGGAAATACACTTGACGAAGAAAATTGTAGTTTTATTTTGGGGTATTTTTGCGAGCATCTTTTAAAAAATGATAGGGAGTTTTTTACTGAATCACAGTTTCAAGATGTGTGTACTCCATTTTGTAAGGATAATTATAATACAACTAATACTTACGATTTACTTAGTGTACTAAAAAATAATCAGATAATAGTAAATTTCAATGGAAGTTTAAAATTTCGATTCACTTATTGGATCTATTATTTCGCAGCGTTTCGAATGAAAATCGCACCAGAATTTGCTGAGTTCATGTTTAAGAAAAAGCATTCGCTATATTTTCCGGAAATTATCGAATTTTACACTGGTATTGACGGAGCCAGAGAAGACGTTGCAAGAATGTTAATTGATGATTTAGATTCTTTGTCTCAAACAGTACATAGTAGGGTGGGTTTAGACGAAGATTACAATCCGTTCAAAGATATAAAATGGTCATTTAATGAAACTAAAATCGGAATGACTCAGGATCAGTTAATAGAGAATGTTCAAAATTCAAAGTTGCCTGATGAAATTAAAGATGTAGTTGCCGATCGACATTATAACAGTATTAAGCCATATACCCAAACAATCAATACCTTTCTTGAAGAATATGAAGTAAAAAACTTAATGGACCTGACAAAATCGGCTTCACGGGCATTGAGAAATAGTGAGTTTATATCAAGCAAACTAAAAGAACAATTGATTGAAAAAATATTTTTGGGATGGCAAGAAACAATTAGAGTTCTTTTTTTGATTGCTCCCGTACTCGCAAGAAACGGCTTCGGAGGTGTTGGTGGAGCTAGATTTAAACTTACAGACGAATTCCCGAAAGAATTCAATGAATGCCTAAAAAATATAATAAGATCCTTGCCGTACAACTTGACCCTATGGAATAAAGATGACATTTTTTCCGATAAACTGATATTATTACTAAGAAAATACATGATTGAGTTTCCTGATCCAAATATTCGTCACATAATTATCTTATTGGAATGTTCGACACTGCCAAAGGGTTGGAAAGACTCGGTTTTAAATTATATCGAAAAAGTAGACAAAAACTCCTTTTATTTAGGTGACTTATTTTCTCACCTTACAAATAGTTACTCAACCAAATTTATGACTACCGCTGAGCTTGTTGATACTGAATACTTAATAAAAGCTTGTTGGGCGAAGCATAATACAGGTAGTCCAAAGCCAGGTATTGACACCGTGTCAAAAGTATCTGATAATGTTCTCCCAAATAGAAGCATTAGGGATATTGAGTAAAGAGATGGCAATAATTGAGCGCCAGTCAAATTTCAATAATCCTTCTGGTTTTCGTAGACTAAAAACCGAAGATTCATTACATGAAGAAACTCAGATAGACACGTGAGAAAATTTCATTCCGATTCACACCGATCTTTCTCAGTAAAATGGCTAATGAAGAGCGATTGTTCCAATTCTTAAAAAAGCCGTATATCTTGCCCGGGTAAGAAATGCTGTACAAGATCAAAATAGCATAGCTGGAATATCTTGAAAGGCGAGTAACTTCCTGAAAGAGCTGACAGGTCCCGTAATATCTCCGACTATGTCAAGGAAATGTATGCAATGGAAATATCTGCCACTGAGATTTCTCATATCACGGACAAGATAATTCCTGATGAATGGCGTAAAAGGCCATTAGAATTAGAAGCCGTTTATCCCTTCGTTTTCTTGGACTGTATGCATTGTAAAGTACGCGATAACGGAACCGTTGAGTCCAAGGCAATTTATAATATATTGGGCATAGCCCGTGAGGGGAAAAAACATTTGATTGGGGTTTATCTATCTGAAAACTAGGGCGCTAAATTTAGGCTATCTTTTCTTACAGATTTAAAACAACGTGGTGTTGAAAACATTCTGATAGCCTGCATAGATGGCTTAAAAGGTTTCCCGGAAGCCATAGAAGCCGTATTTCCTAAAACAAAAGTTCAACTTTGTATAATCTGGCTCGGAGATATTATTGTAGATTCTGTCTAAAATACACTAAATCAACTCATTGATGGTCTGATGTCGTTGGAACTGGATTCCGATGGTGCTAGCCTGAAAAACCTTCCTTCGTCGGAAAGAAGGCATGTAATCGGGAGGGGCGCTTGAAACGTTGGAATAAGAGGAAAGCTATTATTCATATCGACAGAGGAGGGGAAATGTTATAGAGAAAAGTTTAATGTTCTGTAAATGAGAATTTTGTGATGAGACAACTACAAATCGCGAAATATGATGGTAGTGTGTAGACGACAGCTAGCAATTGCGATATGCAAAACTGTGTTATGGACCTTCTGAAAAAGAATGGATCGACAGAGGCTTGCTTCCCGCTTTGATTAAGTATGCAAAGATGACCTATCGAGAACAAGAGGTCACTGTTGGATATACCCTTTTTTGCACCGTAATTTCCCCTAAGATAAGCAACCAATCAGTCAAAATAGTTACCGATTAACAAGTTCCATCTTGCTGCTGATGCCTAGTTAAGCCTAAGACTTATGGCCAGTTATGAAGGTATTTAGATCGAAGGTTGGTCTAGAATAAAATAAAAAGTCACGAAGTGAATTACAATATGTTTAATAGATACTGTAAAGCCAACCAGCCGCACGTTTACCAGTCAGTGCAAACGAAAGTTACGAAGTGAAAAATGACGGCTTCAAGCCTTCACTTCGTCAGCCGGCTATTTACCGCGGCGAAAGGCCGCTCCTTAAACGCCGTCTGGGCTTTGAACCCTGGGGGATAAACCCCGTCATTTTTCACTCGTGTGGGACATGCGATTGCCCTTTGGCACAGAGCCGGGCTTAGCTACTTCAAATGTCTTTCACTGATGAAAAATTCAAAAAACACTCCAAAGATTTACGTAGGGACTTACGGGATGTACAATTCCGGATCGCTTTTCGGAAAGTGGTTTGATCTTTCAGATTACTCAGATGTACAGGAGTTTTACAAGGATTGTTATGAATACCATAGGAACGAGTTTGATCCGGAACTTATGTTCCAGGACTGGGAATATATTCCGTCTTTTCTGATCTCGGAATGCAGTTTGCACGAGGACACATTCAAGTACTTTGAAGCAGTCTCTGAAATGGATGATGACAGAGCGGAAGCTTTTGAGATTTACTGCTCAGATATTATATCCTGGCCAGCAAACGGAAATGATCTGGAAGAAACACTGGAAAGTTTTAATGAAGCTTATCAGGGATATTATGGAGGAGCTTTCAAAGATCCGAAAACAGAATTTACCTATCAATATGTAGAAGATACCGGAATGCTTTCAGGAGTACCTGAAAATATTGAAAGATATTTTGACTATGAAGCCTTTGGAAGGGACCTATTCCTGGAAGGATACTCCGAATACAACGGTCATGTTTTCATCGACATTTAAATGTTTTTTCAGGAGTCTGATACTTTTTCAGACTCCTGAATTAAAAAAATGGTCGGATGGAAGTTTGAAGTTATTGGCAGAAGATTAGAATCAAGCGGTTTTTAATACTTTCTGGACTGGTATTGAGTCGTTTGATTTCACCGGCGAATTGGAATTTTTAGTATCTGTCAGTAACTTAATTAAAAATTCGTCTTGGCATGATAAGATCATACTTTAAAATCAGAGGCAGATTTGACTTTTCACCGCACCGTTTTGAGATCGGAAACCCATTGATCCAAAGACGGCATTTCAGCTATAATCATTTACTTAAAAAGGTATATGGCCTAAGCGTAGCCGATTATCCTTTGTTTTACCAATATCATCTTGATCACTATCTCCGATCAAATCCACAGCAAGAGCAGGAATTCTTTGCACACTTTTACCGGATTACCGCTGAGAGAATTGCCTACTACAAGATGCAGGACCCGTTCTCATCAAAACAGCAGATATATCAATCCAATATAGCCAAGCTCGAATCCTTTCAATCTTTTCTTCACTCGATCGATCAGTGGCATGTGCATCAGCCGCTTGAATCGGTCATTATGGAAAAAGACCAGTTGATTTCTTCACTTAAAGCCAGGGTTGTTTTTCTGGAAGAGGAGAACAGGCAACTCAAAGAGTTTGAAACGAGCAAAAAAATCCAGATCCGCGAAAACTATTTACCAACCTTCTTGGACCTGATTAAACAGATGCAGGAATTGGAACTGCCGGATGGAAATAAGCTTCTGACCAGCTCTGGCCAGAGCGGCTGGTATAAAATGATTGCCAAATACTTCCTTCATGGCAACAATGAGATCCCTGTAAACACCGCTCGGAACTACTTTCCGGCACAAAAAGATAAAACACTTATCAAAGGAACCGAAATTTATTCATCTCAAAAGCTATTCAAAATCAATTACTTAAAGCGAAATGGATAAATTTGTTTTGACCAGCAGCATGTTTTGGTCATTATTATTTACCCTTCCCCTCTTATGTTTGCTTTTGATGATAATGGGCCGTGGTACCCGGCCTGTTGTCATGGTTTATGTTTCACCATTAAACAAAAGCAGTCATGCATGTAGAGATGATCACGAGGGAGGACTTGCACCAGTTTAAAACTGAACTTCTTACCGAATTAAAAACCATTCTAACGGCCGCCAAACCTGGCCCACAAGGCAAATGGCTAAAAAGTGCCCAGGTGCGTGCGCTTTTAAACATCTCACCTGGAACGCTATTGAACCTGCGGGTCAACGGTCATCTGCGTTACACCAAAGTGGGCGGCATTTTTTACTACCAGTATCAGGACATTGAGCTAATGCTGGCAAAAGACCCTTCTAAAAGACGGTAGATCATGCGGGCATCGAAACAAAACTTTATCAATCCGGCGGGAGCCGGGTTGATAGAAGGAGTATGGGATGATCCCAGACTTCGGGCTGTGCATATCTGTTTGTATGCTGCCATTGCGCATCACTGCGGCAAGGCAGATCAAAGCCAGATCCGGATTAGCAGAAGAATTCTGATGCGATCTGCCAGAATCCGATCAATAGCTACCTACCACAGCTGTATCAGGGAGCTGGCACATTACGGCCACATTGATTACCAGCCTTCCTATCATCCGCTACGTGCAAGCCGTATAGCACTGACCGGCCGGGATAACGGAAGCTCAAACCAGAAGATCAATGGACAAGAAAACACTGATCGACCTTTTTGAGCGGCGAGATAAGAAAAGAAGGCGGATCCTTTATGAGCTCTACTTTGATCTGATCACATCAAAACTGACAGCGAGTTATATCGCCGAAATGATCTGTAATGATCTCGGTCAGGCTGAGATGGTATGTGCAGCAGATATCAAATTCTGCCGGTTTCACTTCAAAAACAAAACGATACGTCCAGTGACGGCAAAACCGATCGTTCAAAGTCCTGTTTCAGCGGTCACTGCTAAACTGAGAACGGAAACTCCCGAAGACGGCTTTGCCAGTTTTTGTTCGGACCCGGAAACCATGAGTACACAGGAAAATATTATTGTTCAATCTAAATTCTCTAAAAAATGAAACGCAAATTCCATTATGTCCTGCAAGCCAAGGGCGGTGTAGGCAAAAGTCTTTTTACGTATTTAAAAGCGCTTTCGGAAAGGGATGGTTCTTCCCTGTTTGTGGATGTTGATCATTCTACAAAGACTTCTACCCGTCAGCTAAAATTTCTGGGAGACTCCAGGATGGAGACCCTTTCGCTGATCGGTAAACGCGATATGATCGTCCGGGACATTTTCATCGGCTACGTAGAAAGCCTGGTTAAAGCGCCCTTCAACGAAATCTTTATGGATTTTGGAGCTCCGGAAAGCGAACAGTTTCCTTCTCTGCTTTCCAGGGACCTGAACTTTAAAACCTGGTGTGACAGGCTGGGCAATGAAGCTATTTTTCATATCATCATCGCAGGTGGTGGTGCTTACCGGGCCTGCGTTGAATACCTTGAAAAAATGATACAGGTGACACAGGGACGGTTCCGGGTCATTGTCTGGCAGAACATCAACACATTCAGCCAGTTTCCCAAGCTAGCCCTCGAGCTGTCTGACAACTGCACCAGGTTTGGCCTTGAACTACGGCAGTTCGGCGACTTTGATGCCGATACGCTTCTGGGTAACCAGATACTGGATGGAATCAGAAATGGTTACAGTCTTGATGAGTATCCATTTGGAGCACAGATATGTCTGGAAACGGAACTTGAAAATAATTTCAATGATGAACCAGGTCAGTAAGGAAGAAGTAGACCGTATCCGGGGCAGGTATACGGAGAAATACGGCAGACTAATGGATAAGTGGTCGCCTATTCTGTTTCACGAAATGCATGAAAATTTCAGGCAGTTTGAAAGCAGTGTGAAGATGTCGGTTCTGGAGATCAGCAAAGCAGCAGCACAAATTAGAGGAAGTCACAAGTCCATTCATTTCAAAAGCGACCGTGAAGCCTTATTCTTTGGGCTTGGTATAACCGCTCCGGCTGCCGTTGCTGGTATTGTGGTCTCGATCCTGATTTTTTGGTATACCAGTAATAGTCAGGATTACAAGCAAAAAAAAGAGGTCCTCGACACCTACGAAAATGTTTCGGATTATGTGGCTCTTATTCAGAAAGGTGAGATCCTTGAAAAAGATGGAGTCAATTACCTCGTTCTGTACCCGCTGCCTAAAAAGGGCGGTACCACGATCGGAAAAGATTACATCTACGATCATCAAAAAAAACGGGTTCTGGTGCCTCTGGGTTTAAAATAGCGTCTGAAAATCTGCAAGTGAACTTTTGTGAACTTTCTTAAACTTTGGCTGCCAAAAGTGGCCATTTGTAAACTTCTATGAGCCTTGGCGTTGGTTTTACCAAAACAAGCTATCGCCGGTACGCCGTGAAAAACGGCGACCGGCGGGAGCTTGCAAGGGGCTACGCCCCCTTGACCCCCTCGCTATTCGCCTTTGGGCTCATAGCTCATTGTGACAGACCATTTTAAATCTTAAAGATGATGGAAAATAAAAAACAAAAAGGCAGGCCGCCTAAAAGCGAAAAGGTTGTCAGAAGGTCTCATTTTTCCGTATGGGCTACTGCCGATGAAAAGCAGCGCGTCAATGTGCTGATCGAAAAGAGCGGGCTTTCAGCCAGTCAATTCTTTTTGACACTGGCATTGGACACACCCATTAAAAGACCTCAGAAAAAATCACTTCCTGCTAAGACGGCTGAAACGATTTTGATCCTTGAAAAGCTCAGCGGAATTCTCTCACTCGCGGTATTAAAAGCATCCAGTGCTGATATACTTTCCCGCCAATGGCAGCAAAGCAGCCAGCAGGTCAGACTGCTTTCTAAACTGATCATGCTTTTTGCATTTGAGGACTTTGAGCTTAGAACGGTGCGTAAGACTTTGTCTGATATTCAGGACTGGACATCTCAGTTGTATAGTTATCTGGATATTGTTTTGCCACAGACAGAGAACAAAACCAGTGTAATGGAAAAGACTCAGCATCTGTATCAGGCCAGCGGTGAACTTTTGAAAAAATACGAAGCGCATTATCTGAAAGACGAAATACCTGATGAGCTTTTACCGATTTGGAAAGAATCAGAAAACACCCAGCCAGCAGCAGTCTATGAAATGATCAGACAGGCAGCCGAGGAGCTGATTAAAAACAGAAGATTATGATTGGGCAAGTGAAACTGGGAAATTACGCAAAACGGATCATTGAGTATTGCTACTACGACAAACACCTCACACCACAGCAGAGTAAGATAGTTGGGCCGGACGATGTTCGCGGGGAGCTTGTCTACATCCAGCACCTGGCACTTCAAAAACTGCCTGATGGAAGATTTGATATTGATAATCTGATCAAGCAATTTTTAGACAACCGTGACAAGAATACAAAGCTCAATAAATTTGTCTGGCACCAGTCGTTTAGTTTTCCGCCCGGTGAGAATCCGGGCGATGATAAGATCCGGCAGATCACTGCCGAATTTGCCAAAGACTTCGGTTTTGAGCAGAACCAGATGCTGGTATTCCGGCACACGGACACGATGCATGCGCACTTCCATTTGGTCGCCAATCGTATTAATTATAACGGAAAGAACACGGCGGATCATTTCAATAATTATGCGCGTACTGGAAAATTCTGCCGTAGAATAGAGTTGGAACTAGGCTTGTCAATCACGCCGGAAATGCATCTGACCGATGAGAACAGACAGGAAAACAGACAAACCAACAAAGCGATCCTCAGACTAAAAGAAATGATCGATCAGCAGTTGTCTGCTGTCAAGAGTGTTGAAGAGCTGAAATCACAGCTTGAAAAACAGGGTTACAAAACCTATTTGGGCAGAGGCATAGCGTTTATGAACACCAAAAATGGTATGAAACTCAAAGGGTCGCAGATCGGAAGGGAATACTCGTTAGCTAATCTGGAAAAACGATTGGGTATGGCACTGCTCTTAGATCAGGCTGAGAGAAAAGAAAAGAGTTTGCATAAAACGAAAAAGCTCACAGTCAGTTGATAACCAACACAGGGGCCAGTGCTTCGGTCAAAGACATTGCCTGAATGCAAAATTTTTAATGTTTGTATAAGGCACCAAAACCGGCGCGCCTCATTTTTGTGATAGATGCATTAAAAATCAAAATAATGCTTCCTTAATCAGAAACAATGTTATTGAGGTTACATCCAATTTATATTAGTCGTGAAGCATTGTTCGTGATACATAAGATAGTCATATCAAGTTATCATATGAAAGGTGTATTGATCTAGTAGCGGTCACATTTGTTATCTTGCACTAAGAATCACACAATCTGGCTAGCGAAAAATTTAGGTGCAGATTTACAATTTTTCTGTCATAAATTAAGAATATGTCATTTTTTGATATATATTTGGGTTTGTATAAGTACAATTAAATTAAGGAGTAAGCTCAATGAATAACAAGTTCACGGATATCGAAGCACTGTTGAGTGGATTAAAACCACAAAAACCGACTCTCAAAGATCTGTTTGATAATAAGTTGAATGAATTGAAAATTTCTGCCACCGATGCATTCGATGTAATGGAGGTACAGTCTAGGACAATGAAGGGAATATTGAACGGATCCCAAAAGCAAGTAGACGTTTTAAATCTGATAAAACTTTCTCATTTCTTACAAATATCGAAATCAGAGGTAGTTGAAATGTATGTGGAATTAATCGAAAAGAATTTCCCAATGATCAATATATCTTCTGACGAAATTCATTTTATAAATGAGAATTTTGATCTCACTGTTTTAAAAAAGGCTGGCGTGATAGACAATATTAGAGACTTCAAACACATTCGTGAAAGGATTACTGCTAGATTAGGATTACGCTCAATATTTGAATATAAGAGACCGACGGTTGATGTAGCCTTTAGTTCAGGTTCAAGAAAAGTAGATAATAATGCTACAAGAGCATTTTGGATTAGTGCGGCTCAAGCCTCTCTTTCTGAGATACGAAACCCTAACCCTTTTGATCGAGAGGCACTAATTAGACTTTTTCCAAAAATTAGGTGGTATACAATGAATGTCCAAAAGGGGCTTTTAGAAATATCACGGGAGCTTTTTGATTTGGGACTGACCGTCTTGTACCAGCCGTCGATGTTAACTCTACAATTGAGGGGAGCTACATTTAATCATAATGGAAATCCTTCGATCATTTTGACGAATTATCAAGGATTCTATTCTACGTTGTGGTTTGCACTGATTCATGAATTGTACCACGTGCTGTTTGACTGGGAGGAGATTAAAGAGAATAGATATCACCTTACTGACGATTCAAATGAGAAACTATCAGTTAGAGAGCGAGAAGCCGAGGCGGATAATTTCGCCAAAGAATATCTGTTTTCAGAAGATAAGATGAAGATTGTAAAGAGGCTAATCAATGATGAAACATTTATAGCTGAGTTTGCAGCCGAAAATCAGATTCATAAAAGCCTAATCTACGCATTTCATGCGTTCAATGCGAGTAAGTCGGATAGGTCTGCTTGGGCGAGAGCTCGTGTTTTTTCTCCTGATCTTGACGAGTGCGAAAAACCTTTGGACATATCTTGGAAGGAGCACGAGCGTATTGAGTTACTAGTTCCCACTTTTGCACACAAATCATATAATACAGTTACATCATGAAAAAGGAAGAAGAAAAGCTTGCGCTATTATCCTCGGCAATCGAAATCGTTAAAAAAGAACAAAATGATTTAAAAGAGGTTAAACAACCGGAAATTAGCGAGGAGTCACGCCAAGAGCGATTATTTCTTGCTGGTATGCTAATTCAGCAAACGGATGATTTAGCTAAGGCAAAGCGGAAGCGAAAAAAGGTGCTTCAGGATACTACCATAGAAATAAATGGAGTAACGCTTTCCATAGGGGAAATAAAATCCTTACTAAGTGCTGTCCAAAGAAAGTACGAGGCTATGTTCCCTAATGATGTGCCATTTTTTAGCGAAATTTATCGACTAAACAAATGGGATACTCTGAACCCCAATGACTTTCACAAGCCAGCGATAGTGGGAAAGTGGATTAATGAGGTCATTTATTCTCGGTTTCATAAAGATGTTCTCCCTGCATTACGCGTTATGAACCCAAAACTCCCTGGTAGTTATGTACGTAAAGGGAAATTATACCATTTTTTAAATGACAAGGGAATCGAAATGTTGATGCAATTCAGAGATGAAAGTATAGAGCTAATGAAGAAACATACCGACTGGTATGAATTCAGAAAAGACTTATTCAAGAAATACGATGTGGGATACCAATCTCAGCTTTTTCATAAATCAGAATAGCATTAAGACTAAGCAAGTCTTGGATTGTCATTTTTGATTTTCTCTTTATGTACTGAGTTCAAAAAGTGAACACCTATCTCCTCGTCGTAGTAAAAGGAGAATCTTGTGTGATATTTGGAAGATATTGGTAGAAAAGTAACATATTTTTTTCTGTCTGCTGATACCATTCATAAGTGAAAAATGCCACTCAGATTTGAGTAACAACCAACACAGGATGTACAATATCATTATTTTCTGGTGTGAATGACAAGGGAATTGCGTCAGTTGAAAATTGGCGATTCGCGTAAAACAACTCTCCGACAAACTCACTGAACTCACCACATTTGGAAGGGAGGATCTTCCTGAATAGATCTAACCTTAGTATTCTATTATCGAAAATTCCATTATTTTGGCGCGAT